>CAXXGF010000080.1:0-134890 GCA_963677445.2 Melioribacteraceae bacterium | reverse complement strand
CGGGTGTTATACACAACTTGCGGTTAAGGAAAACCAGGAAAGAGCTTATTCCGAAGGTTATTATGAAGATAACCAGGAAAATGAGCAATATTATGAGGAAGGGTATTACGATGAGGAGGGGTATTATGATGAAGATTCAGAGGGAAGAGTCGTTTACGAGGATGAATATTATGACGGGGGGTATTATGACACCTACGAGTGTATTCATTACAGGCCTAACTACAGAAAGTATTACTGGGGTTATCATCCTGGTCTGACTGTATCGATAGGTTCTTACTGGTATGATCCCTGGGACTGGTATTATTGGGACCCCTGGTACCCGACATGGACAACATGGCATCATCCATGGTATAACCCCTGGTATAATCCCTATTATGTGGTCTATGGTTCATACTATCCTTATTACGGTTATAGTTATAATCATTGGGATTACGCCCCCAAAACAAAATACAGAACCAACTACTGGGCCGGCACGCGGAGAAATCATGGCCGCGGATCGGGCGGAGGCAGAAGCGCCATTACCCGTGCGGGTGGTGAACGCACCGGTTTTTCGGGAAGTGTACTCAGAAGAGGAGAATCAACAGTAAGCCGGAGCGGTGATGTTATCAGAGGGGGCAGGAACAGTGATGACCTGGGCAGACCGACACGGACCAACCTAAGAGATAAAACTCCGGTTGCTGATCGTGAAGGACGTGTAAGTGATCCGGTCGGAAGGACCAAAGAGGTAGCAAGACAGAAACAACCTGCTGTCGCCGATGGAGGAAGAAGCAGCGATCTCGGCAGACCCTCAACGAGAAAAGGTGTTACGAAAGAAAAATCAGGAAATGTGGCCGATCCGGAAAACAGTTCACGTAAAACCTATACATCCCGGAAAAAGAGTTCGAAAAGTTATGACAAGTCAGCCAGGTCATATAAATCTTATAAGCGGAATAAATCGGATAATAAATCATACAGGAAAAAATCTGACAGCCGGAACAAATATTATAAACCGAAGTCTTCCCGCGGTTACAGTAAGAAAAATAAATCGAAAAGTTATAAACCCAAAAAAGGTTATCAGCCAAAAAAAGGTTATAAATCTTATAAAAGCCCAAACAGACGTTCAAAATCAAAATCTTATAGTCCGCCAAAAAGAAGTTCATCGCCAAGATCATATAATCCACCCAGGAGCAGTTCCGGTTCAAGATCATATAATCCTCCGCGAAGTTCTTCATCCTCAAGGTCTTCCGGATCGAGAAGCAGCGGATCGAGAAGCAGTGGTTCAAGGAGTAGCAGCGGCAGATCAAAAAGGTAAAAAAAATGATGAAAGTTAAGACATATATCGGTTTATTTATTATTCTGTCATTTTTCAGCGGCTGTTATGTAATGACAGAACATCCGGCAATTTCAGCTCACGATGAAATTATTTACCGTGAAGGGGAGATATTTTTTGCCGATAATTGCGGGGAATGCCATTCACAGGGGGAACTGATTGACTATGGTTACCTTGTTAAAGCCGATACTGCTTATTACGAAGATGTGTATTCACTAATTGACAGTTATTATAGCAGTTCCGCCTGGTGGTATGATTTTGATTTTTATATGCCTCCGGTCGGAGACGAATACTATGAAGATTACGGGGGCGGATATGTTCCGGGTGACCAGCCTGAAAGGCCAAGGCCTGAACCGGGACCTCCGGGGCCAGGGCCTGTGCCATATCCTGCGCCGCCGCCTCCTGTTCCTCCTCCCGGCAAACCAGCGCCGGTGACCAAAGAAAGGACGAATTCATCAACGAGTGATGACAACGGAGCAAGAAAAGAACGTAGTGGAAGTAATTCTGGATCAAGAAGGGACAATCATGATTCTAAAAATGGAAAATCCGGGAGAAAAAAATGAAAAGAATTCCTTTTTTAACTTTTGTAGTCTCTTTATTTATTTTTAGTCTGAGCATTAACGCGCAAAATTTTAATGACGCGCTCAGGCTTTCGGAACCGGGGCTGGGCAGCGGCGCGCGGGCCCTCGGCATGGGTAACAGTTTTATTGCTGTTGCCGATGATTATTCAGCCGCTATGATTAATCCCGCCGGTCTGGGACTTATGAAAAGAATGGAATTTACCGGCATGATGAAGTATAATTCTTTTGCCAATGATGTTACACTTCATGGCAATACTACCTCCGATGACCGGGCAAGCACCGACCTGGGAAGAATAGGACTTGTATTCCCCTATCCTGTTTACCGAGGCAGCCTTGTTTTCGCGATCGGGTTCAACCGTGAAAAAAGTTTTAACAGAGTTATTAGTTTTAACGGGTATAATTCAGGCAATCATTCAATGATCCAGGACCTCGCGGCCAACAGGGATGATCTTGCTTATTATCTTGGCCTGAGCTATCCGGTTAATACAATTCTCGATGAAACCTCAATTAATGGAAACCTGAACCAGGATGGAAAAATTCTGCAGGAAGGAAACCTTAATTCATGGAGTTTCAGCGGCGCCATGGAGGTATCGAAAGGATTATTTGTTGGTGTTACTCTCAATATCAAATCGGGTGAGTTCAACAGCGCCAGGGATTATTACGAAGAGGATACCAGGGATGTTTACGGCGATGATTTTCAACTCGATCCGGATGACAGCAGAACTGCGGGATTTGTCCGCTTTTATATGAATGATATTATCAAATGGGACCTCTCGGGCTGGGATATGAAATTTGGAATGTTATATAAAATAAACAATTTTTCCAGGCTGGGTGTTACTGTAAAATTCCCGACAACTTATACTGTCAAAGAAACATATTATACAGACGGTTACAGCGATTTTACTTCAAGCAGCGGTTTTGAATTTGACGCTTATGAAGAAAATTTTGAATATGATATAACTACTCCCTTTGAACTCGGCGCCGGCGCCGCTTTCGATATGTTCGGCCTTACATTAAGCGGAGATATAAATGTTATTGATTATACAAGCATGGAGTTTTCAGATGGCCTGACCTTGGAAGCGAGGCTGAATAACAACAAAGAAATTAAGGATATTTTCAGGACAGCGGTTAACTATAGTGTCGGGGCGGAATACAGAATTCCTATGACAAGTCTGCTTATCAGGGCCGGTTATATGTTTAAGCCATCACCCTTCAAGGATGATCCTTCAGATTATAACCGCAAATATTTAACCGGCGGCCTGGGGATAGTGCTGAATGAAAATGTATCGATCGATGTCGGATATTCCCATGGATTCTGGAAAGATTATAATGATAATTATGGCATTGGCCTTTCACGTAATTATTATGATATCAAAAACGACAGGCTGTTCGTTTCATTCTCATCCCGTTTTTGAACCTCTTCTAAAAAATTGCCTAATATCAAAAAGCATCTTATATTAAAAGATGCTTTTTTATTTTAAATATTCAACCGGAGGATTCCATAAAAGGAAGAGTAAGGAAAATTGAAAGTATAAATTATTATGTCGGGGAAAATTCGGGAAAACTTTTTCGCTGTTCTCTTCCGGGGAGATTAAAAAAGGAATACAGTCTTAGAAGGGGAAAACTGAATAATCTTGATATTGTTACGGTAGGTGATTATGTGGAATTTGATGATAATGGTGACGGATCGGGAGTAATTACCTCAATTGAAGAGAGGAAAAATCAACTCTCCAGGAAATTTCCCAAAATTAAAGGTTCGGGAAGGAGGGGTGAGCGGCTCGAACAGGTTATCGCGGCCAATATCGACAGATTATTTATTATAACAAGTATTCTCGATCCGGGTTTTAATAACAGAATTGTCGACCGAATTCTTGTCGCCGGTGAAAGCAGCGGAATAGAGACAGTGATTATCATGAATAAAGAAGACCTGGTTGAACGGGATGATGATTTTGTAAGATACTGGAAAGGAGTTTATCAGGAGGCGGGATATAGAATTTTTACAACAAGCATTGTATCAAATACAGGGCTGGATGATTTAACTTCTCTGATTACAGAAGGGACAAACTTGTTTTGGGGACCCTCGGGTGTTGGTAAATCATCTTTGCTGAATATTCTTTTCCCCGGTCTTAATTTTAAAACTGCCGAGATCAGTAGTTACAGCAGTAAAGGAAAACATACCACAGTGACGAGTGTGCTTTCCGATGTCGGCGATAATAAATTTATTGTTGATACTCCCGGCATCCGGGAAATCGATCCATATGGCCTGACCGAAGAAGACCTCTGTCATTATTTCAGAGAGTTTATTCCCTATATGCACGATTGCAGGTTTAATACGTGCACTCATAATCATGAACCGGGATGCCGTATTGCGGAGGCAGTGGAAGATGGTGATATTTCGGTAGAAAGATATGAAAGTTATCTGGGCATGCTTGAAACAATAGAAGATGAACTTTTCTGATAACTTAAAATTTTGAGGAACCTATTTTTGTTGAAGGTGGTAACAGTTAATTATTATTGGTGTAATAGAAAGTGATTATATGAAAAGATTTGGAATTATTCTTGTTTTGGGTTTGCTTCTGGCCGCCTGTTCCGGCAGCAGGGTGGATAGAGAGGAGATAGTTGAGAGGCAAAACAGTGACTTTGAAAAAAAAGAAAAGGCATCCGCGCATTTTCTTGAAGGAGCGGTATATGACTTAAAATCCAAATATGCCGAAGCTATTCTGGAATATCAGCAGGCATTAAAATATGACACTTCCGCCGGTATCTTTTATGCCATCGGGAAAAATTATTACCGGCTTGGGAAATTGCTTCCGGCGCTGGAAAATTCACGAAAGGCAGTTGAGCTGATGCCCGGAAATAAAGATTTTAATCTTCTTCTCGCTACCGTTTATAAAGCCGGCAGCCAGCCCGATTCAGCCGCGGCGGTATTCAAAAGGCTTGTGGAAGCTGACTCGAACAACGCCGACGCGATGTATAATCTTGCGCTCCTGCTGGAGGATGATAAACCTTCCCGCGCGATTGAAATATATAAGAAGCTTATTGAAATGAATGGTCCCGACTGGACAATACTTGCCCGTATGGCTGAGTTGAATGAAAGGATGGGAAATATTGATGAAACTATCAGCATTGTTGAAAAACTGCTTGAACTTAATCCTTCAGATATGAGAATGCAGAAACTGCTAATACAGTCTTGGATTGACAATGAAAAATATGATGACGCGCTGAAGCTGACTGAAGAACTTCTCCCTCTTTTTCCCAATGATGCCGAACTGATTGAACTGAAAGCGGGCTCCCTGATACAAAAAGGGGATGGAATTGGAGGATTAAAACAGTATTCCAAAATTGTTGAAATGGATAATGTCGATTTTATTTCAAAAAAAAGGATAGCGACTCTTTACTTTAATAAAGCTCTTAATGATACCTCAATCCTTGACCAGACTGTGGAAATGATAAAAACCGTAAATGCCGACAGCAGCGACTGGCAGCTTAATGCTTTCCTCGGGGAACTGTCGCTGAGACAGAAGAAAGATTCTCTTGCTCTCGAATATTTCAGGTTTGCCGCCGGGGATGCCAGGTGGAACTCCGATCTGCAGGTGCGTCTCGGGGGGATGCTTTTTGACAATGAAAAATATGCCGAAACAATAGAATTGATGGATAACGCGCTGGAGAATTTCCCGGATGAATTCGCCATGAATTTGCTGATGGGGCTTTCACTCGGGCAGGAGAACCGGCATGAGGAGGCGGTCGGTTACCTCGAAAAGGCAGTCCGGCTTAATCCTGGGAATTTTACAGCGCTTTATGCTTACGGATTTTCTCTCAACCAGATGAAACGATATGAAGAAGCTATTGAGTCGATATCCAAAGCCCTCGAAATTGATCCTGAAAATGCTCCATTGCTCGGCACTCTTGGACTTATTTATGATGATCTGGAGCAATGGGATAAGTGTGATTCGGTTTATCAGAAGGCATTGAGCATCGACCCTGAATCGGCCCTGGTTCTTAATAATTACGCTTACTCATTATCAGAACGGGGCATCAGGCTGGAGGAAGCCAAAGAAATGGTTGAAAAAGCTCTGGAAAAAGATCCCGAGAGTTCATCCTATCTCGATACTATGGGATGGATATATTACCGTCTCGGGGAATATAATAAAGCGGAAGAGTTTATATTAAGATCGCTGAAATATGACGAAGATAATGCCGAGGTTCTGGACCATCTCGGAGATGTATATTTCGAGATGGGGGATAAGGAAAAGGCAAGGCGGCAGTGGGAAAAAGCCCTTGAGATTGACCCGGCGCTTGAGAAGATTAAAATTAAACTGGAGAATAAATAAACGTGAAAATAATTAGTATCCGCAATCTGTTATATTTTATCTTTATAATCATTTTAGCCCAGGCTTGTATTCCCTCAAAACAGGAATCACCCGAAATGGTTCTTTCGCCCGACAGACTTGTGAAAAAACTGGAATCGAACAGAAGAAAAATAAAGGTGTTTGAAGGCAACGGGGTGATCAATGTTGAATCTCCCGATCTTTCAGCCTCGGCAACTTTTGAGGTAGTAATTAAAAAACCGGATACGGTAAAAATTTCAGTTTATGGTCCTTTTGGGATTGATCTGGCAGCGGCGCGAGTGACTAATAATGATTTCATTTTTTATGATGTACTAAGGAATAAGGTTCATAAAGGAAAACATGACAGATCAGTATTAAAAAATGTATTTAAAGTCGATCTTTCCTTTGAAGATATCATGGACGCTTTTGCCGGCGCGGTTAACCTGACAGAAAAACTCAGGCGCGAGCCGGACAAATTTGAAGGAAACAAAGAAAATTATTTTCTGACCTATACCGACAGGATATCGGGCTATAACAGCCTCTACACAATCGATGCAGGGAATCTCGCGATAACGGATTATGTCATCAAAGATAAAAGTGATAAAACACTTTTTGAAGGGAATTACAGCCGGTTCAGGAATTATAATGATGTTCCGGTCCCACATAATTCCAGGATTTTTAATGAATCGGAAAATCAGCGTCTCGACATCGAATACAGAAACATAAAGATTAACCGGGAAAATGTTGATGTTGATATCGATATTCCTTCAGACGCTGAAGTGGTTGAATGGTAAAGGGGATCCAATATATAATTATTTTCCTTTTTTTTGCTGTTTCTCTGACCGCCCAGGAAGCTGAACAGATACAGCAGAAAAATATTGAGCTTGAGCATATAAGATCAAATATCCGTAAACTTAAGGATGATCTGAAGAATCTGGCAAAACAGGAAAAAGAATCATGGGAGATGCTCAGTAATATGAAAAAGCAGGAGCATCTTTATGAAAAGCTTGTAAGACGTTATGAAAGTGAGGAGAGGATAAAAACCGGGCAGATAAAAAAACTGCGGGAAGAGATAAAGCAGGTGGAAAAAGAAACAGGCTCACTTAAAAAAAAATATTCCGATTATATAGTATGGTTATATAAACACGGGGCTGAAAGCAGGCTGAAAACATTATTCGGCTCAGGTTCCATCACCAGGATGCTGAGACGTTATAAATATCTGAATCACATTACTGAATTTGGCAATAAAAACCTTGAAGAACTGAAAGATAAAAAAAAGGAATTACAGCGGCTCTCGACTCTTTTATCGGATGAGATTAAAGAAAGACAGCGGCTTATAGAAGAAAAAAATATTGAGATAGCTGACCTTCAGGAAAACCGCAAAGAAAAAGAAACCCTGATCAACAGGCTTAAAGAAGACAGCATGGTTTTGAAGAGGGATATTGAAGAACAGGACAGAGCCAGACTCCAGATACAGAAAATAATAGCTAAGCTTGAGGAAGAGAGATTAAGAAAGGAGAGGCTTGCCAGGGAAAATAAAAATAAAGGTGGAAAATCACTTACGCAGATTTATGAGAAATTTGAGAATTTTGCCGCGCTTAAGGGAAAGCTTGCCTGGCCGGTTAAATATGGTAAAATAATTAAAAAGTTTGGCGAAAATAAAAATGAGCGGCTTAATACCGTAACCCTGAATTATGGTATTGATATTCTGACGAATAAAGAATCGGATGTCTTTGCTGTCGCCGAAGGAATGGTCTCGGCAATTGAATGGATCCCCGGTTATGGAAGTGTGGTCATACTCACTCATAAAGGAAATTACCGCACGGTTTATGGGAACCTCACCGATCTTAAAATATCGGAAGGGGATAAGATAAAAGGGGGGAAAAAACTTGGCCGCTCCGCTAAGAGTCTTGATGGTCCGATGATTCATTTCGAGATTTGGAAAGAAAGGAGTTTTCAGAATCCTTCTCTCTGGCTAACCGGAAAGTAGGCGGTTTTTGATTTTTAGCATCTTCAGCCCATCCTTTTTCAATTAGTTCAATTATATCTCCTTCGGTACGGTGAAGATGACCGATATCTCCTTTTTCATCCAGATTCTTTTTCCTTAAAATAAATACCACAATATTACCGATCACCAGGGCTGAAATCATTGTTATTCCCCAGGCGTTTAAAAGCTGGTTCTCATCAACTATAAACATAAGGGAAAAACAAATAATTATTCCTCCGCTTATCGAGGATGCCATGATACTGACACAACCAAAAGAATTATACACTATAATATCTCTAATTTTCTTTAAGCAAGATAAACATTATTAAGGCAAATCTAAAACAAATCATCTTTGGAATTCTGATATTTTATGGAAACAAGTAAAGAACCGGAATGATTTTTTTTGTTCTATGTGGAATAAAGTGGGTGATTTATTTCGGTTCTGACATATTGTTTTTTATAACCGGGATCAGGAGTTCTGAAATTAAACCACCTGGTTCGTTTCTCCGGGGGATGTTGCGCGCTTTTTAACCCCGTCCCCACGGGGAATTCCCTGTGGGAACACCCCGTGGCTATTCGGCTTCGACCCCTTGTATGTTTAAAGAAAGAATAAAAAAAGGTAAGAAAGTAAAATATTGTTTATACTTGCAGAATAGAAGGCACGTCCCATGGATCAAGAATCCGTCCCGAAGTGTCTTCATTCTGTCAGGTAAAAGTTGAGGAATAACCTGGATAAAAATCCGTATAAGACAAGGTAAATATTCCCTGATATACTACCTAAAATATTTTAAGAGGTATAATATGAAAAATTATTATCTTGGAGGAGATGTAAGCAAAGGTTACTGTGATTTTTCAATTATGGATCAGGAAAAAGAAATAGTAGAAAAATCATTTCAGTTAGACGATACAAAATCCGGGCATAAGAAATTACATGAAATAATAGCAAACTTTTTTAAGAATAATCCCGAAGCAACATTGTATTGTGCCTTTGAAAGCACCGGGAGTTATGAAAATAACTGGATATCAGCAATACAGGAACTACGGTCCAGGTATAAAATTCATGTAGCCCGATTAAATGCATATGGGGTAAATCATTCAGGAAAAGCCGGACTACTCAAAGTATCAAACGACAAAATATGCGGACGTCTGGTAGCAGAGTACCAGATCAAATATCGGGAGAATGTCCGCTATGATGTAAAAGAGAATTATATCACATTAAGAAAGTTGTTTAATACAGCAAGGCTTCAGACAAAACAGAAAACACAATTCCAAAATCAACTGGAAAAGTTGCTATACCAGGCAAATCCGGAGCTTCTGAACTATTGTAAGAGTGGTATGCCAAACTGGATAAAACAGCTACTGAAATATTATCCAACATCGATGAAGTTGTCGCGGGCCAGTGCATTAAAACTGTCAAAGATCCCTTATATATCAAAGGAGAAAGCACAAAAATTGATTGCCCAGGCCAAAAACACCGTAGCTTCAAATGTTGAAGAGAATATGGGAGAGTTGATAATAGTGATTGTTGAACAGATATTGAATCTGGAAAAACAAAAAGAAAAATTACTTAGCCTGATCTCTCAGGAGATCGATAAAAATGAAGTAGAACTACTGAAAAGTTTTACAGGAATAAGTGATTATTCAGCAACAGGTTTACTCCTGGAAATAGGTGATATAAATCGGTTCCCTGCATCGAAGAATCTGGTATCATATTTTGGTCTGAATCCGTCCTACCGGGAAAGCGGAGACGGGAAATACGAAATACGCATGAGCAAAAAGGGAAGAAAGGTTCCCCGCGAAATATTATATATGGTGGCATTATCGGCCATATCAAAAAATCCATATATCAAAAAAACCTATGAAAACTTCATGGGACGTGGGATGAATGCAAAGGCAGCCATCGGAGCAATCATGCACAAAATTACCAGAATAATATATGCGATGTTAAAGAACAAAGAGAAGTATGATCCGGCCAAATACCAGGAAAGAACGGAAAGAAAAGAATTATCAGAAAAGAAAGAAGAAGATAATTCAGATTCAAGAAGATATTTGAGTTATGATGAAAATGCTCCAATATCAGGCAGACAGAGAAGAAAAAGAAAAGAAATGACAATAAAAAAGGAGCGAAAAGCATCGTCCCAAAAAGGCATTACCGATATGACCGGGATCGGCGCTTCAGCTCCATAAGTATATATAAAATAAAAAAAGCACAGTTTGTCAAGGAAAATAAAAAATATTCAAAAGCGTGATATTACCTAATCTCTTTATGAATATTTTTCCCCTATTTTCCTTGACTTTAAACGGAATAACTTCGGGGCCGGTGAAAAAATGGAACTCCCCGGGTTGAAAGCAGCGCCACCGAAGGCGTCGAATATTAACAATCCGGAGAAAATATTATTTGTCGAAAAAAAATCTAATCTGCTAAAGATTTCTGTATTTGACCCCTTCAGGGTCGTGGAGGCATGTTTTTCTTTTTACCCCGGACAGCTCACTTCTTTCGCCGTCCGGGGCTATTGATATTGAATCCCATTCGGGATTCTTTTTCAGGAACTAATCTTACCATTTTGCATAGAATTAAACTGCATGCGGCGTAATTCGTCATTCGTAATTATCATCTGGCTTGACCTGTTGAAAAAAAAGGACAGAATCCGCGGCGGCTCGTATGCGCTATTCTGTCATGCGTGAAATTATCGCAGATCTTCGTAATATTCGCCTGATTCGGGGGTAAGCTGGTAAAACGCGCTTAACTGCCTAATCATTCTTTTCAGTTCGGTGCAGTCGGGCAGCAGAGGAGATTCGGCGATTTTTTCAGCCGGCATTTTCTGGAGGAGGCTCTCATATAAATCTTCTATCTCATCCTTGGCAAGCTGAAGAGACAAAATGATATAATCATGTACTTCTATTTCAAATTTTTTCAATTCTTTTATACCGGTAAGGTATTTATATATAATATCCTGATAAACTGCCAGGGTATCGTTTATCTGCATGGCATTAAAACCTTCGGCAAATCTTTTAATGGCGATATCATCAATATATTTCAGCAGAAGGCTTCTTTCACCGCTCCTTACAGTTGCCATCAGAAGGTGGTAAAGTGTGCTGAGGTAACAATGGTAGTCCTCCTGGTCCATCTTATGATAAAGGGAGAACTTATTGATATTTATATCAGATAATATTTCATCCGAAATTTTATCAACCAGCTCAACCTGCGCCGCCGCCATCTTTTCATATATCATATAATTTACCCGGAATTCTGTTTTTTTAAGGGCGGCTTCATTCTTAAGTTTCCATTCGTTAGGATGGCTTTTCATTTTTTCCAGTATAAAAAGCAGCCGCCTGTGAATTTTAAATCTTTCCGTAGGCTGCCATTCGAGCGTTTTCCTTGTCAGAGATGATTCAGTGTCCAGCTTTTTGTCGATATATTTAATCATCCAGAACTTTTCGAAAGGTTCATCGCAGGTAAGATGTAAAAAACTCAGCAAATGTTTAAAGCACAGCCCGGGATAAGCGAGCAGGCGGGGGAGGTAAAAGGGGCGCACAGGTTTGCCGTAAAAATATCTCGTGGTCCATTCAAAGAGTTCTTTATGTGATGTTGATCCGTCGGGGCTTGCGTTAAATATAGCAAACCGGGGCAGTCGGCTGCTCTCTTTAATGATCTTTTGAATTATCGCACAAATATCATAAACATGAATATATGGAATTGCCGATTCTCCTCTGCCCGCGAGAATTCTGGAATCAATATTTTTTGATGTCCAGTTCGAAATAAATTTATAAAGTGGGGCATATTCACACCAGTCGCTGTAAACAGCGGCAAACCTGATCACGGAAGCGGGAAAAATCAATGAACTTTCCTTTACAAGTTTTTCCCCCTCCTTTTTTGTTCTCGCGTAATGATAATCAGCGTCGGGAAGGCTTTTTTCAGTTACCTGGTCATTATTTTCAGGAAAATTGCATGCCGCTACGGAGCTGGAAAATATCAGCCTTTTTACTTTTAAGGCCTCCGCGAGCGCCAGTATATTTTTCGTCCCCCCGACATTTGTGCGGTCATATTCCGGATTATCTGAATAGTCGAAATCATAATAAGCCGCGAGATGAATGATATAATCGGCGCCTCCGTTTGATTCGATATAGCTTCTGACTTCATCAATACTTTCCCTGTTCGCTATATCCCATTGCATCCAGTGAATATTGGGATGATATGGTATATTGGCCGCTCCCATGGAACGCCGGGCGATGCCAAACAAATTATAGGAGTCCTTCAGATTATCGAGCAGAAACTTCCCTACAAATCCGGATGCCCCTGTTATAACTACGGATTGCAGTCCCTTATTCATTTTTATACCTGAACAGACTAAGAAAATATGAATAGCCAAAGAGGAAATAAATAACAAGCCCCATTATAAGATCGGACAAAGCTGAAAGAAGAGTTACCGTAAGAGAAGAAACAAAAATGAAATAGAGGAAAAGAAAAAGCGCCGCTGTCATTTTAACGACAAATGAAAAAAAGATAAGAATTCCAAATGATTCCAAACGGATGGCGCAGAGATAATAACAAAATGCCATCAACAGATGAAACACTCCACCCTGGGCGGGGAAGAAATTTTCCTGAATTGTTTCATAACCGAGAAAATTGAAAACAACTGATGGCTGTGTTATCAGTCCGATTCCGACTCCCGCGGAATGCAGCGCCATCAGGTAAAACAGATACTTTTTATATCGCGAAATGTTCTCTTTCATATCCTCTCCTGTTTTTCGAAGAATATAATCAGATAATAAGAACTTTATGTGCTATATAAAGCTTCAATCTGCTTTTTTATATCTAAAAGAAGATAAAATAATTCACGATCAATTTCAACAGTATAAAACACGGTTTAGTGAAAGACAGGTTGCTTATTATATTCCGGACAAAGGTTGGCGTAGCAATAATGTTGCTTTAGCAGAGCGGATTCGATCCGGGAAATATTCCACAGAGGACCAATTCGTAATTCGACATTGTTAATTCCTCATATTCCTCCGGGCTGTGTCATCTTTTGTTTTCTCCGCGACGAATTTAAGAGGTTTTCCCTGAAAAATGAAAATAATATGGTGATAGTTTCTCTGTTTTAAGAAAATGTTAATTTTTTCACAAAAAAAACGGCAAAAATGAGGCGAATTGTTGGTACAATAGTTGTAAATACTTTAAAAGCAAAATATTTTAGAAGCAGCAAAGAACTAATGGATATAAAGAAATTAATTGAAAAAGAACATTTTAGCAGGGATGAAATAATCCGGATGCTGGAAACCGTTTCGTCTGATGCTTTGCTGCGTCTTTTCGAAAGGGCCACCCGTGTAAGAAATACATGGTGCGGCGATGAAGTTCACATTCGTGGTGTCATAGATATATCGAATCATTGTGAATCAAACTGTCTGTTCTGCAGCATGCGGGAGGATAACTTTTCTTTAGAGCGATACAGGATGTCGGCTCCGGAAGTTGTTGAGGCTGCTAAAAGGGCGGTAAGCAAGGGACTCAGAACGATCGTTCTTTCTTCGGGTGAGGATAATTATTATGATCCCGATATTATATCCTATATGATCTATTCGATTAAACAGCTATCCGACGTAGCGATTACACTTGCTTTGGGAAGCAGGGGATTTGATGAATACCGGACATGGAAAATCGCCGGGGCCGACAGATATCTTTTAAAACATGAAACCGCCAACAGAGAACTTTATAAGCAATATCATAATAAAAAACTGCAAAATGAAAGAATTCAGCATCTGCGTTATCTGAAAAGAATCGGGTTTGAGGCCGGATCAGGCATCCTGGTCGGTCTGCCTCACCAGACTAATGAAGATATCGCTGATGATATTCTGCTGGCATCAGAACTTGAGCTCGACAAACTTATTATCGAGCCATTTATTCCGGCTCCCTTTACTCCCTACCAGAATTACAGCGCCGCTGATCTGACCAGATGCCTGAAGGTAATAGCCGTGGCAAGGATTGTTTTAAAGGATATTCACATTGCCACCAGTCACCTTATCGATATAGTGAGTGAAAATAGCAGGGAGATAGCGTTAAACTGCGGCGCGAATAATATTTTTCAGAATTATACACCTGAGAATTATTCAGGTTTATGCGAACCTTCGCCGGGGAAAAATCTCAATTGGGGACTCAGCAGGAAACTTGAGCAGCATATTGAGTCAATCGGGCAAAGCATCTCCTTTAACAGAGGCGATTCATACAAAGTAAAAAAACTGATATAACAGTTTTGCTTCAAAAGCATTCCTTAAAAACATCCTTTTTTCTTTCAGACTCATTCATTAAATTTGCTTGATTGTTTTTTAATAAATATCAAGGCGCTTAAATATGAAAAAAGTAGCAGTATTATTAATCACATCTGTGATCTTCTTAATTTTAACCGGATGTTCCGGCAAATCGGAAGATGATTATTATAACACCGCTAAAAATCATATAGATGAGGGAAGATATTTAGACGCCCTTGCGGAATATGAAAATTTGGTAAAAGAATTTCCCGATTCAAAATATCTCCTGGATGCCAGCTTCGAGCTGGGCAAGCTCTATCATGGCAAAGTTCCCAAAAATCTTACTGCCGAACAGTCGTTAAGCAAAGCGATTGAATATTATACAACGGTATATAAAAAATTTCCTGACAGTGAACCGGCGCCAAATTCTCTTTTCATGATTGGTTTTATTAAAGCAAACGAGTTGAAGGATTTTAAAGGAGCCGAGGAAGCGTATAACCTCTTTTTAAAGACATATCCTGATAATGAACTGGCGGCATCGGCTAAAGCTGAATTAAAAAATCTTGGTATACCTCCGGAAAAAATTCTTGAAAAGTCGGCAAAATCGGCTGAATAATGCATAAAAGAGATAACACCTGGAGAAAATATCTTGATCCCGCGGTTGTTTCCAGGCTTGATTCACTCGAATTAAAAGCCCGCCTGGTAGTTGAGGGATTTATGGTCGGGCTTCATAAAAGTCCCTTTCATGGTTTTAGCGTGGAGTTTTCCGAACACCGGGCTTATCAGCAGGGAGATCCGATCAGGAATATCGACTGGAAAGTTTACGCGAAATCGGAGAAATTTTTTATAAAACAATTTGAAGAAGAGACAAATCTTGTTGGGCATGTTATTGTTGATATAAGCAGATCGATGGATTTTAAACACTCGGGTGAAGTTACCAAACTCGAATATGCCACTCTCCTTTCTTCGGCTCTGATCTATCTTATGCTTAATCAGCAGGATTCAGCGGGGCTCGCGTTATATTCCGATGAAATCGAATCATATATGCCCCCCCGTTCGGCGAAAGTATATCTTTCAGCGCTGTTGAAAAATCTTGAGAATATAAAACCCTCAAAAAAAACAGAAACTGCCGATTGTCTTAACATCATAGCTGAAAAAATAAAAAGAAGAGGGCTGGTAATAATAATATCCGATTTTTTTGATGACCCTGAAAAAGTGATATCGGCTCTCAAACGATTTCATTATAAGAAGAATGAGGTGATAGTCTTTCAGCTTCTCGATCCGGTTGAGAAAAATTTCGCGATAGGCCGCGACGCAATATTTGTCGATATGGAAACCGGCGAGGAAATGACCACACAACCCGCTCAGATCCAGAAAGCTTACATGAAAACAATGAAAGATTTTCTGGAAAAAATTAAAAGTGAATGTCTTTCATTTGGAATAGAATATAATCTTATTGATACAAAAACTCCATTCGATAAGGCCCTTCTTTCTTACTTCAAGAAAAGAAGCCACCTGCATTAGGCAGATGGCCTCTCCAATTTTTAATCAAGCAGCGATTTAACTTCGGCAAAATACTTATCAGTAAGGGCTTCCGCTTCCTTCTTCGTGCCGGCTTCCGCGATGCAGCGTATAATCGGTTCGGTATTCGATTTTCTGAAATGGACCCAATGATCGGGAAGATCAATCCGAAGTCCGTCATCGGTGTTTATTTTTTCTCCTGAATATTTATCGATCAGCTTTTTAATAACCTCATCAGGATTTTTTCCCTGAATATTTATCTTTTTCTTGGAAATAAAATATGCGGGGAGCTTCTCCTTTAATTCTGTCATTGTGCCGCCAAATTCAAGAAGATGCTGCAGGGTAATGGCTGTGCCGACAAGCGCGTCGCGGCCATAGTGAAGCGCGGGATAAATTACTCCTCCGCTCCCTTCTCCGCCAATCACCGCGCCGGTTTCTTTCATTTTTTTTACCACATTTGCTTCTCCAACCGGGGAACGGAATACTTCACAGCCCGCTTCTGATGCGACATCCTCAACCGCCCTGGTCGTAGAAAGATTAACGGCCACGCTTCCTTTTGTTTTGGACAGAACAAAACGCACAGCCTGTGTGATTGTATTTTCCTCACTGAATGGTTCTCCTTTATCTGTAATCAACACAAGTCTGTCAACATCCGGATCGACAATAACACCAATATCAGCTTTGTTATCGATAACAGCCTGCATCGTTTCGGTCAGATTCTCGGGAATGGGCTCAGGAAGCCGGGGGAAAATGCCGGTTTTTTCACAATTCAGTTCAATTACCTCACATCCGAATTCTTTTAACAAACGGGGCATAATAAAACTTCCAGCGCCATTAACGCAATCGAGCAATACTTTAAATTTCCTCTTTTTAATCGCTTCTATATCTATATGTTCCATTTTCAGGACATCTCTAAGATGGTTCTCAAGTCCCTCTTCATAACACTCAAATTTTCCAAGTCCGTCCCAGACCTGGTAACTGTTGACAGATTTATCGAGCAATTCAAGCATCTCGGCATTTTGAGCCGGAGTCATGAACTCACCTTCATCATTGAGCAGTTTCAGAGCGTTCCACTCATTCGGATTATGACTTGCCGATATCTGGATTCCACCCACAGCGCCCAGTTTTTTTACGTTGTATAAAACTGTCGGGGTGGGGCAGACGCCAATATCAATTACATCATTACCTTTTGCCATCAGTGTCCCGGCAACTATTTTTGATACCATACCGCCAGATATTCTTCCATCTGATCCCAGTACAATTTTTCCTTTGCCGCAGAAATCGGCATAAGCAGAAGTATATTTTACAAGGACGTTTGGATCGAGGCCATCCCCAACAATTCCCCTTATTCCTGAAACACTCACCATTAATGTTGGCATATCATCTCCAAAGTTTTGTTTAATTACTAATGAAATTTCATAAGATCAAAATAGTTATTTTGTTTAAATTTTTATTGCCGGAAGCATATTTTTTTTGAAAAAAATTGAAAATGACATTATATTCTTTTCAGTTTTACCGAAAATTATCAGCGGATGATCGGAGAAGAAGAATGGCGCAAAGAATAATTATCGCGGTAATACTGCTTATGCTTGTCCAAAATCTGGCGACAGTTAAAGCCCGCGATGTGCAGCAGTCCGACAGTTCTTTGAAAGAACAGGTTCAGGAGCAGCAAAAAGAGATAAAATATCTGAAATCTAAAGTCGGAAGTCTTGAGGGGGTAAGTTCTCATGCTACCTTCCTTACCTGGATGCTAATGGTAATAACCGCGATATTTATTGCTGTTATCTATTTTCTATATAATTCGTTCGATAAAAAAATAGATAACCTCGGTCATGATTTACTTTTGCCTTTTGAACCGAGATTTACAGAAGCAGGGAGAGAAAGGGATAATCTGTTAAAAAAACTTGAATCGCTTAAACTTGAGCATGAGGCTTTAAAAATAGAATATACCAAATTCCGCTCAAGATTCAGAACTGTAAACAGGGATACCCGGCCCGCGCTAAAGAAGGCAGAACAAGCTGCGGAAGATAAAAAGCCGAAAAAAAACATTAAAGATGAAAAAATTTATATTTCTATTAATTACAAGACAAAAGAAAGAGAGATATACAGAACGACTGAAAAAACTCCTTTTATAGAATTGCATGAGGAGGCCCAGGGAGATATCTCTTCGGTAGGGCTGGATAATATTACCAGGATAAGTTCTACAGCGGCAAAGGAAAAATATTATCCTCTGTTCAGAATTGATGGAGAGCTTGGTAAAATACTTCTGAAAAAACCGGCTAAAATTAAATGGCATGGTGAAATTGCCGGGCTTTATGAATATGGTGAGATAGTGTTGATATGAGTTTAAGGCTTTGTGTTAAAAAATTATGGAATTTTGTGGTGAAAACAGGACATAAAGATTGACTTAAGTACATAACAATTTTATCTTTACCAAGATAATTATTTTTAACCATTTGCGGAAGCTTACAAATACTAAATATATCGAGGTAGTAGGTATGAATGAAAAAAAATTCCATTTATTCACATTTTTATTAATCCTTTTATTTTCGGCCGGCGTCGCAGTGGCGAGCACCGGTAAGATAGCCGGAACGGTTGTTGATAAGGAAACCGGAGAAGGACTGCCCATGGCCAACGTAATGATCCTGGGCACCTCAATGGGAGCCGCAACCGATATGGAAGGAAACTTTGTAATACTGAATGTGCCGCCCGGAGTATATACTGTAACGGCATCAATTATCGGATTTCAGAAAAAATCCATCACTGATGTCCGCGTTAATGTGGACTTCACAACCAGACTTGACTTTGAGCTTGGCACAGGTGATATCAATCTGCCCGCTGTAATAGTTCAGGGTGAAAGAAATCCCCTCATTCGTCAGGACCTTACAAACCCGACAGTAGCTATTACCGGT
The DNA here is from genome assembly GCA_963677445.2 of Melioribacteraceae bacterium. Lineage (GTDB taxonomy): Bacteria > Bacteroidota > Ignavibacteria > Ignavibacteriales > Melioribacteraceae. The sequence goes on along the minus strand of CAXXGF010000080.1, from coordinate 116,012 downwards.
GAAACAATTGAAGAACTGCCGGTTGATCAGATAACAGATGTTATCAAACTTCAGGCTGGTGTTGTTGTGGGTAACGACGGGCAGCTTCACTTCAGGGGTGGCGAAGGCAACGAAGTTGCTTTTACTCTTAACGGTGTTTCTTTGAACGATCCCTATGGCAACAAAAGCTCAATAGGATTGGCGACCAACGCCGTTCAGGAAGTTTCGGTTTCCACAGGAACTTTCAGCGCCGAATATGGCAACGCGCTCAGCGGTGTTGTGAATTACGTTACTAAAGAAGGCGGTTCCAATTATACCGGCAGCTTAAGGAGTTATACCGGTGATTATATTTCAAAACGGGATCAGATATTTCCGCATATTGATGACCTCGATCCCCTTAACCGCTCCCGTATTGAAGGTACTTTCGGCGGGCCGGTTCCTTTTTTCGGCGACGATCTGAAATTTTTCTTCTCAGGGGTTTATTCGAATAGAAAAGGATATATTTACGGCGAAAGGTTATATAATAATACCGACTCTTATATTACAAGAGCTCAATTTCCGAGTGATCATTCTTTGAGAGCCAGTTCGCTCGAATCATATTTCTTTAATCCTTTTGGCGATACCACAGGATTGCCGACAGGTGATGGAAAAGTTGTACCTTTAAGCACAGGATGGGACCTGAACCTTCAGGCCAACCTTTCTTATAAAATTACTCCTACCCTGAAACTCAAATATGAAGTTGTTATGGATAAAGGAGAATCTGACGGCGGCGGTTCAATTGGTACTCTGGAAGCAAAATATGCGCCTGACACAAGGGGACGCACTTATTCAGACGCGCTGCACAACGCTCTTGAATTCACACATACTGTAAGCCAAAACATGTTTTATACTGTTAAAGCTTCCTACACAAAAAATAATGGCGAATATTATCTTTATGAAGATATAGATGACCCGAGATATCTTCCTTCTCTTTACCAGAGAACATTCCCGAATATGACTTTCCTTACAGGCGGGACCGACAACCTGAGATTTTTCAGGGAGACAACCACGAAAGGTATCAAACTTGATATGGTTGCCCAGTTATGGGGAACACATGAAGTTAAATTCGGAATGGAAGGAAGATTCTTTGAACTTGAAGTGGAATCATACAATATTGAGATAGGAAGGGTTGATTCATCCGCTGAAGGAAACTTTGGTTCCCTTACTGTTGATGATCTTCTCAATCCTTCAACTCAAATTGTAAGAAGAATTCCCACTTCACCTTCACTTTATACCCATTATATAAGAAAGCCCTCTTCATTCGCGGCTTATCTCAGGGATAAAATAGAACTCGCGAAATCTCTGATCCTTAACTTTGGTCTAAGGTATGAATATTTTAACCCGACCGCGTCATATAATCCGATGATTTCAAGTGAGCTCCAGACATACAAAGAAGGTGAGATTACAAGAAATCTTGCTACCGCGGATGTTAAACACATGCTCTCCCCCCGCTTCAGCGTATCTTACCCGATAACCGACCAGGGTATAATTCGTTTTTCATACGGACATTTTTATCAGAATGGATCGCTAAGTTCACTTTACAGGAATCCTACTTTTTACGTAACCAATGTTGGCTCGACTCCAAGCTTTGGAAATCCGAATGTCGATCCTCAGAAATCAGTTCAGTATGAAATGGGTCTGCTACAGGGACTTACAGAAGACCTGAGACTTGAATTTACCGGATATTACAAAGATGTAACAGATTATATATACACACAGACAATATACACCACTTCCGGAAGACAGTTCAAACTTTTGACAAATCTGGCTTATTCAAATGTAAAAGGAATAACATTATCACTTTTCAAACGACGTGGACAAAACAGCATGTTCCAGGGTTCGCTTGACTATACCTTCCAGATTGCCGAAGGAAACAGAACAGAGCCATCGGATGAACTTTTTTACAGTCAATCTTCCGGCAAGCAGACTGAAACTTATCTCGTACCTTTGAACTTCGACCGTCAGCATGTGATAAATGCTACATTTAATCTGGTTCAGCCGAAAGACTGGACACTTGGTCTGGTCGCGTTTGTCCAGACAGGCACCCCTTACACTCCTTCATTCCCTTCCGAACTGGTGCCGATTACATTTGAACAGAATTCAACCAACAGACCTATTCAGTGGAATGTAGACCTGAAATTTGAAAAATTCTTTGAGATAGGATCATTAAGATATTCTCTCTTCCTTCATGTCAATAATCTTTTTGATACCGAACGTGAAGTGTATGTTTATGCCAGCAGCGGCCGCGCCGGATTCAGTGTTGAGGAAACAACCAACGCCGGTCAGTTTGATGATATTCGCGGAAGAATAAATCGTGGTGATCCGGGAATGTTCCCGATTGATCAGGTTAATGACTATTATTCCCAGCGGCCGGGCAACTATGGCAGCCCACGTGAAGTAAAGCTGGGTTTCAGTGTTATTTTTAATTGATGAAATCAAAGGGATATAAAATTATGAGATTAAAACTGTTTTTTATAATAACATTGATATTTGCAGGCCTGCTTAGCGCTCAGGAAAAGCAGGAGAGTGTGAATTGGAAAGGTATGTCGGACGAGGATGCCAAAAGAATTCTGGGAGATATGTATGCTCCAAAAGTATTTAAGGCATATGGCGACAGCCGTGAAATAAAAGAATCGATCATTAATGGTAATAAAGTTACAACCATTGTATTCAACTATGCTTCAATCTGTGCTCCAAACAGGTTAAGCGGAACTGCCGACCTTGTCTGGGAAGGGCTGGGTTACGGTTTTGAATTTGGTCCTTTGGCCGCGGCTGAAGTGACAAATGATACCGGCAGAGTAATGCAGATAACCTCTGATTCATTTATCAGAACCGACCAGGGGGATTATTCTCCTGACGGCACAGAAAAATGGGGCTGGCTGCCAAAATCAGGTTATTTAGACCTTGATCAGGAGGAAATTGCCCGGTTAAACGCGCCGGATGATAATGGTGACGGAAAACCTGATTCATGGCCCGAAAGATGGTATTCAGAAGGGGCGCAGAAATATATATGGCCCGCGTTCCTTGGTGACCAGGCTACAGCTCCCGATGAAGAAGTCTATTTTGTTGTTGATGATTATACTAACAGGGAATTTCCATATTATCCCTTCAGCAATGACTCTACAAAAAGAGGTTTGGGGCTGGATATGGAAGTGAGAATTATCCAGTTCAATAACCCTCTTGCCGAAGATATTCTTTTCCTTGTTTACCAGATAACCAACGCTTCCGATAAAAACCTGCCGGAAGTTTATTTCGGTATGCATGGTGATCCTCATATCGGTGGTAAGGATAACTATTCAGATGACAGAGCGGGATTTGTCAACTCAGAAGGTGAAACACTTCAGTCCTCTGTAATCTTTCCTCAGAGATCGAGAAATATGGTTTATGGCTGGGACCCTGATGGTGAAGGCGATGGCGGAAGACCTTCCGGATATTTCGGCTGGAAATTTCTCGAATCTCCCTCAGTTGCCGATGATGGTGAAGATAATGACGTCGATGGTTTAACAGATGAAACTCCGGAAAACCCGGCGGGACAATATATTGATGGTGTTACACTTCCTTTATCTACCGGTATCTCTGATCCGATAGTTTATGCGGAAGTTTATGGTGAGCCAAAAGCCAGGTATGAAGGTGATGAAGATGGCGACTGGGCGCCAGAAAGGGATGATGTTGGCATCGATGGTATAGGTCCTGATTCACCAAACTATCCGGGTCCTGACTATGGTGAAGCTGATGGTCTTCCTTCGCAGGGATGGTACCAGGACATGAATGGCAACGCTATTTATGATGAAGGTGAGCCCATTAGCAATACAAGATCACCGGGATATATCTGGGCCGGTTCGGAACCTCAGTTTGGATTGAGGGATATATCGGAATCTGATCAGATTGGTCTGACAAGTTTTAACGCGGCTACCTATTACAATGAATCAAACGTTCCCCTACAGGATGAGCTTATGTGGGACTGGCTTTCGGCGGGTAAAGTTGATACTGCCGGCCAGGAGCTTCTGCTGAAGCCGGGCGACAATATATTCAACTTTGGAACAGGTCCCATAATAAATTTTGACGCGGGAGCTACCCAGCGTTTTTCAATGTGTATCCTTTTCGGAAATGATCTTCAGGACCTTATTCTAAACGCGGAAACATCGACCAGGATTCTTGAAGCGGATTATCGTTTCGCGCAGCCTCCGGCAAAACCAATAGTGAAAGCTGTTCCGGGAGATGGAAAAGTTACACTTTACTGGGATACCCGCGCTGAAAAATCGATTGACCCTCTTACGGGTGAGCAGGATTTCCTCGGGTATAAAATTTACAGAAGCCGTGATTATACATTCTCAGATGTTTTTACAATAACTGACGGACGCGGAAACGCTTTCCTCGGTGAAGCTTTTACCGATTCGGAAACCGGCGAGATTGCCCAGTGGCATCTCGAGCTTGATCCGACTGTTTATATCGGCGGATATCATCCGCTTGAATATTTGGGACGCGCTGTACGGTATTATTGCGGAAATCCCAACTATAAAGATGGCCTGGTGCATGAATGGACCGACAATTCAGCGGTTAACGGTATAAAATATTATTATGCTGTTGTCGCGTATGATTACGGTTCAATTAAAGAAGGATCTGAACTACCTCCTTCTGAAACTCAGGCGGTCATTCGCCAGGACCCGATTACAAGCGAGCTTAAGTTTGACGATAATACCGTCGCTGTTATCCCGGGACCAAACGGTTCCGGTATGCTTGACGCCGAAGCGGGTAATATGGGTATTCCTGAAAAAGTCGTGGGAAACTCAACAGGCGATATTTATATTAAAGTTATGGATGATCTTCTTGTCCAGGATGAAAAACTTTACTCCATCCAGTTTGATACAGACAGCACTTTCAGTGTGCTCGATTCAACAGGAATTGAAACAAATATTATTTCCAAAGGTGATAAATTTGTCTTTCTTGGCAATGAAAGAGTGGTTGCTAATTCCATTGTTGTCAAAGATATGGGAGGCAATGTAATTAGTTCCGATAATTATATTGTCAATTCTGAGACAGGAAAAATAAAACAGTCTGGAACAGGAAATTTCCCGCTCGGTGAAGAATTTTCTGTCAGTTACCGTTACTTCCCGGTTTCTGAAAGCGCCGTGATTGACTCGGGTGACGCGAATCCTGATTTTAACGGAATGAAAATTTATGTGCGTAACGATATTCTCGCTATCAATCAGGAAGAAACCAGGTTTGATGATGAATCGGGTGTTTATGACAGTCTCGCGTTTGTAAAGGATGCTAGGGTTGGAGACGTGGTGCGTTACCGCGCTGACTGGGAAATAAGGTGGAAAGACACAGACACTACATCTTCAGGTGAATGGGCAAATATCGGTGATAATGTGCTTTCGCTGTTAAACCAGCCGGTTGCGTGTCCTTTCGAAATCATAAACACTACTCCCGGCCTTATTGAAGAACCGGCTACCTACAGAATAAATGAATCGATGCCCGAAAAACGAGGAAACGGAAAATGGGACTGGGGAGAAGCGATAATTCTCCAGCCTCAGGGTGAACCCGGATTCCGGACCTCTTATGATGTCGCTTTTGTTCTTCCTGTCGATTCAATAGAATCTGATCCTGTTCTTCCTTCAGACGGGGATATATTCTTTGTTAAAACAACCAAGCCTTTCCAGGCTGGTGATCAATATCTTTTTACAACCACATCATCGAAATTTGAAAAAACCACAGCAAAGGATGAGCTGGATAATATTTACGTAGTTCCTAATCCTTACGTTTCATTCAGTATAGCCGAGGAACCGGGAAGAACTTCCAACCTTCGCGGTGGAAAAGAAGTTCAGTTCCGTAATCTTCCTCCGGAATGTACAATAAGAATCTATACGATGACCGGCGAGCTGGTGGAAACAATCGAGAAAAATGATAACTCTAGTATGGCAAGCTGGGACCTCCTTTCTTTCGAAGGACAACGTGTGGCTTATGGTATTTATATTTACCATGTTGATGTGCCCGGCGTTGGTGAAAAGATAGGCAGACTTGCTTTAATTAAATAAGAGAAAGTAAAAAGAATTTAACGGAGATATATAATGCATAAATTTATTAAATACATACCGGTGATTTTACTGGCGCTTCTGGTTGCCCGGGTGGATGCTCAGCTTTTTGAGAGCACCTCGAAGGTTGGAACTACGGCAGCCCAGTTTCTGAAGATAGGCCCCGGCGCCCGCTCTGTTGGTATGGGTAATGCGTATACCGCTGTCAGTGATGATATTTATTCTGTTTACTGGAACCCCGCCGGCATCGCCACAACACATAACTCAATGGAATTCGGTTTTAACCATGTTGAGTGGATTGCTGATATTACTTATGATTATGCCGCGGGCGCTATGACACTCGACGGGATAGGAACTATATTCGCCTCATTAACCACACTTTCTGTTCCGGAAGATAAAGTGAGAACTTTTGATAATCCTGAAGGTGACGGACGTGTATGGGATGCGGGATCAATCGCTATCGGGCTTGGATACGCGAAAATGCTGACCGACCGTTTCTCGATAGGTTTTCACGCGAAATTTATCAGGGAATCGATCTGGAACAGCAGCGCGAGCGGATTCGCTCTTGATGTGGGTACCTTATACAGAACACCTTTCAACGATCTGATGATCGGCGCCGCTATCTCAAATTTCGGCTCAACCATGAAGCTTGACGGAAGAGATATTATGTTCAATTATGATCCTAATGATAATATTGATACCGGCCCGAATAACATCCCGGCAAAATACCAGACGGAGGAATTTGATATTCCTCTTACTTTCAGAATTGGTCTGGCAATGCCCGTCATTAAAACAAGGTATATTCGTTTTACCGCGGCTGTTGACGCTGTTCATCCTAATGACAATACCGAGTATGTTAACCTCGGTGGCGAAATTGCCTATGATGAAATGTTTTTCATACGCGGCGGTTTCAAATCAATGTTCAAACAGAACAGCGAGGAAGGATTGAGCCTTGGCGCTGGCCTTAAATACCGGTTTTCAGATCACCTCAGAGTTTATCTGAATTATGGTTACGCCGATTTTGGCCGACTGGAAAAAATTCAGTTTGTTGATGTTGGCCTTGAGCTGTAATTTAAGAATATATTAAAAATTTATATAAAAGCGCTGCCTTTTTAACGGTAGCGCTTTTTTTTTATATTTTGTTATATTGCAAATTTAATTTTTGAAAGAAAAGAATTTTGAAAGATAAAGCTAAAGAAATAAACCGCCTGCTGATTGATCATTTCGGTATTCCTTACAGGAGTGAGCAGGCTCCCGAACCGGTCGATATGCTTATCGCCACGATTCTCTCACAGAACACCAATGATAAAAATTCATTCCGCGCCTATCGTAATCTTCGGGAACGTTATTCCGGATGGGAAGAGGCTGGTAATGCTTCCCGGGAAGAAATCGAAGAGATAATTAAAGTTGCCGGATTGGGTAAACAAAAATCTGCGGCTATAAAAAATCTGCTTAAAGAGTTGAAGGCCAAAAGAGGTGAAATTACTCTCGGTAACCTGGAAGCAAGGGAAGATGATGATATTCTGGAAGAGCTGACATCTTATCCGGGAATCGGAGTTAAAACCGCGAGTTGTGTGCTTCTCTTCGCTTTGGAACGTAATATCTGTCCGGTTGATACTCATGTTCACAGAACGTTAAACAGAACAGGACTCGCTAAAACAAAATCGCCTGATAAAACCTTCGAGGCAATTCAGGACTTTATACCCGATGATTCAGCGCATCAGTTCCATACGAATCTTATCAGGCTGGGCCGTGAGATCTGCAAACCAAAAAATCCATCATGTATTATCTGTCCTCTTGAGAAAATTTGTGAATTCCCTGATAAAAATTATTCTGAAGCAAAAACCCCGGCTGAGCAAAATTTCATGCTTCTCGATAATGTCCGGTAATATATGTGGCTGATTTACGCGCTTCTGAATCCTCTTTCCGAATCTTTAAAGGGAATGATAGCGAGGAAGATATCCTCGGACACCGAACCATTGCTTATCGCACTCTTCAGCACAATGATTCCCGCCCTCTTTTATCTCCCTGTTCTGTTTTTTATTGATCTTAATCTATCATCCGAATACTGGCTCTATTTTCTGCCGACCGCGATAATTAATGTTGCCGCCAATATTTTATATATGCACGCTCTTCGTGAAGGGGAGATATCTCTTGTTGTTCCCATGCTTAGTTTTACTCCTGTTTTTCTGCTGGTTACGAGTCCCCTTATCGTCGGGGAATATCCCGATATAACAGGAATAGCGGGGATTTTACTAGTTGTTGCCGGTTCCTATTCACTCAATCTGAAAAGAGGGAATAAAGGTATGCTGGAACCTTTCAGGGCGCTTCTAAAAAACAGGGGAGCCAGGTATATGCTTATTATATCATTTCTATGGAGTTTCTCGGCAAATTTTGATAAAGCCGCGGCAAATGTGTCCTCTATGTGGCAGCATATGTCTCTCATGATGATATTTATTGCTTCATCTATCGCGTTTATTGCTTTTTTCCAAAAAAAAATACAGCCCGCCGAAATAAAAACCAGGTTCTGGTACCTTGTCCTTATCGGCGCTTTTTCAACCGCAACATTATTCCTCCATTTTAAAGCGCTTATGATGGCGCTTGTCGCCTACGTTGTGACTCTGAAAAGGCTGACCGGACTCATGTCAGTATTCCTTGGAGTTTTTTTCCTCAAAGAAAAAGGGGTAAAGGAGAGAATGACCGGTGCGCTGATTATGTTTGCCGGAGTTGTGCTGATAGTGCTTTTTTGATTCAAAACTATTCAGTTTTTTTTGTTGTGGGGAGCTTTCTAATACTTTATTTTGTTAAGTCTATAGATAATATTAATATTGGACATCTGTTTTAATTGAAATAAAGGGAAAGGAATCATTTTATGGCAGATAAGTTTGATTTGGCAATGCTGGGAGGCGGTCCCGGTGGATATGTAGCAGCGATAAGAGCGTCACAGCTTGGATTAAAAACAGTTGTTGTCGAAAAAGATAATCTTGGCGGTATTTGTCTTAACTGGGGATGTGTACCCACAAAATCACTTCTGAAAAATGCCGAAGTATATGACATAGTTAAAAATCATTCTAAAGATTTTGGCATTAAGGTGGAAGGGGTCAGTTTCGATTTTACGAAAATTATCCGCCGCAGCAGAAACGTTTCAACAAAAATTACAAAGGGTGTGGAATTCCTTTTCAGGAAAAATAAAATAACCCGTATTAAGGGATTTGGAAAACTGAGCTCAAAAAACACGATAGATGTTTTTGATAGCGAAGGGAAGAAAACCGATACTGTAGTTGCTGATAAAATAATTATAGCCACCGGCGCCAGACCGCGAGAAGTGCCGGCAATCCCTCTGGATCGGGAATATATCATTACCAGTACTGAAGCTATGAGTCTGAAAGAACAGCCTGAAGAACTGGTGGTAATCGGCGCGGGCGCTATCGGTATTGAGTTTGCCTATTTTTATTCAGTTCTTGGCACAAAAGTAACAATAATTGAGATGCTCGATAATATCCTTCCTGTTGAAGATAAGGAAGTTTCTTCAACTCTTGAAAAAATATTAAAAAAACGGGGCATGAATATTTTAACCTCCACAAAAGTGCTGAAAGCGGAAGTTACCGGTGGCAAGGTAAAGGTGGAATATGAAAAAGATGGTGAAAAGAAAGAAATTGCAGCCGATAAAGTTCTGAACGCGATCGGTGTTACCGGAAATATAGAAGGAATCGGTCTGGAAGAATTAGGCATTGAGACTTTTAAGAATCATATCAAAGTGGATAAATCCACTTATCAGACGAATATAAAAAATATTTACGCCATAGGTGATATCATCGGACCCCCCTGGCTGGCGCATGTAGCTTCAGCCGAAGGAATAACCTGTGTTGAGGGAATAAAGGGACTTAATCCTCCCCCTGTCAACTATGACAATATTCCCGGCTGTACATATTGTCAGCCCCAGGTCGCGAGTATAGGTATGACCGAAGATAAAGCCAGGGCTGAAGGTTATGAACTTAAGACAGGAAAATTCCCCTATAGCGCGAGCGGTAAAGCAGCCGCGTCGGGTGACAGGGATGGTTTTGTCAAACTTATTTTCGACGCGAAATATGGCGAACTTCTCGGCGCCCATATCCTGGGTTCGGAGGCTACCGAAATGATAGCCGAGATGGGACTTGCCAAAAGTCTGGAAGCGACCGGAGAATCAATCATAAAAACCGTTCACGCGCACCCCACTTTATCGGAAATGATAATGGAAGCCGCCGCGGACGCCTATGATGAAGCGATTCATATATAATTGTGAATTATGAATGGTGGATTATAAATTTAAGGACAGGTTTTAGCCTGTCCTTTTTTTTGCAGCCCGATTAAATTGTTTTATATCATTTCGTGATGATCTTATTCAGCGATGTGTTCTTCCCATCCTCAGGTCAATATCATTAAATTCAAAACTTCTGACCCCTGGCAAGAAAAACAACTAATTAGGGCGTACTGAAAAAGTGATAAGTTATTGTAACAAAATAAAATAGGGGGATATAAAGTGGCGAAAGCGCAAGGAAATTAATTTTATGCAATAAAAAAGCTTGCACTTATAATAAAAATAGAAAGCACAAAACAGATAGAAATATTTGAGTTTCAATGCCCATTTGAAGCAGAATTGGACCCTGAGAACCGATGGATAAAATGATCATAACTAATGCCATGGGAAGAGCTGGAGGAAGAAAAGCAAAGAAGGAGAAAGGATAATGCCAAACGCTCCGAAATAGAAGGAAAGTTCGGACAGGGAAGGAACGGATACGGGCTGGGTGAAATAGGGGCGAGGAGACAAGATACATCTGAAAGTTGGATAGGAGCAATCTTTTTTGTGATGAACATTGTCCGTTATGTAAAAATAATGGACAATTTATTTTAGTCGTTACCAAAATACATTATAAGAATTATGAAATCACTATTTATGAGAACAATATTAGAAAATATCAGACAAATAATGAACCACACTGCTATTACAGGCAAATTTAGCTTTGCATAAATTCAGTAGACCTGAAATAAGTCATGTCATCGACAAATATGAAATTTCGGTATAATGCGTTCACCAAAAAACTTTTGAAAAATGAAGCTTAATTTTTTCTCAGGGGATCGTAACGCATAAAAGGATTCAAAGATTACCAGGAGAATTAATGAGTCAGAAGTATGAGGAATTTATCAAACCGCTACCAAATGAATTGAAATTATAAGCAGGAGAGACGAGATAACTCGCTCAACTGAAAAATACCGGAAAAAATATTATGCGATTTCTTCCAATTTTTTAAGTAATAAAGCTTCGCCCGATTTTCCTGTTTGCTTTTTTAATATTCAGGCCTTAATTTCCTGTATTAATTTGATTCGATTCAGTGACTTAGGACTAAAATTCAAATAACATATACAAAAATGTTTAATCACACTCACAACACAATACCGAGGCAGTGTCAAATGAAAAAAATCATCTTTATAATTTCTATTCTTCTGCTGTTACAGAGCAGTATATTTTCCCAATGGGTAAGCCTGGATAATGCGACTGAAATTAATTCAGAGCCAAAGGTAACCATCCTTGAAGACAGTGAAAGCAGCACAACAATAAATGTCAAACTATCGGGCTTTTATCTTTCCGAAGTTGCCGCTGAAAATAAAACATACCAGAAAGTTGACTTGTTGAATGAAATATTTATTACTGAAGCCGGGATGCCCGAAGTTCCTTATGTCGCTTCAGTTCTCGCGATTCCTGATGACGCTGCGGTTGAAATCGAGGTAATTAGTAAAGGCAGGACTCACAAGTTCGAAAATATAAATCTCGCCCCCGCGCGTGAAAGCTGGTGGGAAGGAGCTGAGGAACCTGCTTATGTTGAAAACAGCGCCGGTTACCGTTCAGATTCCCTTTTCCCTGAATATAGTGTTTCGAATGATGAGCCGGCGATATTCCGTGATTTCAGGATTGCGAGGGTCGCGGCCTATCCGGTAAAATATAACGCGGCAAAAAAAGAGCTTGAAGTGACGGAAGAGATGACAATAAAAGTTAATTATCTGTCGGGCCGGGCAAAAAATCCCAAAACTGTTAAAAGCAAAGGCATAGCTCCATCATTCGGTCAGCTCTACAGAGGATTTCTATTGAATTATGAGAGTGTGCTTCAGAGGAATTTTCACGGCGAGGAATCGGCTCATGATATTATGCTGGTTATTACCCCCGATGATTTTTATGATGATTTTCAGGTTTACGCGAATTGGCGGAACAGAGAGGGGATACAAATTTTTATTACTAAATTCAGCGAGATCGGGGCAAACAGCACAGATCCGCAAATTATAAAAGATCACATCGCCAATGCTTACACCGGCTGGGATAATAGCCCGACCCATATTCTTCTTGTTGGGGACTACGGAATTGTGCCAAGAAAAGAAATATCTTATGATTATACCTTTGCTTATGAAAACTTTTTTGTAGAACTTGAAGGAAATGATTATTTCCCCGAAATGATGATCGGTCGTTTTACAAACCAGGGGAACGTAAGACTGAATATTATGATCAACAAATTCCTTTTATATCAGCAGGACCCGGTGGTTGACGGCTCCGGATGGCTTAATAAGGCTATCACATGCTCAAACGACGCCTACCCGTCGCAGGCTGAGACAAAAAGATTTACCGCGAAGGTGATGTTATGAGGAGGGCAGGTTATACATTATATTGATACGGTAATGAGTAAAAATGGCCCTGTCCGGCGGATGTACAATATGTAATGGACGCGATAAATGAAGGGCGGGGCATTCTTAAATTACAGAGGTGAAGGCTGGAACTACAGGATGGTCGGCGACATGTTACCCCATTTTAACGTTGGAGATGTATATGATTTGTCAAACGGGATGAAACTTCCTTTTGTTACAAGCATCGGATGCGGTGTGGGTATGTTCGACGCCGGGCAGACATGTTTTGGTGAAGCCTGGATACAGACAGGAACAATTGAGGCTCCGAGGGGGGCGTGCGCGTTTATCGGTCCGACTTCCAATACTCATACAACTTATAATAACAAAATTGATAAAGGAATTTATGTAGGACTCTACAAAGAAAGAATGGACAGGCCGGCTCAGGTGGCTGACCGTGGAAAACTATATATGTACACCGTCTTCGGAAACACCCAATTGGTGGAATATCATTTCAGGATTTATGTTACTCTTGGTGATCCTGCCCTGCAGGTATGGAAAGATACTCCCGAAAAGGTTACAGTAACTCATCCCGATACAATAGCGGTTGGTTATGATGAAGTGGTTATTAATGTCGCTGAATTTAATTCCGGTCTCGCGAGTGAAAGGGCGCAGGTTTGCCTCGCTTCAGATGAGTTTTATGCTGTCGCTCTTACCGATGGGGAAGGAAACGTAACGATTCCGGTCACGACAACTTATGAAGATACTATGACCGTTACAGTCTATGGACAAAAGATCATTCCTTACGAAGGAGAGATAATAATTTCGGGTTCAGGTAACTCTGTCTACCAGTTTGAGGCGGATATAACAGTTGCCGATGGAAATGGCGCCGGGAGCTCGGGTATTCTTGCATTCGGAATGAACAGCTCGGCTACCGATGGCCTTGATCAGGATTTGGGTGAGGCCGAATTACCTCCTGTACCTCCGGCGGGGGTATTTGATACAAGGTTCATTCTTCCGGGAGAGACAATCGCGAGTCTTAAAGACCTTAGGAGTGTGGCGGAACATGAAGCTCTATGGACAATACAGTTTCAGCAAGGCGCCGACGGATACCCCCTTAAATTTAGCTGGAATCCCGATCAGCTTTCCGAAGGATATTTTATATTACAAGATCCCCTCGGCGCGGGTATTGTTGATGTGAATATGAAGGAAGTGAGTCAGGTTGTAGTTGAGAACAGCGCGATCACCTCTCTGAAAATTTATTATTCACGTGATATGAATATGCAGTGGCAGACTGAAGCGGGATGGAACCTCGTTTCTCTTCCGGTTGACGCGGATGATTTGTCATTCAGTTCAATTTTCCCCGACGCTTCCTCAAACGCTTTTATGTTTGTTCCCGGAGCCGGATACCAGGTTGTTTCTCAGGGTGAAGTGGGAAAAGGATACTGGCTGAAATTTGAGAGCGCCGCCGGGCAGTCGATAAGCGGAAGCCGGCACACAGGGAATATTTCTGTTGAAGAAGGGTGGAATCTGATGGGCCCGATGCATTACCCTGTTAATGCTGATGACATTTCCTCTGTTCCCGCCGGAATTATTTCCAGCGGATTTTTCAGCTTTTCCGGCGGATATTCAATTGCGGATGAACTTCATTACGGACATGGATACTGGGTTAAAACTTCCGGAGCAGGAGAGCTGGTTTTGAATATGGCGCCCGCAAAGAAAAATCCTGTGAGCAATGAAAATACAGCCGCGTTTTATGAAATTACTATCAATGCAACCGATGGTAATGCTTCTTATGACATGATGGTTGGTATCGATCCTAACGCAACAGATGGTATCGACGCGGACCTTATGGAAGCAGAACTTCCTCCGGCTCCTCCCGCCGGTATTTTCGATTCAAGAATGGTACTTCCTGACGCGTCAATGACTTCACTTTATGATTTCCGCGCAGGCGATATCAACATGAATGGAACTGTTACACATAAGATTCAGTGGCAGCTCGGAACAGGAACTGAATTCACAGCTACAATCGCTATTCCTGAAGTATCGGGAACTATCGAAATGACTGTTCAGGATCCGTTCGGCGGAACAATTGTAAGTGAAACTATCATGGATGGTGAAACAAAAGATGTTGTTGTTACCAACACGTCGCTTACATCACTGGATGTATCAATCGCTTACACAGGTCCTATACCGGTTGAATTCACGACATTCGCGGCTAACGTAGCAGGCGAAAAAATTGAACTTACCTGGGAAACAGCGACAGAAACCAACAATAAAGGTTTCGAAGTTGAAAGAAGCTCAGACGATGTCAGCTTTGCTTCAATTGGATTTACAGATGGAAACGGAACAAGCGCTGAAGCGCATAGCTACAGCTTTGTTGATCATCACGCGACATCAGGCACATATTATTACAGACTGAAACAGGTCGATTTTGATGGAACTTCCGCATACAGCGAAGTTGTGGAAGTTGAATTTGTACCGACAGAGTTCAGCCTTGGCCAGAACTATCCAAACCCCTTCAACCCGGCTACGAAGATAAAATTCGCTCTTCCTGTGGCTGCAAAAGTAAGTGTGAAAGTTTACAACGTTGTTGGTCAGCAGGTCGCCGGGCTGATTAACGGACAATTTGAGACAGGCCTTCATGAAGTTGAGTTTGACGCGTCCAAATTTTCAAGCGGAGTTTATTTCTATACAATAGAAGCGACAGGCGTTGACGGGCAGTCATTTGGCTCGACCAAAAAAATGATGCTGATGAAGTGACAATGTGACTTTATTTATAGAATATTAGGATAAACCTCCCCCGGAGGGATGGCTGTGCCACGAAGTTTTCAAAATCCTGTGCCGAAGGAATCCCCATGGGGGAGGTTTTTTTGAATTCTCCGGGAAACTTAAAATTACCCATTTACATTTATCTCTTGTATTCGTATTTTAAATTCTTTATAAAGAACTATATTTTATTGTTAGGAATATCAGTAAACTCGAAAACACCAGGATATTTTTACCAATCTTCCATAATTCTCATTGATATATTTTACCGATTAAAAATAATTAACAAATATAAATTGCAGTTCATTAAGCACACTACAATGAGGAAACAAATGAGACAGGGAAGTTTATTATTATTTCTGTTTATTCTTTTAATTCCGTCAACATTCTATCCACAATGGGTATCTTTGAACAGGCATAACGGGGAGAATATATCACCGGAAATAAAGATTCTGGAAGATTCTGAAAACGCCACAATAATAAATATAAAATTATCTGGTTTTTTTCTGAGAGAAATAGTGACGGAAAACAAAAAATATCACCAGGTTGATCTGCTGACAGAAAAGTTTATGGCAGAGCCTGGTTACCCGGCTGTGCCATATGTGGCGGAGGTATTAGCTATCCCTGATGACGCGGCTTTAAGCATAGAGGTGCTTGAGAAAGGAGCTGTGCACAAATTTGAAAATATAAATTTACCCCCCGCGCGTGAAAGCTGGTGGGAAGGAGCTGACGAGCCGGCTTACAGGGAAGATGCTTCAGTTTACAGGAGCTCAGGTGTTTATCCTTCTTATTCATTTTCACATGATGATCCGGCAATTTTCCGTGATTTCCGGATTGCGAGAGTGGCTGCCTACCCGGTGAAATACAACGCTTCACTTAATGAGCTGGAAGTAACAGAAGAGATGACAATAAAAGTTAATTATCTTTCCGGACAGGCAAAGAATCCAAAAACAGTTAAGAGCAAAGGAATCGCTCCTTCATTCGGTCAGCTTTACAGGGGATTTATTTTTAATTATGAGAGTGCGCTTAAAAGAAAATTTAATGGTGAAGAGACCGCTTACGATGTAATGCTTGTGGTAATGCCCGATGAATATTATGATACTTTTCAGCAATACGCTGAATGGCGGGACAGGGCGGGAACAAGAATCCATATTACAAAATTCAGCGATATCGGAGCTAACTCAGGATCAGCCGAGATTATAAAAGAACATATTTCTGAGGCTTATGCCTCCTGGGAACATCCTCCAACCTATGTTTTGTTTATGGGGGACCAGGGAAGATTTCCGGTTAAATTTATCAGCTATGATTTTACTTTCGTTTACGATAACTTTTTTGTCGAGCTTGAAGGTGATGATTATTTCCCGGAGATGATGTATGGACGATTTACACACCAGGGAAACGTGCGTCTGGAGATCATGATAAATAAATATCTTAATTACATGAAAAATCCGGTGGTTGATGGTTCGGGATGGTTAAAGAAGGCGATAGTATGTTCCAATAACGCTTATCCTTCGCAAGTTGAAACAAAAAGGTTTACAGCCGAATTGATGTATGAATATGGCGGTTATACACATATTGACACTGTAATGAGCAAATCACACTGTCCGGCCAATGTTCAAGATATAATTGATATAATAGATGAAGGCCGGGGAATTCTTAATTACCGGGGGAAGGCTGGACTACAGGATGGGCGGCAACATGTTATGATTTTAATGTTGATGATGTTTATGATTTGTCAAACAGGCTGAAACTTCCATTTGTCACAAGTATTGGCTGTGGAGTTGCCATGTTTAACTCATCTTATACATGTTTGGGAGAAGCCTGGATACAAACCGGCACTCTGGAGGATCCCCGCGGTGGCTGCGCCTTTATCGGGCCGACTTCGAATACCCACACAACTTATAATAATAAAATCGATAAAGGCATATATTTGGGACTTTACCGGGAAGGGATGGATACCCCGGGGCAGGTCGCGAACAGGGGTAAATTGTATATGTACAATGTTTTTGGAAATGCACAATGGGTTGAATATCATTTCAGGGTTTATGTGACTCTTGGTGATCCGGCGCTGCAGGTGTGGAAGGACACTCCGGAAGAAGTTACTGTTACTTATCCTGATACTATCGGAGTCGGATATGAGGAGGTTGTGATAAATGTAGCTGAATTTAATTCTGGCCTGGCTGATGAAAGAGCGAAAGTTTGTCTTTCATCCGAGAAATTTTACGCGGTTGCTTTTACTGATGGGGAAGGAAACGTCACAATTCCTGTTTCAACCACTTCCGAAGGCAATATAAATGTGACTGTATACGGGCAGCGAATAATTCCCTACCAGGGAGAAATTATTGTATCCGATTACGGCGGTTCCGTGTACCAGTTTGAGACGGATATTACACTCACCGATGGCGGCGGCGCGGGAAGTTCTGTCGATCTTACGTTTGGAATGAACAGCTCGGCAACTGACGGGCTTGACCAGGAACTTGGGGAAGCTGAACTGTCGCCCGCGCCTCCGGCGGGAGTTTTTGACGCCCGTTTTATTCTGCCCGACACAATCGTGGCAAGTCTTAAAGATTTTAGGAATGTGGCAGATGTCGCCGCTATATGGGCAATGAATTTTCAGCCGGGTCCCGATGGATATCCTTTTGTGCTTTCATGGAATTCGAATCAACTTCCCGAAGGTGAATTTATTTTAAAAGATCCCCTCGGCGCGGGAATAGTTGAATTGAATATGAAAGGAGTGAGCCAGGTTTTAATTGAGAACAGCGCGTTAAACAGACTGGAAATTCATTTTTCGAGAACACTGAATATGCAATGGCAGACTGAAGCCTGGTGGAATCTTGTGTCTCTTCCGGTTGAAGCAGATGATATGTCATTCAGCTCGGTTTTCCCCGATGCTTCTTCAAGCGCATTTATGGTTGTTCCCGGCGTCGGGTACCAGGTTGTTTCGAAAGGTGAAGTGGGAGAGGGATACTGGATTAAATTTTCTGAAGCCGGCGGACAGGAGATGAGCGGCCAGATTCATTCAGGCAATATCGGAGTTGCCGAAGGATGGAATCTTATCGGACCATTGCATTTTGCTATTCCGGCTGCCGATATCGCCTCTATTCCGGAAGGTATAATCTCAAGCGGATTTTTTGGATTTTCCGATGGATATATTAACTCGGATGAATTACATTATGGTCATGGATACTGGGTGAAAACAACCGGGACAGGGGAGCTGGTTTTGAATATGGCGCCCGCTAAGAGAAATCCTGTTTATGCTGAGAATACAAACGCGTTTTATGAAATTACGATAAATGCAACCGATGGAAACGCTTCTTATGACATGATGGTTGGTATCGATCCTAACGCAACAGATGGTATCGACGCGGACCTTATGGAAGCAGAACTTCCTCCGGCTCCTCCCGCCGGTATTTTCGATTCAAGAATGGTACTTCCTGACGCGTCAATGGCTTCACTTTATGATTTCCGCGCAGGCGATATCAACATGAATGGAACTGTTACACATAAGATTCAGTGGCAGCTCGGAACAGGAACTGAATTCACAGCTACAATCGCTATTCCTGAAGTATCAGGAACTATCGAAATGACAGTTCAGGATCCGTTCGGCGGAACAATTGTAAGTGAAACTATCATGGATGGTGAAACAAAAGATGTTGTTGTTACCAACACGTCGCTTACATCACTGGATGTATCAATCGCTTACACAGGTCCTATACCGGTTGAATTCACAACATTCGCGGCTAACGTAGCAGGCGAAAAAATTGAACTTACCTGGGAAACAGCAACAGAAACCAACAATAAAGGTTTCGAAGTTGAAAGAAGCTCAGACGATGTCAGCTTTGCTTCAATTGGATTTACAGATGGAAACGGAACAAGCGCTGAAGCGCACAGCTACAGCTTTGTTGATCATCACGCAACATCAGGTATATATTACTACAGACTGAAACAGGTTGACTTTGACGGGACATACGCATACAGCAACACTGTTGAAGTTGATTTTGTACCGACAGAGTTCAGCCTTGGCCAGAACTATCCTAACCCTTTCAATCCGACTACAAAGATCAAATTCGCACTTCCTGTATCGGCAAAAGTAAGCGTAAAAGTTTACAACGTTGTTGGTCAGCAGGTAGCGGAACTGGTTAACGGACAATTTGAGATTGGTCTTCATGAAACGGAATTTGACGCCTCAAAATTCTCAAGCGGAGTTTATTTCTATTCAATCGAAGCAGCAGGCGTTGACGGCCAGTCATTTGGCTCGACCAAAAAAATGATGCTGATGAAGTGACAATGTCACTTTATTTATAAAATATTACTATAAACCTCCGGGGCTTTTAAAACCCCGGAGTTTTTTTTTGAATGCCGCCATTAAAAAAAATATCCATTTAAAATGATCAAATATATTCGTATCTTAAAATCAAGGTGTTTTGTTATGATATCTTTATAACAAATAGTTGCTAACAGGAAAGATTCAGCTTCTTACAATCAAAAGCCGGAAGGAATATTTCCCGGAACAGACAGACTCGCACAATTTATTATTGTTTTTATAATATAATTTTAATGAAGCAACCAGGAGGAACGGATGAAATATGGCAGCTTTTTTATATTATTTTTTTTACTGTATCTTCCCGCGTCACTTTTTTCACAGAGTAACTTACCAGATAATTCTGTTGATAATTTTTCATCGGCTCTGAAGCTTGCAGATGGCAAAATAGAGCCTGTCACTACAGAATGGGACAGCGCGTTTTATGAAATAAATATTCACGCTACAGATGACAGCGCACATTTGGATCTGCAACTGGGCATTGACCCGACAGCCACAGATGGAATCGATGCGCACCTGGGAGAATCGATCATTCCACCGATTCCACCAGCCGGTGTAATGGAAGCCGTATTATATCTTCCTGATGGTTATACCCCTTCTTACAGAGATTTTCGGCAGGGTGATATGAATACTACCGCAGCTATTGAACATAAGTTATTTTGGCAAATCGGGCATGGGGGCCCGAATTTTACTATTACTGTTTCTATTCCCGGAATTTCGGGAGAAGTTGAAATGAATCTTCGGGATCCTTATGGTGGAGTTGTTGTTAACGAAACAATATTTGATGGTGAAACAAAAGATGTAATTGTAACCAACACCGCGCTTACCAGACTTGATATTACAGTAAATTATACCGCGCCGATTCCAGTTGAGATAACTTCTTTCAAGGCTGACGTATCAGGTGAAAATATTGAACTCACCTGGGAAACAGCTACAGAAACCAACAACAAAGGTTTTGAAGTTGAAAGAAGCTCAGATAATGATAACTTCACCTCAATCGGATTTATGGATGGGAACGGCACCAGCGCGGAAGCTCACAGCTACAGCTTCGTTGACCATAACGCGAGAGCGGGTAAATATTATTACAGGCTGAAGCAGGTCGATTTTGACGGATCATTCGCATTCAGCGAAGTTGTGGAAGTTGACTTTGTGCCCACAGAATTCAGCCTCGGTCAGAATTATCCTAACCCCTTCAATCCGGCTACGAAGATCAAATTTGCTTTGCCTGTATCGGCAAAAGTAGGTGTGAAAGTTTATAACGTTGTTGGTCAGCAGGTTGCCGGGCTGATTAACGGTCAATTTGAGACAGGCCTTCATGAAGTTGAATTTGACGCTTCAAAATTCTCAAGCGGTGTTTATTTCTATACGATAGAAGCGACAGGCGTGGATGGGCAGTCATTCAGCGCCACAAAAAAAATGATGCTTATGAAGTGACAATGTCACTTTATTTATAAAATATTACGATAAACCTCCGGGGTTTTTAAAACCCCGGAGGTTTTTTTTGCTTTTTTTCAGCCAAAAAATATCACTTGTCAAGCAGGCCCAATCTGACCCGCCGTAACCCTTGTGACAAATATCAATTAAGTTTTACTTAAACGTTTACAATGATGAATGTAATTTGTATCTTAATAAGTTAGATGCATATTTATATGATTTTATTAGTGAACAAATGTCATTAAAATATTCTTTCCACGAGCCTCACTTAATAACACTCCGAGCTATTCCTGCATCCCGGATTTGAAATGATATTATCAGATTATCACATACAACACACAAATAATTACTTCTCAGGGACCAAACAATGAGGAAACAATGAGACCTAGAAATCTGTTTTTGTTACTTTTTCTTACTATTCTGCCTGTAACAATTTTTTCGCAATGGGTATCTCTCAACGGCAGCGCGGAGAATACCACACCGGAAGTTCAAATTCTTGAAGATTCTGAAAGCAGCACAACTATTAGTATAAAGCTCTCAGGTTTTATGATGAGGGAAATTAATTCAGAGGATAAAATATATCACCAGGCAGACCTGCTGACCGAAAAGTTTATGACTAAGCCTGGTTTTCCGGCTAGTGCCATATATTGCCGAAGTGCTGGCGATTCCGGATGACGCGGCGATAGAAATAGAAGTTCTTGAAAAAGGCGCGGTTCATAAATTTGAAAATATTAATCTTGCTCCCGCGCGCGAAAGCTGGTGGGAAGGTGATGATGAACCGGCGTATGTTGAAGAAGCGACCGCTTACAGAAGTTCAGCTGTTTACCCTGAATATCCAGTATCAAATGATGAACCAGCCATATTTCGTGATTTCAGGATCGCGAGAGTTGCCGCTTACCCGGTGAAATATTCCGCGGCAAAAAAAGAACTTGAAGTTACCGAAAGTATGACTATCAGGGTAAAATATCTTCGGGGTCAGGCAAAAAATCCGAAGATTGTTAAAAGCAAGGGAATTGCTCCATCATTCGGAGCTCAATACAGGGGATTCCTGTTAAATTATGAATCGGTTCTTCAGAGGAATTTTGACGGGGTGGAAAGCGCCCATGATGTAATGCTGATAATAATGCCGGATGAATATTATGAAACATTTCAGCCTTATGCTGAATGGAGACACAGCGCCGGCGCCGAGGTGCATATTACAAAATTCAGCGAAATCGGCGCTTCGGCAAGCACACCCGAAATAGTTAAAGCGCATATCGCTGACGCTTATTCAACCTGGCAGAATCCTCCCACATATGTACTTTTTATGGGGGATAACGGATATTTCCCTGTCGAATATATTTCCTACGATTATACTTTTGTATATGATAACTATTTTGTTGAAATAGATGGGGATGATTATTTTCCCGATGTTATGTACGGACGTTTCACCCACCAGGGAAATGCAAGACTTGAGATAATGATGAATAAATTTCTGAATTACCAGAAGGAGCCGGTTGTTGATGGCACAGGCTGGTTGAAGAAAGCTATTGTATGCTCGAATAATGCCTATCAGTCACAGGTGGAAACGAAAAGATACACAGCCCGGGTTATGTATGAAGATGGGGGTTATACATATATTGACACTGTAATGAGCAAATGGCCATGCCCGGCTAATGTGCAGTATGTTATTGACGCGGTTGATGAAGGACGCGGAATACTTAATTACAGGGGGGAAGGCTGGACCACAGGATGGTCGGCTTCATGTTATGGGATGCATGTCGAAGATGTTTATGATCTGGCCAATGGAATGAAATTACCTTTTGTAACCAGTATCGGCTGCGGTGTAGGTATGTATAACGCCAGTCAGACATGTTTCGGCGAAGCGTGGATTCAGACAGGATCACTTGAGACGCCCCGCGGAGCATGCGCCTTTTTAGGGCCTACTTCCAATACGCACACCACATATAACAATAAAAATGATAAAGGCATTTATATCGGTTTATTCCAGGAAGGAATGGACAGACCGGGTCAGGTGTTGAACCGTGGTAAATTATATATGTATACTGTTTATGGAAATGAACATTGGGTTGAATATCATTTCAGAGTTTATGTTACTCTTGGTGATCCGGCTTTACAAGTATGGAAAACAACTCCTTATCCCGTTCAGGTTTTGCATGAAAACAGTATTTCGCCCGGGTATAATGAAGTGGAGATCACTGTACTGGCTTACGGAACAGGGATAGCTAAACCAAACGCGACTGTATGTCTTTCATCGGAAGAAATTTATGAAGTTGCCACAACTGATGAAACCGGCAAAGTAATAATCCAGGTTTATTCATCTATTGAGGACACACTCCATGTGACGGTATTTGGACAAACAATTGTGCCTTATGAAGGTGATATAAATATGACCGGTTCTCCCGGTCCGAACTATATGTTTGAAGCAAATCTTCAGGTTTCGGATGGAGGGGGCACAGGCCTTTTCGAAAATCTGAAATTCGGAATGAATAACCTTGCCTCGGATGAAATTGATGAGGAACTCGGGGAAATAGAACTTCCGCCGGTTCCCCCGCTCGGAGCTTTTGACGCGAGATGGATACTTCCGAATGAAGATTTGGCCAGTTTAAAAGATTTTAGAAATATTTCAGATGATCAGGCTCTCTGGAAAGTACGTTTCCAGCCTGGTGATGATGGAATGCCGATGGTGTTATCCTGGAATCCGAATGACCTTTCTGATGGTAATTTTTACCTGACGGACCCTTTTGGAGGCAGCATTGTGAATATCAATATGAAAGAGCAGTCAGAATTTGAAACTAATAATGGTTCACTTAATGTCCTCGAAATACATTTTTCAAAGGGCATGAATATGACCTGGCAAACCGACGAGGGTTGGAATATTGTTTCACTTCCGGTTTTCGCGGGTGATATGAGTTTTTCCACGATATTCCCGACGTCTTCTTCCAACGCTTACGCTTTTGATCCGGTTTACGGGTATATTAATGTGACCGAAGGTGAGATTGGCAAAGGTTACTGGATTAAATTTTCTGAAGCCGGCGGACAGGAGATGAGCGGCCAGATTCATTCAGGCAATATCGGAGTTGCCGAAGGATGGAATCTTATCGGACCATTGCATTTTGCTATTCCGGCTGCCGATATCGCCTCTATTCCGGAAGGTATAATCTCAAGCGGATTTTTTGGATTTTCCGATGGATATATTAACTCGGATGAATTACATTATGGTCATGGATACTGGGTGAAAACAACCGGGGCAGGGGAGCTGGTTTTGAATATGGCGCCCGCTAAGAGAAATCCTGTTTATGCTGAGAATACAAACGCGTTTTATGAAATTACGATAAATGCAACCGATGGAAATGCTTCTTATGACATGATGGTTGGTATCGATCCTAACGCAACAGATGGTATCGACGCGGACCTTATGGAAGCAGAACTTCCTCCGGCTCCTCCCGCTGGTATTTTCGATTCAAGAATGGTACTTCCTGACGCGTCAATGGCTTCACTTTATGATTTCCGCGCAGGCGATATCAACATGAATGGAACTGTTACACATAAGATTCAGTGGCAGCTCGGAACAGGAACTGAATTCACAGCTACAATCGCTATTCCTGAAGTATCGGGAACTATCGAAATGACAGTTCAGGATCCGTTCGGCGGAACAATTGTAAGTGAAACTATCATGGATGGTGAAACAAAAGATGTTGTTGTTACCAACACGTCGCTTACATCACTGGATGTATCAATCGCTTACACAGGTCCTATACCGGTTGAATTCACAACATTCGCGGCTAACGTAGCAGGCGAAAAAATTGAACTTACCTGGGAAACAGCAACAGAAACCAACAATAAAGGTTTCGAAGTTGAAAGAAGCTCAGACGATGTCAGCTTTACCTCAATCGGATTTACAGATGGAAACGGAACAAGCGCTGAAGCGCATAGCTACAGCTTTGTTGATCATCACGCGACATCGGGTACGTATTATTACAGACTGAAACAGGTTGACTTTGACGGGACATACGCATACAGCAACACTGTAGAAGTTGACTTTGTCCCAACAGAGTTCAGCCTTGGCCAGAACTATCCTAACCCCTTTAACCCGACTACAAAGATCAAATTCGCACTTCCTGTAGCGGCAAAAGTAAGCGTAAAAGTTTACAACGTTGTAGGCCAACAGGTAGCGGAACTGGTCAACGGACAATTTGAGATTGGTCTTCATGAAACGGAATTTGACGCCTCAAAATTCTCAAGCGGAGTTTATTTCTATTCAATCGAAGCAGCAGGCGTTGACGGCCAGTCATTCGGCACAACCAAAAAAATGATGCTGATGAAATAGTGCCAAAGTCACTTTATTTATTGAATATTACTGCAAACCTCCGGGATTTATAAAACCCGGAGGTTTTTTTATGACATTATATTATTTGATTTAGAACTCCTTATCTCTCGCTAAATGAAATCTCGGAAATTTTTGAAAATATCCTAAGAAGTTGTTGTCCATTTATTACCCGACAAGATCTTTTTTTTGTTATAAACGATATGCAATAAAATTAAAATTCTATCGATCTGAGTATATCAGAGATCTTGTAAGGTATATGATTACCCGGGGTGGTTTGTGAATCCTCTACTAGGCAAAGTAAATAAAAACGAACCTTCTATAGATCCCATTATTGTAGAATATTATAGACCATCTGGAAGACATCTCTGGCGGAGATGCATAAAATGGCGTTCAAATTATAACATTCTTGAAAATAATACAATGTCGATGTATTGGTTCTAAACATTATTTAGGGTGTACTGAAAAAGTGTTAAGTTATTGTAATAAAATAATATAGAGGAATAAAAAGTGGCAAAAGTGCAAGGAAATTAATATATTGCAATAAAAAAGCTTGCACTTATGATAAAAATAGAAAACACAAAGCAGATAGAAATATTTGAGTTTCAACACCCATTTGAAGCAGACTTGGATCCAGAGAACCGCTGGGTGAAATTGTCAAAACTAATGCCATGGGAAAAGCTGGAAGAAATCTACTCAAGGAACTTTGACAAAAAACATGGAAGATATGCCAAAAGCGGCAGACTGGTTATCGGCGCTTTAATACTGAAACACAAATATGGATATAGTGATGTAGAAATATTAGAACAGATAAAGGAAAACATCTACATACAATATTTTCTGGGATTTACCAGTTTCCAGAAGGAAGCGGCATTTGATCCAAGTCTGATGGTTCATATACGGAAGCGAATGGGATATGAGCAGTTTGATGAAATGACAGAAGAGATATTAAAGATAGTAGAAAGAAATAAAAAGAAAACCGAAGTCAAAGCCAAAGCTGCGGATAAAGAAGAGGTACTGCCAGAATCAGGAGAAGAAAAAGAAGAGACAAGTAAAAATCAAGGGAAACTGATACTTGACGCGACAGCAGCTGAACAGAAAATCAAATATCCGACCGATCTGGATTTGCTAAATGAAGCAAGGCTGATAAGCGAAAACCTGATAGACATACTATACAAAAAAACAGATTTGACTAAAAAGCCGCGCAGCTATCGACAAAGAGCGGCAAAAGAATACCTGTCAGAATCGAAAAAAGGCAATAAAACACACAGAGAGATCAGGAAAGCAGTAGGGAAGCAAATCAGATATTTAAGAAGAAATATCAAGAGTATTCATAAATTATTAGATATGTTTGAAGGGAAGGAATTCCCATTAAACAAAAGAGAGCAGAAACAATTTTGGGTAATACAATTGCTCTACAGTCAACAGGAAGAAATGTACAAAAAGAAGAGCCATCGAGTATCAGACAGAATAGTAAATATAAGCCAGCCCTATGTAAGACCAATAGTCAGAGGGAAAGCAAAATCTAAAGTGGAGTTTGGAGCAAAGATCGGCGTATCACTCATAGATGGATTTGCGAGGATAGATAACTTAAGTTGGGATGCGTATGATGAAGGAAGCGATATGGAATATCAGGTTGAGAAGTATTATCAGTTTTACGGCTATTATCCGGAAGTAGTAATAACGGACCTCAAATATTTAACAAGGGCGAATAGAAAATATTTATCAGAAAAAGGAATAAAAACCAATGGCAAGCCATTAGGCAGGCCAAAGGAGAAAGAGATGGAGGAAGAAAAGCAAAGAAGGAAAAAGGATAATGCCAAACGCTCCGAAATAGAAGGAAAGTTCGGACAGGGAAGAAACGGATACGGGCTGGGTGAAATAGGGGCGAGGAGACAGGATACATCTGAAAGTTGGATAGGAGCAATCTTTTTTGTGATGAACATTGTCCGTTATGTAAAAATAATGGACAATTTATTTTTGTCGTTACTAAAATACATTATAAGAATTATGAAATCGCTATTTAAGAGAACAATATTAGAAAATATCAGACAAATAATGAACCACACTGCTATTACAGGCAAATTTACCTTTGCATAAATTCAGTAGACCCTAACTATGAATTACCGTATGCTTTTTAAGCACTATATTTGATTTATTAGAAAAAAATGAATTTTAACCACTTCGTTGTTAATTATATTATTGGTACGAAGTGGGTTTTTTAAAAGAATCTTTTGATTATAGACTAATATTTTATCTAAAACGGCCAAACTCCAGGCCCCGGGCAACGCCCGGGGTAATAAAAGAAAAAGTGTATTTAAGCCCTGTAGGGCATGCGCGTTAAGTTAATCACCAAGAAATCTCCCTAAAGAATTGCTCGAAAAAAGGTCTTTTTCTTTTATCAAAAGTACAATATCTGCCCAACAATTTAAGAATGTAATCAATATTGTCAGGCAAAGCAAATTGCATAATAAAGGATTCAAAATTTTTGCTGATATACCGCATAAATTTCATAAGGCTGAGATTTTTTCCGGAATCATGAAATACCAGCGATTCAAGGGGAACAAATAATCTTTGAAAAAATAATGTTATTATAATAAATCGGGCATGAAGTAATATTTTCAATTGTATATGAGAAACATTATGAATTTTATCAAAGCTGAAATTGCTTTTCCAAGTCTTAAAAATACACTCAATTCGCCATCTCAAGGCATATATCTGACAAGCATTATCAGCAGTAAAATTTTCATCAAGGATGGTAGTGATAAAGATACTCCAGGAAAGCAATTCCAACAACTCAGCCGAGCATTGTCGGTCTTTGGCTTCTTTTTTCGCTTTCATTCTCCTTTGATTGGCAACTTCCTCTCTTACAGGAATAGCAATGATTCTTAGTTTTGTTTTCTTATCAGCCCCGGCAAGGACAATAGTATCCATGGCGCCACATTGTTTCAGTCTTTCAGCTAAGTTAATTTCTTTTAACGAGACTTGATCATAAAATATGTTCTTATGTTTATACCGTATAATAAGATCAGCATTATTTCCTTTTATTTTAGCCATTGATCCAATGGTAAAATAACCTCTGTCTCTAATTACCAGATCACCTTCCTTAACATCCAGATTGTCAGCCACTTTAAGATCATTGCAACTATATGGATCAATCGAAAACATGATGAATTCCCCGGAAATAAGATCAAAGACACCCTGAATGCGAGCATTGCAGACTTTTTTATGAGCGTTTTTGACACCGGAAAAAATTTCATATAGTTTAGCCGGAAGTCTGACAATAGTGCTATCCTGGATAAGAATCCGATTGAATTTATTACAAAGGTCGTATGATCTTTTATGAGACAAATGATGTTTATGTTTCATAACAGCGGCAAGAATACGCTGAAAGAAATCAAGAGCTTCGGGTGAAGTTCTGTAAAAGAAAGCCTGACGAGAAGCATTGCAGGGCTGCTCGGATGATATTTTGGCAGCAATATCATTAAAGCTGAGAGTTCCCTTAACAGATTCCTGACAGATAAAGGATAAGAAATCCAGAGGGAAAATCTTTTTCCCTTTTCTTTTACAAAAGCCGGTTTGGAATGCAATTTTTTCAATTTCCTGCTGAGATAACTCAGGACACAAATTCTGAAAGAAAGAAGATAACATAAAAAAACCATTTGGAAAGATGACAAAATATAGTATATATACTATCTAATATATTCAAATAATAGTTGTCATTCAAGCACTTAAAGATTAAATTTCATGAAAAAAGGAAAAAACTTATGGGTTATTCAGTAAAAATTCAGAAAGTCGAAAGACCAACAAATAAGTCATTTTACATAAATTTTCCTGCTGCAATAGCAGAGTCGGTTAACATAGAGAAGGGTGAAGAATTTGAATGGTTGATTGAGGATAGAAACACTTTTGTACTAAAAAGGAAAAAACAAGCCGATTCTTTTATTAAATAATTAACTTAACGCGCATGCCTGTAGGGCGGAAGCTACACGTCGGGATTATCCGGTTATACTTTAACAAAAGGTTTTGTTTAATTGTCTGGACCGACAAAAATCACCCACTGTATTTCTCATAGAACCTTTTTTCTATTATTGTTGCTGCCAAACTTTAAATTTGATGTTTCCCCGAATCGGGGCTTCTTAGTAGCTCATGATTTTGATAAAATAAGAATATTTTAATTCCGAATGAGTATTATTATTCACAAATGATTATCATAAAAAGGTATAATAAAAAACCCGGACAATAATCCGGGTTTCAATAACAATATGAATTTATTATTATCAAAATTCAAAATAAGAGGTGTCGCCGGCTCCTTTCCGGATGATGTCCGGTTCCTCGGATGAGAGGTCGACAATGGTGGAGGGTTCTCCTTCAAGTCCTCCCACAGATAACATCAGGTCTACCTGGGAGTTAAACACAGTGTGTATTTCTTCCGGATTATAAAAAACTTCCCCTTTACGGTTTGTAACGCTTGTACTCAGGATAGGATTGCCGAGCTCCCGGGAAAGTTCAATTGCTATATTGTTATCCGGTATCCTTATCCCGACAGTTTTTCTTTTAGTCCAGAGTTTTTTCGGGACATCTTTTGACGCGGGAAGTACAAATGTATAGGGACCGGGGAGCAGTTTTTTCATCGATTTATATGCGTAATCTGATACTTTCGCGAATTTTGCGATATCTTTCAAATCGGGACAGATAAAGCTGAAAAGTTTTGTAAGAGATTCATTTTTAATTGAATACACTCTTTCCACAGCGTCTCTGTTAAAAATATCACAGCCGAAACCGTAAAGAGTATCGGTAGGATATATAATTACTCCTCCGGCTTTTAACACTTCAACCGCCTTATTAATATATCTCAATTGCGGATTAACAGGGTGCAATTCATAATATTCCATATTATGCTCCTTTTTATTAAGTTTAGAGCCTTGAATAAAAAATCTGGACCCACGGTTGGCGCCAGTAATAATTTTCGGTATTTAAAATAAAATATAACAGCAATTTAATAATTGTCAATAAAAATCGTAAAGAAAGCGCTGAACAGAAATGAAATTAAAAAAAATGCCGCGTCAGGTAATAATTCTTGGAATGGTAAGCTTTTTTACCGATATAGCGAGTGAGATGCTATACCCTGTTGCCCCGATTTTTCTTGCCTCTCTCGGGGCCTCAATGGCCTTGGTGGGAATACTTGAAGGAGCCGCCTCGGTAATTGCCGGAGTATTAAAAGGATATTTCGGAGCTCTTTCCGATAAACTGGGCAAACGATCAATTTTTGTCCTTCTCGGCTACGGCCTCTCCGGTCTTATCAAGCCGTTGCCAGGCTTTTTTCCTTCGGTTGCCACTGTGATTACATCCAGATTAACCGACCGGATCGGGAAAGGTGTCAGAACAAGTCCGAGGGATGCTCTCCTTGCCGGATACGCGGGGGGAAATACAGGCGCGGTATTCGGATTTCACCGCAGCATGGATACACTTGGCGCGATGCTGGGACCTGTAGCTGCGCTTTTATTATTATATTTTTACCCCGGAAATTACGCGCTTGTTTATCTTGCTGCCATATTGCCCTCCCTCGGCGCCATATATTTTACATTCTTGGTCAGGGACCCCGCAGACACAACAGGGAAAAAAAGGGAATACAGTTACAGAAAATTCTGGTCTGAAGCGCCTTCAAAATATAAACTGCTTCTTCTACTCTTTTCAATTTTTTCTTTTGTGAACAGCAGCGATGTTTTCCTCATCCTTAAATCGAGGAATCTCTTTAATTCCGACACATTGGCGATCGCGGGATATATCTTTTTTAATTTTGTTTACGCCTTTTCTTCTTACCCGGCAGGATTATTATCCGACAGAATAGGGAAAAAATATATCTTTTCAATAGGACTGATAATCTTTTCAATAGTATATTTTGGATTCGCGTTTAACAGCAGTCAATATCTGCTGTGGGCGCTTTTTGCCTTTTACGGATTTTATTCTGCCGCGACCGAAGGGATTTCGAAAGCCTGGGTATCTGATCTGATTAAGGATAACAACCGGGGATCGGCGATCGGCCTGCTAAATTCCCTCTCAAGTTTCGGAGTAATGGCCGGGTCGGCCGCGACAGGATTTTTATGGGATTATTACGGAGCGTCGATCCCTTTTATGATTTCAGGCATTGTTAGTCTGATTATCGCGATATTTATACTAACAGCCTTTGATTAAATTTTGTTTAAAACAACTGAATATTTATATTTCCGTTTATGAATAGAAATGAAAAAATTGCTGTAATTGCTCTCAGCGGAGGACTGGACAGTTGCGTAACTGCCGCCATCGCTTCAAAGGAATACAGACCGGCTTTCTTTCATATTAATTATGGTCAGAGAACACAGAAAAAGGAACTGGAATGTTTTGGCAAAATTGCCGATTATTACAACAGTCCTTACCGTCTTGTGGTCGACCTGAAGCATCTTTCCGATATAGGAGGTTCTTCTCTGACCGATTATTCAATGGATGTTAGCCCGGCCGATCTTGAGAACAAAGAAATACCTTCGTCCTATGTGCCCTACCGGAATGGCAATATTCTTTCGGTCGCGGCAAGCTGGGCTGAGGTTATCGGCGCTGAAGCAATTTATATTGGAGCTGTCGCCGAAGATTCTTCAGGCTATCCCGATTGCAGGCCTGAATTTTTCGAATCAATTGAGCGAAGCATTAACCTTGGAACAAAACCGGGTACTGGCATAAAAATTATTACACCGGTTATAAATATGAGAAAAAGTGAGATCATTGAAGCGGGTCTTAAACTTGGAGCGCCTCTTGACCTGACATGGTCCTGTTATAAGTCGGAAACAAAAGCCTGTGGTATCTGCGACAGCTGCGCCCTCAGGTTAAGAGGTTTTCAGGAAATTAACCGTGAAGACCCGATAGATTATGACCAAAGACCCTTATATATATAAATAAATAGAAGACCTGACTATGAAAAGTGATAAAAAATTATTAGAAACATTTGAAAATAATTTTGCCGACAGAGATTATCTCATCGAGCATTCGGCGCCTGAATTCACTTCACTTTGTCCTAAAACCGGACAACCGGATTTTGCGACTATTGTTGTTGAATATATCCCCGATAAACTTTGCATTGAACTTAAATCGCTTAAATTATACCTGAATTCATTCAGAGAAGATGGTATATTTTATGAAAGTGTTACTAATAAAATTATGGATGATCTGGTTGAAGTCTGCAGTCCGCGATATATGAAATTAACTGCCAGATTTAATGTAAGGGGCGGTATAACATCAGTTATCCGGACCGAATATGTCAATGAAGAGTACCGGGAAAAGTTTGTGGGAAATCAGAACCCATAAAAAGTAATACTATCAATTATATTCATTGATTCAAATTATAGATAAAAATGGAGAAGAAATGTCAGACACATTAAAAAGAAGCTGGGCAGAGCCTTTTAAAATAAAGGTTGTTGAACCTATTAAAATGCGTTCCCGCGAAGAAAGAGAAAAAGCAGTTGAAGAAGCAGGATACAATACTTTTCTTTTAAGATCAGAAGATGTTTATATCGACCTTTTAACCGATAGCGGCACCAACGCAATGAGCGATTATCAGTGGGCTGGAATGATGCTCGGTGATGAAGCTTACGCCGGAAGCAGGAACTTTTATTACCTCTGGGATAACGTTAAAAAATATTATGGAATGCCCTATTTTGTTCCTACTCACCAGGGAAGAGCCGCGGAACATATGATTTCCAAAATATTAATTAAACAGGGTGATTACGTTCCGGGCAACATGTATTTTACAACAACCCGACTGCATCAGGAACTTTCCGGCGCTACTTTTGTCGATGTAATTATCGATGAAGCGCATGATCCATATAGTGAACATCCATTTAAAGGCAACATCGATCTTAATAAAATGGAAGACCTGGTAAATAAAGTCGGCGCCGAAAAGATTGCTTATGTAT
Source organism: Melioribacteraceae bacterium (assembly GCA_963677445.2). Lineage (GTDB taxonomy): Bacteria > Bacteroidota > Ignavibacteria > Ignavibacteriales > Melioribacteraceae. The sequence continues at coordinate 82,520 of CAXXGF010000080.1, read as the reverse complement.
CAATGGCAGGTCCGGTTAATATGGCGGGTGGTCAGCCTTTTTCAATGGCTAATTTGAAAGAGGTAAAAGCATTCTGTGATAAACATGATATTCGTTTGTGGTTCGACGCTACCCGCGCTACCGAAAATGCTTATTTCATTAAAATGCGTGAGGATGGATACCAGGATAAATCAGTAGCTGAAATCCTTCTGGAGATCTGTTCATATTTTGAAGGACTCTGGGTGAGCGCCAAAAAGGACCTTATGGTAAATATCGGTGGTTTTCTCGCTACCAAAGACTCTGAAGTTTTTGAGCAGGCGAGAAATATGGTTGTTATTTATGAAGGTCTTCACACTTATGGCGGTCTTGCCGGGCGTGATATGGAAGCAATGGCGCGGGGTATTGAAGAGATGGTTCTTTTCGATAATATCCGCGCGCGTATTGGCCAGGTTGAATATTGCGGACAAAAACTTGAAGAATATGGTGTGCCTTTCGTAAAACCGATAGGTGGTCACGCGATTTTCCTCGACGCTAAAAAATTCCTCGAACATCTGCCCCAAGATGAATTTCCGGCCCAGACACTCGCTTCCGAAATTTACATTGATTCGGGCGTGAGAGGTATGGAAAGAGGTATCGTTTCGGCAGGGCGCGATCCTGAATCCGGCAAACACAGATATCCCAAGCTGGAACTTGTAAGACTGACCTTCCCGAGAAGAGTTTATACCCAGGCTCATATTGATGTCGCTGTTGAATCGATTGCCCAGGTATATGAAAACCGTAAAAATATTACGGGGCTTAAAATGGTTTACGAACCAAAGTATCTCCGTTTCTTCCAGGGAAGATTCGAAAAACTTTAATATTTTCAGGGAAAAAGAGATTTCTCTTTTTCCCTTTTTTGTTTTACCTTGCCATCTCCTTCCTGGCGCTGAAAATTCCTGTTTTTCCCCGTTCACAGGGGTGAATATTTTGACCGGTAATGAAATTAACTGAACCAAACCTGTCGGAATAGCATTAATAGTTTAAACTTAGCAGAGTAATGCCGGACTATATTATGAGAGACCTTTCAGGTATTAAAAAAGAATTCTTTGCCGAAAAGGAAAGAATATTCAATGATACTGAACTGCTTAATAAAAGATACCAGTTCTGCGTTGAATACAGCCTGCTTGTTGAGGAATATATATACAAAATAATTGAAAACGCGGGTGGATGCTGCGCTCTTGCCGCGGCGGGAAGTTTTTGCAGGCGTGAGCTGGCTCCCCTTTCCGATATCGATATAATGTTTATTTTTCCCGAGGTTAAAGGACATGAAGACGCGATGAGAGAAAGTGTTACCATGTTATGGGACGCGGGGATTGAAGTTTCACATACTGTTAGGGAATTTTCCGATATTGAAAGGTTTCTGAAGGATGATCTTCACGCTTTTACCCAGTTTTTCGAAACCCGGTTCATTATGGGTAATGAAAAAATCTATTATGAATGGACCGCGAAACTTGTAAAATCGATTGATGAGGATGTGAGAAAAAAGCTTATTTTTCGCTATTTTGAAGATATTGAGCTGCGATACAGGAAATATGGTTCTTCAGCTAAAATGCTGGAGCCAAATGTTAAATTTTCTGCCGGCGGACTTCGCGATCTTCATTGTGTTGAGTGGATCTACCATATCAAATCCAATATGGTATTGAATACCCAGAGTGAAACCACATATACCGAAAGTTTTATAAAACTTCTTAATGAAAAAGGAGTCATTAATAAAAGGGCGGCCAACAGGCTTCTGGAAAGTTACGCGCTTGTTTTATTCGTAAGGAATAATCTTCATCTTACGAGCGGCAGAAGAAACGACAGATTGGAATTTCGTTATCAGGAACAGATATCTAAAATGTTCTATCCCGGTTCTGACGGCTGGAAAAATTTTATGAAGGATTATTTTTACGCCTCCAACATCCTTCACCGGTTTTCAAAAACAATGATAAAAGGCTTTAAAGAACAGATAATTCCCCCCATATCCGATATTTTATCAATTGAGCTTGATGATGATTACAGGCTGAAAGGAAGAACTATTTCAATAAATGAAAATCGCCCCCTTCTTCTTTCTGATATCCTCAGGGTATATTATTACAGGGGAGTTCATGACGCGCGATTTGATGAGAATCTCAGATCATTGATAATCGAAAGTGTGATAGATCTTGAAGAGAACAGGCCTGAAGAACATTTGTCATCGGTTTTCTTTCGTGAGATTTTGAGGATGCCTTCGAATGTCGCAAAAACTCTTAACTCCATGAACGAAATTGGTGTGCTTGGCGCCCTGCTTCCGGAGTTCAGGGAGATGGTGGGATTTTTTCAGCCGGGGGTTTATCATTGTTATACAGCCGATGAGCACACTCTTGTGGCAATAACTAACCTTGAAAAGCTTATTGAAGAACATTCCCGGCTCGCCACCTTGTTCAAGTCGATGAAAAAAAAGGATATAATTTATCTCGCGGCGCTTTTCCATGATATCGCGAAACCTATAAATATTGCCGGACATGAGATACTGGGTGGTGAGATTGCCGGAACTATTATGCCCTCGCTGGGATATGAACAGGAGGAGATTAACCTGGTCCAGTTCCTGATCAGGCATCATCTTACGATGGAGCAGGTCGCGTTCAGAAGAAACCTGAATGATCCTTCAACCCTGAATCAATTTGCAGCTATTTTTCCCGATATTCAGTCACTCGAATTATTATATCTTTTAACTTACGCCGATCTTTCCGCTGTTAATCCTACTGTCTGGACTCATTGGAAAAGTGATCTCCTTTTTGAACTTTACCGTAAAACCAGGTCAATGCTTGAAAACCAGGTTTCGGCTGTTGAGCTGATCAATAATGCGACAAGGGAACTTATCGAAGCTCATAATGGTGAAAAACCGGTTAATGATCATCTTAAATCAATTGATGATCCCGGTTATCTGCAGCATTATTCCAAAGAAGAAATTGATCAGCATGTTCACGAGATAGAGAGGGGAACAAAACTTTCTGTGTTTTTTAAAAATACCGAGAGTTATACAAATGTATCGGTAATTACCAAGGATAGCGATTCTCTCCTTTCCTATCTTTGTGGAACTCTTTCGGTGAATGATTTGAATATTATCGGAGCGAAAATATTTACCCGTAATGACAGCATTGCTATTGATAGTTTTAATGTTACCGATTACAGGACAAATAAACCGATTGAGGAGAGCAGGTATGACAATATCAGGAAAGATATGATGCTGGCGATTAATCACCGCCTGCAGATAGGCGCTGAGATAGAAAGGGTTAAATCGAAATGGAAAAGGCTGGAGGACAGGATATTTAAAAGAAGAGGGAAGATAAAAATCGAGTTTGAAAATCATGAGAAATATACTATTATTGATATTTTTTCTCCCGACAGATTAGGTCTTCTCTATAAAATTACAAAAAAAATGCATGAACTTGATCTTTCCATTTATCTGGCAAAAATATCAACCCGCGCTGATGATGTTGTCGATTCATTTTATGTTTTAAAGAGAACAGGGGAAAAGGTATCAGAAAATGAATATGAACTGATACGGCTTGAATTAACCAACGCGATAAAAGAAATTATTTAGGAGATATATTGCAGCTTATTTCAGAAAATCCTATCGGAATATTTGACTCGGGCATTGGCGGACTGACGGTTGTGAAAAGAACCGATGAATTTTTACCGGATGAAAACATAATTTATTTTGGCGACACTGCGAGAGTTCCATACGGGACCAAATCAAACAGCACAGTGATTGAATATGCTTTACAGGATGCCGCGTTTTTAATGAGAAGTAATATTAAGATGCTTATAGTAGCGTGTAATACCGCTTCTTCGGTTGCGATACCAGCTATCGAGGATAAATTCAACATTCCGGTTATCGGGGTGATAAAACCGGGCGCCGAAATGGCCTTAAACAATTCAAAAAATGGCAGGATCGGGGTGATCGGCACTAACGCCACAATAAACAATAAAGCTTATTCCACCGAACTTCTGAATCTGGATCCGGACCTGAAAGTTTTTGAAAAAGCGTGTCCCCTTTTTGTGCCTCTTGCCGAGGAGGGGTGGACAGACCACAGAGCTTCCTTCCTGATCGCTGAGGAATACCTGGCGGAATTAAAAAAGGAAAATGTTGATACACTTATCCTGGGATGCACCCATTATCCGATACTGACAAATGTTATCCAGAAGGTAATGGGAGATGATGTTAAACTTATAGATTCGGGAACCGCGTCAGCAGTTGTTTTGAAAAAGTACCTGGTTAAAAATGGTCTTATCAATAAATCGGAGAGCAGGGGGCGGCATGAATATTATGTCAGCGATATTTCAACCAAATTTCGCGAGGTTGCCGAGATGTTCCTGGGCCGCCCGGTGGAGAAAATTGAGAAGATCGATCTTGAGCAGCTATCGGGAATTATTGTGTGATCCGCGCGGTTTGGGCGGTTTGGGCGATTTGGGCGATTTGGGCGATTTGGGCGATTTGGCTGTTTTTTTTAGCCTTTTTTGAAATTATCAGGACATTCCTGAGAAGGGCAACCACAAGGGTTGCCCCTACGTTAAATCTTTTTTCCCACGATTTGTCTGTCTGGTGAAATTCTGTTTGAAATGGCAAAAGATCAATTAACAATTATTAATGAACAATTGACAATACAAAAGGCAAAGTTTAATTGAGTTTAGGTAAAGACCACTAAATCACTATTGCACAAAATCCCACGAAAAGGATCAAAAACCGAAATTCTTGTTACTGCTTAATTTGAGATTTAACGTTTTCCCAAATTGGGGCTCCTTAATAGCAGATGTGAACACCCCTCAAAAAATTTAACACAATATAAAAACCAGAGTCATCTTTTAATGATCAATTGTATTCCTGTGCTGATAATAAAAGAGGCCGCAGATTGTTTTTGCGTCCGTGATTTCTCCTTTTATCACTTTTTTAACCGCTTCATCAGGCGCTATCTCAATCATTTCCATATCTTGCTCACCCTCTTCCCGCTGATGATCGCCCGCTGTCAGGTCTTCGGCGAGAAAAATATGAAGTATTTCGGAGCAGAATCCCGGGGTGGTGTGAATTGCTCCCAGTTTTATTATCTTGTCACTCGTGTATCCGGTTTCCTCTTTTAACTCCCTTATCGCGCAAAGTACGGGTTCTTCACCTTTTTCAAGTTTCCCCGCAGGTAATTCGAGAAGATTGATTTTATGAGGATACCGGAATTGTCTGACAAAAATAATTTTGTTTTCTTTTGTAACCGGCAAAATTACCGCTCCGCCCGGATGAACAGCCACTTCACGACGGGCTTTATTTCCACTTTTTTTGTACTCTATCTGATCAACCTGAAGATCGAAAACTTTTCCGCTGAATATTATTTCACTTTCCAGTACTTTAAAATTTTTGTTATCCATTATATATCCACTTTATTATTAGTCGTTTTCTTGAGGGAATGGAGGGGATTCTGGCCAGCCTTTTTATTTCCTCTAATCGTTATCCATATTCTCCAGCGAAGGACAGAAGAAAATATATGCAGTCGGGGAAAAATAAATAAAACCCGGTTATTTTAACCGGGCCTATTAAAAATTAACCTGTTATTCCTCGCCCTGGTAATAGGGAATAATTTCACTGCCGAGGAATTTAAGGAGAGCAGTAAGTACCCCGAGGTCATCCAGATAACCGATCAGAGGGGCAATATCGGGGATAGCGTCAATCGGAGCGACAAAATAAATAAGGGCTCCGACTACGATGCTTTTTCTGTGCCAGGATACAGATGGATCCTTCATATAAGAATAGAGCGCGAGAATATCTTTGGCGAAAGTGATCTTTTTACCTGCCCGTTCAACTTTATGCCATAGTTTTTCATCCAGCTCTTTTTCACCTTTTTTTAATGATTCCTCGTCGGAATATTCACTTTCAAGTTCTTCCAGATCGGGGGATTTATATTGTTCTTCCATTTTAGATCCTCCTATTTTTTATTCTCTTCAAACCATTCAAAAACCGATTTCCACCAGAAAAGCGCGTTTTGCGGTTTTATTACAAAATGATATTCATCGGGAAAATAAATCAGTTTGCTTTTAACTCCCATTTTCTGCAGGCTGGTAAACAGTTCAAATGCCTGTCCTTCGGGCACTCTGAAATCATAAGCCCCGTGAACAACAAGCATCGGAGTCTTGAAGTTTTCAACGAAATTATGGGGCGACCATTTTTTATAAAGTTCTCTGTTTTCCCAGGGAGCGCCGCCAAATTCCCATTCGGGGAACCATAATTCTTCTGTTGCTCCATACATGCTTTCCAGGTTAAATACTCCGGCATGGCATAGAAGGGCGTTAAATTTGTCGGTATGTCCCTCTATCCAGTTAATCATATATCCGCCATAAGATGCGCCAGCGGCAAAAAGATTATTTTCATCAATAAAGCTGTAGCTGTCCTGGGCGTAATCCACTGAATTCATGATATCAATATATACCTTGCCTCCCCAGTCCTGCGAAATTTCATCGGTAAACTTCTGTCCGTAACCTGTGCTGCCTCTCGGATTGGGAGCTATAACCACGTACCCTTTTGAGGCGAACATCTGCAGATTCCATCTGTAATGAAAATCATCTGTCCAGTGTCCCTGGGGTCCGCCATGGATAAGTAAAATAACCGGGTATTTTTTATTTTCATCAAAGAAAGGTGGTTTTACCAGAATTGATTGAACCTTCGCTCCTTCAGCTCCTTCTGACCAGAAGGTTTCTACCGGATTCCATTCGATTCCGGCAAGGATATCTTTATTGATATATGTTACCTGGCGGAGGTTTTTACCCTCGCTGCTGACAGCGAAAATTTCTTTGGGAAGTGTAGACCGCTGCTGAAGGAAATAAATGGTTTTGCCATCACCCGAAAGTGTGATGCTTCCGTTATCACCTTTTTCCAGTATTATTTTTATATCCCCGTTGTTTATATCCAGCCGGCATATTGATGTATATATTGTATTTGCAGTTGTAAAATAGATATACTTTGAATCGGGCGACCATATAGTTTCGCCGATTGAAAAGCCCGGTTCGGGAGTAATGTTTTTCAGTTTGCCTGAATTTCTGTCAAATAAAATGAGGTCCAGTTCATCAGCTTCAAAACCGGCTCTTTTCATGCTTCGGAAAGCGATATATTTCCCATCGGGTGAATAGGATGGCTGATTATCATTTCCTTTGCTTTCGCTTATTTTTTTCGGCTTTCCGGCTTTTCCCCCCGGAAGAGCTCTGATATCAAGAATGTATATTTCATTATTTGTGCTCGCTGCGAGCATTTTGTCGGGATTCATTGAAAAGCAGACTTCATTTCCGTCGGGTGACATCGCGTAATCAACATTGCCTCCGAGGGCCAGCGGCGGGACATCCGAATCGCTCAGAAGGTTCAGATCGGTATATTTACCTGTTTCAGCAGATTGCAGGAACAGGTGACTTCTTTTTTCACCGCGCCAGTCATTCCAGTGTTTATACATCAGTTCGGTAAATATTTTCGCGCTCACCTGGTTATTCTTTTTTTCCTCGTCCCGTTTTTTGTTTTCTTCCATGGAAGTCAGATCAGGATAGACCATTGAAGAAAAGATTATCTTTTTTTCATCGTCGGAAAACCGCGCTCCCGAGGCGCCAGAATAGAGTTCAGTCATCTGCTCCCTGGATGATCCGTCATAATTACTCAAATATATTTGCCCATCCATTGACCAGGCGATTTTTTTTGAAGAGGGGAGGAAAAGCGGCGAACTGATATTTTTATCTGAATCAATCAGTTTTTTCATATCGCTGCCATCAGGTTTGATGGTATATACTGCCGAATAACCTTCATTTTTATCCGCGTCATACCAGCCGACAGTGAAAGCGAGCAATGATTCATCGGGAGAAACAACAACGTCCTTTATTCTTTTCATCGCCCACATATCTTCAGGGGTAATGGCTTTTTTCTCCTGGCCTGTCATAAGGTCAGCCGATAACAATATTAAAAGTAACAATATTACTATTTTTTTCATTGGTTTCTCCCATTTCAGTTATATAAATTTCTTCGCGATTACAGCTACCAATGCCACAACAACTATCATCAGGAATATATAGAAGATCACTATTTTATACCAGTCGCGTGAAATTGTATGGCTGAAAAGATATCCTTTCCAGTTACAGCTTTTACATCTGAATCTTCTGTGCAGGCTGAAGGAGACCACAAGGTTGTCGATAAAATCCTTTGGCCGGGATATTCTCAATGTCCCTTTTTGACCACATTTGGGACATTTTTTTTCGTTTTCCACATCTGAGGGAACAAAAATACTAAGTTTACTCATTTGGTTCCTTTTTATGGAGTTTTTCAATTATTTTTTCATCATATAGGAGATGTTCGTATGTTTCCCGCGAGCGGAGGAGGAAATATTTATTTCCATCTACCATTACTTCGGGAGCTCTGCGTCTGCCATTATAATTGGATGCCATGACCATGCCATAAGCGCCGGCAGACATAACAGCCAGTAAATCACCGCTCCGGGGTTCTTCAATTTCCCTTCCTTTTGCCAGAAAGTCACCACTTTCACAAACGGGGCCAACTACATCGCATGTAATATTTGCCCTGTTGTTTTTTACAACCGGCTGAATATGATGATATGCTTTATAAATACTGGGCCTTAAAAGATCGGTCATAGCTCCGTCGGCGACAACAAATTTTTTGCCTCTGTTCTCCTTTGTGTATAAAGTTTCTGTAAGAAGTATACCCCCGTTGGCTGTAAGGAAACGGCCCGGTTCAAGAACAAGCTGACAATTGAGGTCCTTTACAATCGGCAATATTCTATCGGCAAGCTGTGAGGGAGTGAAAACTTTTTCATCATTGTATCTGATCCCTATTCCTCCGCCGATATCAAAATGTTCCAGTTCAACTCCTTCTTTCCTTATTTTTTTGTATAATTCAGCCAGTCTTTCAACCGCCTCTTCAAATGGATCGGCGCTGGTTATCTGCGAACCGATGTGCATATCAATGCCGCACATTTTTACATTTGAGAGCGCGTTGCATCTTTTATAGGTATCAAACGCTTCCGAGGCCGGAATGCCAAATTTATTTTCTGCGAGTCCTGTGGATATATAGGGATGTGTTCCCGCGTCCACGTCGGGATTAACACGAAGAGCCACCGGCGCGGTTATTCCCATCGCAGCGGCTATTTCATTTATCCTTAAAACCTCCTCCTCCGATTCGGCTTTCAGCATCATTACATTCTCTTTCAGAGCCAGTTTGATTTCCTCAACGGTTTTTCCTACTCCGCTTAACATCAGTTCGTTACCTGAAATTCCCGCTTCTTTTGCCCGCAGAAGTTCTCCGGCTGAGTTAACATCTATGCCGGCCCCGAGATCAGAAAATAGTTTTATGACATTAATATTATAATTTGCTTTTGAGGCGTAATAAATTTTATGATTCACTGATGAAAATGCTTCGCTCAGTTCTTTAAAGCGTTCAGTAAAAAATTTCCTGCTGTAGATATAAAGGGGGGTGCCAAATTCAGACGCGAGTTTTTCTACAGCTACCTCCTCGCAAAACATTTTGTTTTCGGTATAGGTGAATGAGTCAGATTCAAAATAGCGCATTTTATTTTCCATAATTCCAATTTTTGATAAACCTTAAATTACTAATTTTTTTGGTGATTTTGTATAAAAGTGTTTTGGTTTACTGTTATTGCGTGATTAAAAAGTTATTGACACAGGGGAATTTGAAAAAAAATCAGAGTAGGTCTATGAGCAGGAGTATGATGACGGGATGGGTGATGCAGGCGGAATGAGAATTACGAATGAAAAGGATGTAATGAAACCTTATTCTTGATTTATTAACCTTCCAGGCAACAAGAATGGAAATTGATAAATAATGTCTCAAATTCTCTTTTCCATTTATTACTAATGATGAAACTTCTCAAAAGATTATATTCTGCTCCAGGCTGATCCAACCTCTCCATGCCCGGGGCAGGCGCAGCCCAACCTCTCCTTTAATCTCATGGGGAGGAGCCCAAACGTCATTATAATTCCAAATCCTGAAAAAGAGTAAAAAACTAAATTTTTGTAACTGTTTAATTTGAAATTTGGCATTTTCCCAAATTGGGGCTCCTTAGTAGCAGAGGAAACCACCAAAAAAATAACCTTATTAATCTTATGAAAAAGAATGGTAAGGATTTTCTTTTTAGTTGTTAGTTTATTTCCGTAGGACTGGTGGGACACAGGTGACTTTCAGGCTGAGCATAAGTTATTAAAAAATCAGAGTAAGAGTGTGATGGCCGGGTTGGTGAGGGCGGTGGGCAGTACATTTTGTTTCAGGGGGATAATATGGTGTGCCTTACGACACACCGTACTTAACCGATTAGTTATTTATACAAATATGCTGTCCGTAACGGGACAAACCATTTTAGTCAATTTGTGAGACTGCCCCGCCAGGGGTAATTATTGATGGAAAAAAAAGAAACAAACAAGTGTGCCGTCAGGTAAAAAATATAGCTCATACCAAATAAAATTGAAACCTCGCAATGGCAGGTGAACAAACCAATTCCACCATTGTCTGAATAATGAATATTTTTCGGTATCGGTATCGGTATCGGTATCGGTATCGGTATCGGTATCGGTATTAAAAAATCAGAATCAAAGCAGGAAGATGAGCAAGCCCTTTTACGGACCGGGATTTAGAATATTCCTGGCGGGGCAATTCATCATTCCTAATTCCTAAGCTGGCGAAGCCGGAACCAAAATAAATCCTGAACAAATGATCGTACTCGTCCTCGTACCCGGCTTTATTTTTTTTCTGGTAAATTGTTCGGGAACGATTACGAGTACCTGACCATGAGTACGAGTGCGGCTCGTTTTTATTAACATCAGAACTCCTGATTCCGGTATAAAAAACAACAACTTACATGGATATATTCGCAAAATATAATCGCGGGATAGAAGTCTGGAAGAAAGTCCCGTCAGGGATCCGCCGCGTCGGACAGGCAAGCAGAAAATAGCCCCGCAATTCATTGTGGGGTAATTGGGTAACATTCAATCATAAAAAGTCCCGTCAGGGACGACAGATACAACTTTTCATCCTTTAAAATGGAACAACTATTTTATTGTTAGCTCGATGAATGAGAAATACTATTTATATTGAGAGCTTGGGATCTGATAATTCGCTATAAATTTCCGCGATTTCATTTTGCGAGAGGTAAGGAGTTCTGAACATACAAATTCAATATTCTGCCATTTAAAGCAAGAATATTATTATTAAGTTGCTCAATTCGTAATTCCTCCTTCTCTGGTTTTACCTGTCGAAATTTTTAATTGAGAACCAAATTTTAAGGAAATGACTTATACAATATGAATATCTTTTTGACCTTGTTTGTTTTGACTATTATTATATTTTAGGACGCGAAACTTATATATATATCTGCAATGAAAGAAACGGAAAAATTTAATTGGAAAAAATAATTGAAGTAAAGGGACTTACAAAAAAGTTCGGTAATCTGACAGCTGTAAATAACCTCGATCTGAACGTATACCGGGGTGATGTATTCGGGTTTCTCGGCCCTAACGGAGCAGGAAAGAGCACAACCATCAGAATGCTGCTATCACTTATCAAACCCACAAAAGGGGAAATCAGAATTTTTGGCAGGGACCTCATAAAGGAGAGGTGCAAAATACTTAGAAGTATCGGCGCTATTGTCGAAAAACCTGATTTTTACAAATACCTTCCGGCATATAAAAATCTCGAAATTTTGGGCCGATTGTCAGGAGCCGACACTTCCGAAAAACATATCATGAGTGTTTTAGATTCGGTGGGACTTGCCGAAAGAGCCGACAGTAAAGTGAAGACATTCTCACACGGGATGAAACAAAGGCTTGGCCTCGCGCAGGCTCTTCTCCATGATCCTGAACTTATAATTCTGGATGAACCTACGACCGGTCTTGACCCCCAGGGAATGAAGGAGATCAGGGATATGATTATAAACCTGAGTAAAGAAAAGGGGAAAACCATATTTCTATCCTCACATATACTCAGGGAGGTTGAACTTATAGCCGACCGTATGATAATCATTAATAAAGGAAAAACCATCGTTGAAGGCAGGGTTGATGAACTCCTTAACAGGGAACATCTTAAAGTTGAGGTGGAAACTGATAAAAATGATTCGGCAGAGGAGGATATAAACCGCAGCGAATGGGAAAAAAATTATAAAGGAATTCAGGAAAACAGATTAATATTTGAAATGGAAAAAGAAAATATTGCCGAACTTAACAGGTTTTTGCTGGAAAAAGGTTATAACGTCAGCGCCTCAATTATTCCGGGAAGGTCTCTCGAAGAGTATTTTATTAGAATGGTAATGGAGGGACAATGAGAACATTAATATTGATTGAGCTTGAAAAAATATTCAGCAAATGGAGAACTTATATAGGTTTTCTTGCGATCGGAGTTTTGGTGCCTGTAGTTCAAATCGCGCTCTATTTCGAAGGGGAAAACAGTATTAATCATTTTCTCAGGGGCATCAGAGATACTTTTATTCTTTCCGGTTCTCTCTTTAATGGTTATCTTGTTGCCAACCTGGTGCTGCAATCGTTATATATACATATACCTTTTCTTATAGTGCTGGTTGGCGGCGATCTTATGGCCGGGGAAGGAACAGCCGGAACATACAGGGTAATTCTTACCAGACCGGTTTCTCGGTTCAGGCTGCTTACAGCGAAATATTCCGCGGGATTAATTTACTCGGGAATACTGCTCTTTTTCCTCGCTTTGATGAGTCTTGGTTTGAGCGTATTGCTATTTGGAACGGGCGAACTTATTTCAATAAAAGATAAGCTCTATATTTTTGCTGCCGATGATATTTTATGGCGTTTTATCGGCGCTTATCTTTTCGGTCTCCTCAGTATGGGTGTGGCGCTTGGTCTTTCATTTTTATTTTCCACTTTTGTGGAAAACGCTATCGGCCCGATTGTGGGAGCGATGGCTGTTATTATTATCTTTTTTATACTTTCAGCGCTTCCAATTGATATTCTGGTCGATATTAAGGGATTTTTCTTCACGACACATATGGTGCAGTGGAGTTCTTTTTTTACTAAACCGGTGGAAACTGGGGAGTTGATTTTTTCAGGCGCTGTTCTATTTTTTCACCTGATTCTTTTTTATGGTGTTTCACTTTACGCGTTTATCAGGAAAGATATTTTAAGCTGAGGTTTTTATGAAATATATTATCATCTTATTTTTCATCTATCTAAATGTTTCGGGCGCTGATGACGAGGCGGGAAAAATATTAAACAGGGTTGAAGAAAAGCTTGCCGGAATAAATGATTACCAGGCTGATCTTGAAATAAATATTGATGTCGATTTCCTGGAAGTACCCCCCGCAAAAGGCACCCTGTTCTTTAAAAAGCCGGATAAAATGCATTTTAAATCGGAAAAATTTGCTCTTATTCCCAAAGAGGTTTTTCGGTTTACGCCGGGTAAACTTTTTGACGGTAATTTCGACTCCATTCTTGCCGGAACAGATACCCTGGATAACCGGGAAACATGGAGGATAAGGATAATACCGAAAGATGATTCCGAAGGCTTTTTTGTGGCCGACCTTTGGATTGATAAAGAAAAAGATATTTTGCTTAAGGTTGAATCAAAATCGCAGGGAAGAGGAAATGTTGATATTACGTTTGTTTATGAGGAGGAATTCCCTCTGCCGGCAAAGATGGAGTTTGTATTTAATATAAACGGGGGAGCGCTCCCCAGGGCGATTACCAAAAAATTCAGTGAAGGGGGTAAACGAAATGCTCCTCTGCCGGGAAAGGTATCTCTGTTTTTCAGGAATTATAAGATCAATGAGGGAATTGATGATGAAATTTTTACTGAAGAATGATATTTTTTCCGGATTGTGAATATGATGTACCCGACGGCACACCGAATATTTCGCGTATCTGTTTTTTACCAATATGCTGTCTCTAACGGGACAAATCATCTTAACCAATTTATAAGATTGCGCCGTTAGGGGTAAAATATTGGTAGAAAAAAAAGAAGAAAGTAAACAAGTGTGCCGTCAGGTACACGGTATAACTCATGTCGAATTATATTTAGAACCTTTAGCCATGCAGTGAACAAATAAAAAGTGGAAAAAACCAACCTTATTTTTTACTTTTTAACCTTAGCAGCATAGATGACAAACAGGTAAAATTAAACCTTATTACCTTATAAAAAAATCTGAGTAGGAGTAAGATGAGCTGGTTGGTGACGCCGGTGAGGTTGTTCATTTTATATCCCGTGGGGAATTACTCCGTAAGCAGTTAAATTCTACGCAAAATGGCAAAATTTTATTTGACCATCAATTTACTGGGGAATTCTGTCCGCCTGTTCACCGCGGAGAATCCCTGGCGGGACTATTATTCTCTCCCTAACCTATTACCTCACAATGAATTGTGGGGCTATTTTCTGTCGTCCCTAACGGGACTTTTTCTAAATAATAATGATTATCTACAAGCAAATATTAAATCAGATTAATATGAATCCCGGCAGGGATGAAAGATAATAGCCCCTATTTTCAAATAGGGGAAAATGTATAAAGAAAGGTAAATAAGTCCCGGTAGGGACGACAGAATTAGTTTGGTTCTGGCTCCGCCAGTTTACGATTATTGAGAAGATAGAGGGGCGAAACTAACAATCAAAGGGGACTTTAGCTAAAGGAGATAAAGGGAGTTATTAACTTAAAATAAAAAGGTTGCAATTTAATTCAAAAATACTAATTTAGGGCTGATTAATTTTTCTTCAACTTTTTATAAGGTAGATGTCCTAAAATGTTAGCGATTCAGAAAAAATTAAACAACCCGTTTTATGCAATCCTCTCTCTGCCGGCGACAGCGATGGGTTTTGCGCTTTCAATCCAGATTGCGGTATTAAGCTGGATCCTTAATACCCAGTATGGGCTCGATTACAAAAATATCGGAATAATCTGGTCGGCCGGTCCGCTGGCAGGAATTATCGGCCAGATATTAATTGGGGTAATAAGTGACAAAGTCTGGTTCTGGGGAGGACGCCGCCGCCCCTTTATCCTTATTGGAGGCACACTCGCCGCAGGAATGCTGGTCGCTCTTCCCTGGTTAAAAGAGATCAATGAATTCCTGGGAATGGGCAGCCTGATTGCGGTGGCCATTATTATTGCCCTTACCCTCGACCTGGCCATTAATGTCAGCTTTAATCCCACCAGGTCGCTTATATCCGATGTGACACCTGAAGGATCGGCGCGGACCAAAGGATATACCTGGATGCAGACTATCTCAGGCTTTTTTGGTGTTTTCGCCTATCTTCTCGGAGCATGGTTCGGCAATTATAACCTGATTTATTTCGGCGCTGTTGTCATTCTTCTTTTCTCAATTGTACCGACATTTTTTATTACCGAAAGCCGCGACTTTTCGGAAGAGGAAAAAGAGGATAAAAATGCGGAAATAAAAGAAACCAAGAAGAAAAAAGGCAGACTGGGGACAGCTATTCAGGATTTATCTCGCCAATGGCTTTTCCTGGATTGGCGTTCAGACTATGTTCGTATTTATAATCGCTTTTATCAACCAGAAAATTAATCCTACTCCTGAAAATGCGACTGAGCAGATGATCAGTTCTATCAATGATAAAACGGGCCAGATCATTGCCTATTCATTCGCGGTGCTCAATACAGTCGGTTTTATTCTTCCGGCGCTGGTTCTTGAACCTTTAACCGAAAAATTCGGAAGGATAAAAGTTCAGGCCTCCTGTATCGCCCTTATGGCCCTGGGATATTTTCTTATCCTTATGTTTGTTGCCGACGCTATTGCTCTTTACATCCTCATGGCTGTTGTTGGTATCGGCTGGGCGGCGATTGTGAGCCTTCCGTTTGCTATTATGTCGGAATATGCCGAAAAGAGCAGAATGGGATTTTTTATGGGAATATTTAATCTTTCGATTGTTATACCGCAGCTTTTTGTCAGTTATGTGGTTGGAAGTTTTGTCGAATCAGCAATAGATAAAAGTATTGTATTTATCATTGCCGCTGTCAGTCTCGCGCTATCGGCAATATTCTGGAGACTGGTAAAGGAATCGAAAGCTGTTAAAGTTGAGATTGAGAAATAAGAATTGAGCTGTTACGGAGGGAAGCTCATTATAAGATTATAATCCCACCCCCGGCCCCTCCCCTTATGAAGGGGAGGGGAGGGTATTATGAATTATAATCTTGTGTGCATTTTAAGTTCTATACCGCGGAATTCAGGTTCATAACGACAAACCCCGCCGATACATATATTACCTGCCTGACGTGAGCCGAGAAGCAGATAAATATCTGTATGCTGACCGAATTTATACCCGAACTGAACAAAATTCCAGAAGATTCTTTTTGTTTCTCCCTCTTCCGGTTCTTTGGTAAGCATTTCACTTACGAAAGCTACCGAGAGTCTGGGAGCGCGGGCGTATTCAAATGTTATTACATCGTCAAAGTATTTTTCACCGGTGAAGCTGTTATCCACATGCTGATGCTCAACAATCAGTTTCAGGCTGTTGATATCATCAATATAATACTTATTCTCAATAATCGGGGTAATACTTTTTGTGCTCGAAGATGCTTCTTCGGTGTAACCGAAAGCGGCGGTGGTTGTCAGTTTTTTATTCCAGGTGTGGCTTATCTGACCGAAAGCTTCTTTAAATTGTGTCCTGGTATCAAGAGAAGCGCCCCTGATTTTCTGGTAAAGTGAATTATCATCGAGGGTTTCTGTCTGACTGTAACTTGCGTTAAAGGAAGTTTCATCACTCAGCGTATACCAGGCTTCAACCTGGAAACCGGTCTCATTATTCTGATTGAGGGGAGATGGATGCCTGTTTAGGAGAAAATAAGCGTAATTCCTTCTAACGGCGGGTAGATTATTATAAGCAACCGATTTATCCCCGACTCAAAAGCAAAGTTATCATAAAGTTTATACTCGGCAGCCATCGAAAATTTGCCATAGTAAAAGTTCATACTTCCATATAATGCTTTCCCGATATATGGCTCATCATTGTTAAAATACTCTTCATTGATATCATCATTGAATTTCATGCCATATTCGGCATAAAAATCGAAATTCCATATTGAGGGCATAATACGAAAAGCGGCAAGCCGTGTGCGGGCTTCATTTTCCGATTCGGGATCACTTGAGGCAAATGAGGCTCCCAGTTTGAATTTTTTAAATCCTTTATACATAAGATCTGCCGCATGCAGAACATCTTTGCGTTCATTTTGATCACTCGCCGGCATACCGCTGAGCGCGGTAAGCACAAACTTTTTATAACGGGCTTCAAATTTTACACCCAGCAGGTTATTGTCGACCCTGACGTTGCGGTCCTCGTAACTTTTCAGAACCATGCCTCTTCCAAAAAGGGCATAATAGTTACCGGCGGTTATTGAAAGACCTTCACGTTTATTGCCGAGATCAAATTTGAGATACTTGAAATCAATTTCAGAAACCGGGTTTTTCCGCGGGATATAGAGGGATTGGGATCATTGGGCTGAAAATGTTCAAACCTTATTCCTGTAGTGAATGCTCCATATCGGTAATCGATATTTAACCAGTTTTCAAGAATTTCATTTTCATCTTCCACATCAAAGGAATATTCAAAGTGATTATAGACTTTCAATCCGTCCGGAAGTTTTATATTATCCGGCGAGGGAAGAGATTGTGAGTAAAATAAAGGAGCAAAAAGAAGAAAAATAACCAGTATTTTTTTCATGATTTTCATTACCGAATTTACTATTTCAGAAGAATCATTTTAATTGTTTCCGACCTCTCTTCAACACTCAGACGGGTGTAATAAATGCCTGCCGGAAGGTCGGCGTTATAAGTTATCCTGTAGATACCCGCTTCAAGAAAGTCACTGACCGGAGCAGAAACAAGTTCTCCGAGCGTGTTGAATATCTTCAGTGTAACAAAAGATTTTTCCGCTATTGAGAAAGGAATCACAGTCGACGGATTAAACGGGTTGGGATAATTTTGCGACAGACGGAAGCTTTTTTCACCGGAAATGTTTACGGTAAGTATATCGGATAATTCAGATTTTCCGTCAAAATCAATTTGTTTTAACCGGTAGTAGAGAACTTTTCCATTCGCGGGAGAATCGGTGAAGGAATAATTTGAAAATTCGGCTGTGGTGCCTTTGCCTTCAATAAATCCGATCTTTTTGAATGTATTCCCATCTTCCGATTTTTGAATTTCGAAGCCATAATTATTTGTTTCGCTGGCCGTAATCCAGTTAAGCAGAATATTCCTGTTCCTGATTTCATAGCTGAATGAAGTCAGCTCGACAGGCGTCGGAGGAGAATCGGCGGAAACAACGTCCGCCTGCTGCACCTGTGCCTTGTTAAGAGGAACCATATACTCATATATAATCGCGGCAATTTTACAGTTATCGATGTTCACATTGTCCGGTATATTATAAGTGTAATCATAATACCGGGGCACACCGGGCAGCCAGGCTGTGCAGCATGCTATAACGTCGCCATAAGCCCCGTTTATCATATCACGGACCACATTATTATGAACCCAGGAATCTGAGCCGGGGCAGTCGTCACTTCCTGTCTGTGGTGAAACAAGGCTGTCCTCAAGAAGCACAAGATTAACGTAATAACTGCCGATCAGTTCTACTCTTGCCCGGGCTGTAACGCTGATATGCAGCTTTTTTTCAGCTATGTTATATTTGGAGTTAACCTGCATATCACATGTCGGTTCATACCCGGCCCGCTCAGCGAATTTCTGATACCAGGAGTCATCTTGTTCGGGAGAGGTTACACGATCGATAATGCCCGTAGGGTATCCTGTGAAACCGAGTATCTGTTTTATAGAATCTCCTGGAAAGGGGGAATATGGGTCTGGTCCACCGTGATAGGCCAGTATAACTGCATCGGGGAATTCGGGTAAAATTTTATTATATATAGTATCGGCAGCGCAGGCGCAGTAACTGCACCAGCTGCCGGTAATATATTCAAGCACAATGTTTCTATCCTGTGCGTTCGAAGAAACTGAGAGGAAAAAAAGCGCCAGGACGATAAAAAATTTCCGGGTATTTCTCATTAAAAATTATCCGTTTATCAGTTTTTCAACTATTTCCTTTACTTCTATTTCCACCCCTTTTGAATAACCTGAATGGGTATAGACTATGCTGCCGGCTTTATCAAGTATTACGAGGTGAGGAGGAATATACCCGGAAAAACTTTTAATAACTTCACTATTGGTATCCAGAAGAACAGTAAAAGGAATTCCCTTTGATTTTACAAAAGGTTTAACCTTGCCGACTGTTTTTTCATCATCGGTTGAGATGGCGAGAACGGTCAGTCCTTTTTCTTCTAATTCCTCATAGATTTTTGTGAGTTCTTTTAGTTCATCACGGCATGGTTTTGCACCAGGTGGCCCAGAAACTAATAATAACAGGACCTTCACCGAGAGCTTCACTTAGTTCAAAATCATCTCCATCAATATCTTCCAGGATAAAATTTGGAGCCTTTGTTCCTTCAGTTGTTTTTTCTTCCTGGGCAAAAAGGAATCCGGCGCTTAAGACAAGAAGAATGATCATCAGGTTTTTCATTATTTCTCCAGTATCATTTTCTGAGTATGGGTGTAATTATTTGTCTCTAATCTGTATAAATAAATACCTGAAGAAAGTTCCCCCGCGTCAAAATCGACTTCATATTCACCTGTCTGAAGCTCGCCATTTACCAGTTCGGCAACTTTATTTCCCAGAACTCCGAAAACAGTAAGTTTAACAAAGCCGGTTTCTTTAACGCCGAATCTGATTTTTGTAGAGGGGTTGAAAGGATTGGGGTAATTTTGCCCGAGGAAATAATTATCGGGTGAAATACCTGTGTTTTCCACTGAATTTGTTTCAACTGTAGCCGAAAGGTTGAATGTTTCGATTTCATCAGGAATGAGAAGGTTTTTTATTACTACTTCGAGATTCGCGGTTCCCGGGTTTTCAAAAGCGAAAACATGAACTGAAAATTCCCTGGTTTCTGAAGGCTGCAGAGGCGTGGTCGCGAAATCTTCATTTGTGACAACAGTATCAAGAAACGGAGGATAACAGACATCAAAACAGAAGGAAGAACTCCAGCCATCGGGCAGATCATTCTGTGTTCTGGCAATCTCAAGTTCAAGCGGAACGGTCGATTCGTTGGTAATATCCATGTCGAAGACCATTTCAGCGCCGAGTGTGTCGGTAATTGAAAGGTTATGCGCCTCAACTGAAAATCCATCCATTCCCTGGCTGAATTCGGTAGTAGCATAAAGTTCCAGCAGATAATTTGATGAAAAATCATTTTCATCTTTTACACTGACCTGAAGATGAGCTGTTCCATGATTTTCCATCGATGTGACATGGATTGACATAGGCATGGAGCCGCCCGCGGCAATCGGTTCACTCGCGAAATCGGGAGTTGTCGCTATGCTGTCGAGGAAAGGGGCGAAGCAGTTTTCAAAACAAAAAGAGGACATCCACATATCGGGCAGGTCATTAACATATCTTACAGCGCTGACTGTTAAAGGTTCACCGCTGGTATTGATTATCTCAAATTCAAAGACCAAATCTGCCCCGAGAGTATCAGCGAGAACTGTATGTTCATATTCCAGTGAAAAACTCTGGGCGCTTGCCGTTACTGTCAGCAAAAGAGAAAGGATAAAAAGTTTCACACTGAGTTTTTTGAATAAATGTTTCATTTTATTTTATAGCCTGAAATTATAAGTGAATAAAAAAAAGGAAGAGACCCAGGCCTCTTCCTTCCGGTTTCATTAAATAGAATATTTTATTTCAAAATTGTCATTTTCCTGGAAGTGGTAAACTCATTTACTTTCAGAGTGTAGATATAAACACCTGAAGAAAGATTATCAGCCTTGAATTCAGCTTCGTGTGATCCGGCTTCAACTTCACCGTTAACAATTTCAGTTACTTTCTGTCCGAGCAGGTTAAATACCGAAAGATTAACATTAGCTTTTTCAGAAACAGCGAATTTGATTGTTGTAGTCGGGTTAAACGGATTCGGGTAATTTTGTTCAAGAACATACCCGGAAGGGAGAGAAACAGAATTCACAGAAAGACGATTCACACTTTCATTTGATATTACAATTTCATTCCCATCGGAAAGAGTTGTATTAACAAAACTTCCGCCTGTAATATCTTTAAGTTCCAGAGTGGTATTGTTTACAGATATCACGACAGGATACTGAACAGCATTAAATACAATTTCCCGCGGAGTCTCAAAAGTTTCGACATAACTGCCTGATGAAAAACGCGCGTCAAAAACCTCCGCCGGAGGAGCCGGGGGAAGTTCAAACATTTCAACATTAGTTCCGCCATTAGCCGCATAAAGTCTTGTCATATTGCCGGCCGCGTCGGTGATTGTAATTATACCCCAGTCTTCACTGACAGTCGGGGTTTCAAATGAATTTGCACCTTTTTTCGCGAGAGTTGTATAAGACATCGTACCAGACGCGCTTGTTTTTACCCAGTAACCTTTTCCAACCTGAAGCAGTGAAGAGGTGGCGTAAGCTCCGTTAAATTCAAAAAACTGGGAAGTGATTATTCCGGATGGATTTGTGGTGATTCCTTCTGTCGCGACATTAACGTTGTAAGGACCAACCAGGTTCCAGCCTTCATTAAGCTGAATATCGCCTGTTGGAGCGGCGCCCTGGATATCAAATCCTTCCTGACCATTAAACTTCAGCCAGTATCCGATTCCGTTATCAAGTTCATCAACCTGTACGTAACCGTTATTGAAGGCGAAAGCATTTGAGGAGGAGCTCGGGAAGAGAGATGACACTGTCATATCAGCAGTTTCATTAGGCACTGAAATCATGTTCCATCCTTCGTTCACAAAAATGTTGTAGCTGGCGCCACCAAGAAGTTCAAATTGCACAGCCTGCTGAATTTCGGCTGTTGCCAAAGGACTGGTATTCTTATATACAAAAACAGCCACATGGCAGTGTTCTTCATCAAAATCTGAATCCAATGTATATGTAACTGTCTTGGTCACGGTTGTTCCCGGTGTCCAGGGTGATGTTTCGTTGAGTATTGTGCCATTAGCGCCATTCATTATTGCTCTGGCAACATGGTTGTGTCTGTAATTTGTTCCGCCCGGGCATCCGCTGTTCCCAGACTGAGTAGCGACCAGATTATCTTCGGTTAACACGGCTAACAACTTATATTCGTCGTTCATTGTTGAAAGAGGATTAACATTTACTGTAACTGAAAATAGTCTCGACGACGCATTCCAGGATTTCTGATAAGAAATATCAACAGTAGCGGGAATTGAATTTCTGCCAGCGACTCTGCTCAACCATTGTGTACGGCTGACAGGGGCTGATGTCCTGTCAATTATTCCAGATGGATAGGAGCTGAAACCTAAAGTACTCATCATTTGATAGCCATCGAATCCCGCGAAGGGATCGCCATATCCAACTGGTCCATGGTATCCGAGGATAACAGCGTTTGGGTAGTTGGGAAGTATATTATTATTAATAATCTCATGACCGCAAGGGCAATACTGGCACCAGGTTCCTGTAGCGTATTCAAGAACAGGGTTTCTCTGCTGCGCGACTGTATTTTCGGAAACAAATGCCATAAGAACAAAAAATAACAAAGGTAGAACTGAACGTAATAATCTGATTACCATAAAACCTCCTGATTTAATTTTGGTTAGACAATTTTCATTGACTTCCTTATTATGTAGTGTTGTATGTTAATAATCGGATCCAGCCTGCAGGACTTCTTTTGTACTGTTATTTTGAATAAAAACAACAGTATGAAGATTGGCTGTGTCCCATGAAGGATCCAGTGTTGCCTGTCTGTTGAAATTAATAATTCCGGTTGAATTAACCGACGCGAGTGATTCGCCATTATTATTCGGCAGCATCAGTCTCATTACATCATAAAAATCAGTTTCACCGTTCGGAGTTGGGGTATCGAAATGGATATCAGTTTCTGTAACTACGGTATGCAATACAAGTTCTGAAAAATCAGTCCCTTCGGTTTGAAGGACATCAAGTTCAATGCTGATTGAGTAGGTAAGCCCGGCAATATCTGTGCTTACTCCTATATCAAAAAGAGCCGGTTCGGCAAGGCGCTGATCAATATCTGATTTTATATCATTGGAATCTTTTTCAGACGGTGTAAGATATCCGTCAATTTTTACAGTCGGCGCCTTGAAAATATTATAGTACATTATTCTGGCGTCAGAATCGGTTTTATTGGCCAGGTAAAAAGGATCATTTGGACCGGGAAAATATGTCGGGTATTTAATACCGATAATTTTTGTGTGCCCGTATGATTCATTAATAAGTTGTTCGATAATAAGATTTGCTTCAACGCAGGGATCGCAGCTTGTATTTGAAAAATCTTCGAGAAGAACAATTTTTGCGATAGCCCATTCAAGCTCAAATTCAAGCGATTTTAATTCATCGGGTAAAATAGTAACCGTCTGTGTGGAAGCCTGGTAATTTGCCAGCTCAAGAGATACCACATGTTCCCCGGTTTCAACGGTGATAGTATCAGGAGTTACAATGCCTGTGGAAACATTATCAATATAAATAACCGCGCCCGGGATATTTGAGGTCACAAATATTTTCCCATATTCAGGGGTGTTATTTACAAGTGTAGGGGGATTGGTTTCACATGAGATAAGCAGCAGCAGTAACGCGAAGAGTAATGTTTTTTTCATTTTAATAATGGTTTATATTCTAAAATAAAAAAGAGAAATAGTGTATGTAAGATAAAAACAGGTCCCCAGGATATCGGATTGTCACAAAAGGAATAGTTTTGTCCTGAAAACAGATGACTTACAAAATTAACAATGTAAAGAGTCAGAACAATAAACTTTTACAAAAGTATAAGATATTTTATAATGTAAACAAATATTTTTTCACAGGGAAAATAAAGGAAATTTTCTTTTATAACAATAAAAAAATTGTTGTTCAGTAATGTCGGGCCTAAGGGAGATATAAAAAGCAGGAATTATCAGTCAGTTGTCATTTCGAGGGTAAATTGATAAAAGTTATCGTTTGTGCAAATTATTCGATTAGAAGTTAAGTTCTGCTCAAAATGGCAAAAAAGCAATTAACAATTGACAGACTCTCCGTTTTTCTATTGCGGCTTTGCCAGTCAGTGATTAAAGTAAGCTGGAAAAATAATTATTAATTGAAGATTAATGCAGGTATAATTATATTTTGTTGCGGAAATGAAAAAAGGAAATACAATGAATTTTGATAAAGACCTTCAATCAGTACAGCAGGTAAGAGATTTAATCAGCGCGGCCAAAGAAGCGCAGCTTGAATTTAAACATTTTAACCAGGAACAGGTTGATAAAATTGTAAAAGCGATGGTGGATGCCGGATTTCAGGCTTCGGAAACTCTGGCAAAAAAAGCTGCCGAAGAAACCGGGTTTGGTAAATGGGAAGATAAGGCGCTCAAAAACCAGTTTGGCACAAGGGATGTGTGGGCTTCGATTAAGGATTTAAAGACGGTTGGCGTTATTGATGTGACAGAAAATGGCAGGCTGGTAAAAATAGCGGAACCAATGGGAGTTGTAGCGGCATTAATTCCTTCTACTAACCCGACATCAACAGCTATGTTTAAGGCTATTATTTCACTTAAGTGCCGCAATTCTATTGTGGCGAGTCCCCATCCGAGATCTGTTAACTGCACGAAAGAAGCGCTTGATATTATCCGTGCAGCAGCCGAAAAGGCGGGCGCCCCCAAAGGATTGATTCAGTGCATGACTCTTCCCACTATTGCGGGCACCGAAGAATTGATGAAAAATGATGATACAGCGGTTATACTTGCCACCGGAAGTAACCCGATGGTTAAAGCCGCCTATAGCGCCGGAAAACCGGCTTATGGAGTGGGCTCCGGAAATGTGCCCGCGTTTATTGAACGAACCGCGAATTACAAAAAAGCTGTTGCCGATATAATAAGCGGCACCACTTTCGATAACGGCACACTCTGTTCATCAGAACAGGCAATGATTGTTGACAGGCCCTTAAAAGATAAAGTTATCGCGGAGGCAAAAGAAAGAGGCGCCTATTTTGTGAATGCCGAAGAAAAGTTGAAACTTGAAAAAGCTGTCGCTCCCAAAGGAAAGATAAATCCTGAAATAGTCGGTAAAAGCGCGGCCTGGATTGCCAATTACGCGGGATTTAAGGTTCCTGAAAATACTTCGGTCCTGGTTGCCGAATGCGCCGGGGTGGGAAAAGATGAAATAATGTCGATGGAAAAACTTTCCCCCACACTGGCATTTTACGTCGTAGACGGCTGGCTTGAAGGATGTCATAAATGTATCGATCTGCTGCAGTTTGGAGGAGTGGGACACACACTGGTAATTCATTCGGAAGACCGGGAAATAATCATGAAATTCGCTCTTGAAAAACCTGCTTTCAGGATTGTGGTTAATACACCTTCTTCACTTGGCGCTGTCGGATTTACAACCCCGCTTAATCCATCCATGACTCTTGGTGTGGGAACCTGGGGCGGCTCTATCATTTCCGAAAATGTTACTGCGAAACATCTTATGAATATTAAAACTCTGGCTTTTGAGGTTAATCCGGTAAACCAGGGGAAATCGGTAAACAGCCTTGATGTTAAATCTGTTTCGGTTAACAACACAAACGGATACATGGGGCAAATTGAAGAGAGACTTATCGCGAGGGCCGGAAATCCCGCTGTTCAGCCATTTCAAAGATCAGATAACACTCCGGTTAAGAAAAATGGTGAGCAAAAAGGATTTGGAACCTCCGGCATATCTGAATCGGATATTCAAAAAATAATAAAAGAATTTAACAGTTAGTTTTTTTGCCCCCGGTATTTCGGGGGCTTTTTTTTAAGGGGGGGCAGCCAGATGATTTATCCCAAAATTGTCAGTAGAAATTGTGTCCTAATAACTGTCATTAGGATAAAGTGTTGTAAGACAAGGAATTATAGGATACAAGTATTTGAAATGATAAACAAAATTCAGAACTACTTCCCTATTACAAAATAAAATCGAGGAAATTATGGGAAATATCCTATGAAATTGTTATCAATATATTACGTGACAAGGTCCTTTTTAATCATAAATGATGTATTATAAAATTAAAATTCTATTGATCTGAGTTTATCAGGGAGGTTTTGGAGTATTTGATTATCCAGGGAGATTTGTGAATCCTCTACAAGGATTTGGTCTTGTTTTATTAACAATATTCTACCCCATTGGGACGTTCCGCACTAATTTTTGCCTCTACAAGGCAGAGAAAATAAAAAAGAACCTTGTATAGGTTCTATTATTGTAGTTTAAGATAGACAAACTGGAAAACATCTCTGTAGGAGATGCATAAAATGTCGTTCAAATAATATTATTCTTGAAAATAATACAATGTCAATGTATTGGTTCTAAACATTATTTGCCAAGATAAAGAAAAACCCGCCCAAGTTGTTTTCTTGTCAGATTTTCTGCATTTTATTTTGCGAATGAAATCATGTAATCTATTGTTTTTTATTATCGGTATCAGGAGTTCTGAAATTAGCGATAAAGTGTAACTATAATAGCAAAAGCTTCCAACCTCACCCCAAACCCTCTTGCGTTACGGCGCACTTAAATGCCATATAAAGGAGAAGGGCTCTAACCTGTTGTAGATTAATTAGTTATGCGGATTTTTATTGTGGAATTGATTACAAAATCAAGTCATATATTTGTTTTTCACTGTTTTAATGACAAATTTGGGTTTTTGGCCGCATCTCTTCCGGCAGGTAAACTCTTTCTTCGGGCACAAGTAAATAGTCAATTCCTTTTCGCAGATTTTCCCTCTGTTCTCTAACAAAGGAAGTGATATCTTCGATTTTAAAAATTTCTTTTTTCCCATACTCTTCAAGAATTTTACGCCGAAGCCCGAGTTGTAACGCTCCCCTTTTCATTTTTGCTCCACGGGGAGTATGATCAGGGTCCCATTGAATTCTGACATCTGACCGTTTAACCGCTTTTTGCCACGATTCACGGCCAGGATATTTCACCGGATCAAAGCGGGATAAAATTACTTTTTTGAGGAGCTGATCAAAAAAACTTCCCTGGTAAAGAGATCGCCAGTATCATTTCCCGGTTCGGTTTTGTTCGCCAGCCGGTACGGTTCATCATCCACATGAAGCCCGGTTTTATCCAGCTCATTCGATTATAAGAAAAATCCCCGCCGAAAACCTGGTTTTTTACCGCAAAATTTCTGATATCCTTATTAAATGCCTGATAAACAATTATACTGTTTTCATCATAATAAGAGAGAATATTGTTTCCTCTCTTCGGCAGCTTTTTTTGTTGTTCTGAATATGGGATAAATCTTTCAGGAAACATACCATTATAATCTTTTCATGGAAAATTTAATCTGCTCAATCATCCCGGGTGTGCCTGAAAGGATATAATCTTCCGCCTGAGAACCGTCAATCATTTTTCCATATTTAATATTTTCCCCGCTGAAATATTTAAGGTCCATGCCCAGCGCGTTGTTAAGAGCGTGCCCCGCGGCGATATCCCAGATATGGGTTCTTCCTGTAACAGCCCCGGTAACGGCAGGGTAGATAAGAGGAAAAACAAGCTGAAGGGCGGTGCTGCCAAAATTACGCAGTTTAGCCGGAAATTTACTCAAATCGAATCTTTTCTGAAGTTTTGAGGGTACCATGACATTTGAGGAATAAAGAAGGTCCTCTTTATTAACGGTTATTTTAATCTCTTTCCCATTAAAAAATGCGGGACCTTTAATATCCTTGAAGAAGAGTAAATCGAGTGAAGGGGAATATATAATTCCCGCGGAAGGCTTAAGTTTTTCATCCAAAAGCCCGACAGAAACACACCAGCTTGGCATCCCCTGGCTGAAAACATCCGTGCCATCAACCGGATCAACAGCGAAGGTGAATTTTTTAGAGGGATCAAATATTCTTTTCCTTTCTTCTGTTAAAATATTAGCTTCCCGGTAGAGAATTGATATTTCTTTAAACAGGTATTCATCAATTTTTGTATCGATTTCTGTGAGAATTGATCCATCCTCTTTATAATCCCTGTCGCTGTAATTATAGTTTTTCTGCCATGCCTGCGCGGTTTTTCCCGCAGTCGCGACAATCTCAATAAGATCTTTAATAGTTTCCATATTATCCGGATTTTGATAAATAACTGATGTAAATCTACAATTATTTTCAATGAACTTCCTCTTGGTGAGATATTCGGAAATTTGAGGATTATCCGGTTTAAATAAAAAAATCCCCCGAAATAAATCCGGGGGATAAATGTAATATCCTAAATCGTCAGGATTATTTATCTTGCCGCATAAGCGCTCATCTCTTTATTATAATCCGCGTTTAGCGCTTCGCAAAGTTTTCTGATCTGTTTATCTTCTGTTGTTGAAGAAATTTCAATAATTGACTGCATTGCCGAATAAGCGTCAATTTTATAAATGGCTCTTATCATAAGTCTTTTAAGTTTCGGATCGGACGCGGTTAACAGCTCTGCCCGCATAACCGGAAGCATCTCTTTTATTTCATATTTTCCTGCAAAGTATATACTCGATTTTTTGAGTCCCGGGTTGGATGATTTAATTCCGTTTTCCAGATTTTGGTATGCCGGTTTCATTCCATAAGCTGATAAGCTTAATAAAAGCAGTGTAAGAAGTGTTAATAATACTGTAGTTTTGCTCTGATTCCTTCTCATTTTTATATCTCCTTTTTGTAATAATTTATATCTCGTTCTGTTAATTAAGACGAAAAGGAAAGTAGGTGAGTTGTCATAAGAAAGTAAGGAGATGTAAAAAGATGTCACCGACAGTGAGATTATACAAAAAACCCCTTTCAAGGGAGATGAAAGGGGTTTTTTAAGATTAAATAAAAATCATATTATTTCAGCAAATATTCTTCAAAAAACATTACAACTGAATAATTGAAATAGTCTCTGTTTTGTTTTTTACGGAAACCGTGTCCCTCATCTTTCGCGAGAAGATACCAGGCTTCGCCACCGTTTTCACGCACTTTAGCGAGAATCTGCTCAGCTTCGCTCGCCGGCACACGGGGATCATTAAGTCCCTGAACGATAAACAGTGGTTTTGTAATTTTGTGGGCATTGGTAGTGGGTGATATTTTCATCTGGAATTCACGCATATCCGGATCCCTTTCATCTCCATATTCCACTCTGCGTAAATCCTGGCGGTAAGGTTTTGTATTTTCGAGGAAAGTTACAAAGTTGCTGATTCCTACAATATCTACTCCGCATTTTATACGGTCATTATAATTCACCATTGAAGCGAGCACCATGTAACCGCCGTAAGAACCCCCGAAAACACAGACAGAGGAGGCGTCGAGATCGGGTTGTTCTTCGATCCAGTCGAGGAGCGCCCCGATATCTTTGACCGATTCTTCACGCTTAAAACCGTTATCAAGCTGGAGATATGATTTGCCGTAGCCGGAAGAACCACGTACGTTCGGTTCAATTACAGCAATACCCAGTTCATTCGCCCAAAACTGAAGAGTGGATGAAAAACCGGGCTGAGCCTGAGCTTCAGGTCCGCCATGAATATCGATTACAACAGGAAGAGGGCCCTTTTTATTTTTCGGTCTGGTAATAAACGCGGGAATTTCCCTTTTTTTACCATCAACTTCATCGAAAGTTTTATAATGTATAAGTTCGGTTGCTGAAAATTCTTCTGTATTTAATCCTCCCACCTCACTGTATGTCCAGCGGGTCAGTTTACCGGTTCCCAATTCAAGGCTGTAAATATCACCGGGAGTTTTATGATTATTATTGACAAAGCCGAGATGTTTTCCATCATGACTGAAATCGAGAGAATATACCTGTCCGACAGGAATACCTCTAACTTTTTCATATTTACGCGATTTTGTATCCATCATATACAATGTGCCTACGCCATCTTCATTAGCAGTAAAAGCAAGTTTCGATCCATCCTTGGAAAGCTCCATATCACCAATATCCCAGGGGATATCTTTTGTCAGCACAGTTGTTTTTTTAGATTTTAAGTCATAATAGCGGAGGTGGCTGAACTCGGTTCCCTCATCCGAAGTAAGATAAACACCATTGCCGTTTTTATCAAAAATCGCCGAACCGTAGGAAATCTTTTCATCACTGGGATTAATTTGTTCCAGCTTTCCGGACGCAATATCCAGAATATGATAATATGATTCATTGGCCGAAACATAGTTCATGATCATAAGTTTTGAATCATCAGGCGACCAGTCAACTGCCGCCCAGACGCCGCTTTTCTCCAGAACAGGTTTTCCCTTTTCCGGATCATCAATCGACGCCAGGTAAACATCCCAGTCGCGGCCGTTTCGCCGGGTGCTGTAATATGTGAATTTATCTCCTTTATTTGACCAGTTTAAAATTCCGAAACGTGATTTGCCATCTGTTATCATTTTGCTGGTCCCATTTTCCATATCGAACCAGAATATCTGGAAAAATTCACTTCCGCCGACATCCTTCATGAAAAGGAACCCGTTTTTTGATTTATCGGGACAAAGCGCTGTTGAACTTACCGGCTCATTAAAGAAAGTAATCTGGGTTCGCGCGCCTCCCGGTTTTTTGATAATATGAATCTGTGAAGTTTCACCAAAACGTGTCGACATAAGCATTCCTTCGCCTGAAGGGAGCCAGCCGCGGAATCTCGCTGAACGGGCATTTCTGTATTGGATCATTCTGTCAATCACACTTTCCGGAATATCGGGGATATTTTCGATCACGAGGTTGCCCTCTTCTCTCCTTTCGACCTGGGCGCTTATTTGCGTTACTGCTGTAAACAGAAGAACTAAAAACAAAACCATTGTTTTTCTTGTCATAGATTACTCCATTATATTTGAACTTTGTTTTTTTATGAAATATAAATGTTAAACATTAATGCGGCTATATAAATTCAAATGAACGGCCAAACCGGTTTAATAAATCTTAGACGTTTTGAATGTGGAATAAGCTCAATAAAGCTGTGTGGAATAGTAAAATGTTTTCGAGGTGAAATCAAACTTTGGAAAAACGCCTTGCGGGATCGGCAAATGATGATGAAATTTAATCCCGGGAATTTTTCGGTCGGGGGAAGAAATTTATCTCCGGGCAATAACCCGCGGCGTAAACTTCTCAGTTACAGAACTCCCGACTCCCATCAAACTATTATGTCGTGATTTCACACACCAAGATACAATTCAACGAATTTTTTGCGATTTATTTCCCCCACTTAAGGCGCCGAATATAGTTCAGAGGGTGTTATATGGTGAACCTGACGGCACACTTGGTAGCTTTCTTTTTTTTCTGCCAATTTTTTGCCAATGACCGGGCAATATTATCAGTGATTTTTATTTTATGTCCCGATAGGGACAGCATATTGGTAATATAGTGAAAAGCAAAATATTCGGTGTGCCGTCAGGTACACCATATTTATCCGCGGGAGTACAATAAATATCTTTATAACAGTCCGCGAATCAATAAGTTATCCGATAATATTTCGGGACGCGCGTCAATATTACGACAATTTAGTTTACGAATAGCTTTCAATAAGTAGTTGTTTTTCTTACCAGGAGTCAGGATTTCTAAATTGAAAAAAATGATTGAATTTATTTATTCTGAAATGGTGTGGTCAAAATGATGATATCATTTCCGGATCCATTTTTCAACAATTAAAAAACCTGCCGAAACAAATATTCCGGTAAGTCCGCTGATTAACCAAAGTGTATCAGGACCGAAAGATTCATATATTGATGTTGTTATCGAGGGGCGGTAGTAAAGGCGAGACCGAATGAAAATGAAAACATTCCCATATATTTTCCTCTGTTGGAATCATCGGCCCGGTTGGCGATAAAACCGGCGAGGAGAGGAAAAACCAGGATTTCACCCGCGCTCCAGATAATAACTGTCAGAACAGCCCAGGAAAAAGCTGAATCAAGGGGTAACAACGCGAAACCGCTGAACAGGAGAAATGCTCCCGCGGCCATGATTTTTAATGGCTGAAAATTTTCTATCATGTGTACCAGGGGCATTTCCAACAATACTATCATTATGGCATTTACGGCGAGAAGTAAACCAATTTTATCTTCCGGCAGATGATAATGTTCTTCAAGATAGAGAGGCCAGGTATTAAAAATCTGCAGAAAGTTTATTCCCATTAAAAACAGCAGAAAAAGAATCAGGATAAACGGGCCGTCACTCCACCATTTTTTTACCGGATCGGAAGAAACCTGAACCGCTGTTATTTTTCGCCATTCTTTTTTACCGAAAAAGAGTATTAGAAGAAAAGATGCTCCTATGCATGTCAGACCGTCAACCCAGAAAAGATACTTATAATTTACTGTTGCCAGGAATCCACCTATTGCCGGGCCGATGGATACCCCAAGATTGATTGCCAGCCTGTTCAGGGCAAATCCGCGTGTCCGGAGCTCCGGCGCGCAGACTTCAGAAAGCAGCGCGCTATTTGCCGGACGGAATGATTCGGCAACTGTTGCCAGGATAAAAACAGTTACTGAAATGAAAATTGGTTCTTTCAGAGAAGAAAGAAATATATAACCTCATCCCGCAATAAACAGGCTGAAAATTATACCTTAACGGAGCCGATCTTATCAGCCAGCCTCCGAGAAAAGCCCCCGCGAGTGTTCCGGCGCCATATATCGTGATAATTTTTCCCGCTTCACTTACCGAATAATTCAGTACATTGGTGAGGTACAGGGTTAAGAAAAAAAGCGCTATCGACCCGCTGCGGTTGATAAGCACTACAAAGGACAGAAGCCAGGCTTTTTTAGGCAATCAACGATAGGCGCCGAGATATCGTGAAATCAGTTTTCCACTCATCGAATATAATTTATTTTCGGGTATCTTTCCAATTCCACCACTTTAGTTTCTCCGGTTCAGGATTTTCAGTTTCGGCAAAATAAACCGCGCACCTGAAAACATAAAGAAGACATCTGTCCTGTATTACACCGTTAAATTTATTGGACATGTCATACAAATTTTCAGGATCTTTGCCCCTCAGAGCCGGCACATCGGTGATGCCTATATCAATCAGATCCTGTGCGATGCTCTTGCCGACACCGGGAATTACCTGTAGTTTTTTAAGATATCTTTTCATTTTATCCTGTTCCCTGATAATACGCAATAGCTGTTTTTACAATCTTTACAAAGATAAAGCCTTATCTCAATTATGCCGAGAATGATCATTCCCCAAAAAATCAGAAAGTGTGGAAAACTCTGAATGAGCCAGAACTGCGGCGGAAGCAGAATCAAAAGAAATCCGGCAATTAATCCCGCGTAATCCATCCTTTCATATTTTCCCGGCTCTCTTTTTTTCATAAGTTTTATCATATAGCCCGGGATAATATGGGGGCAGCTATCACTGCGGGAGCATTTTGTACACCACGAGCGGACCATTAGCAGGGATCCGGCAATAACCGAGACCAGGTAGATGAACGCGTAATCGGTTTTAATATGAAATAAATAGTAAACTGCCAGTAAAGCGGCAGAAAAAATAAAGAGCAGACTTAACACACCGGGAATTTTTTTATTCATCGGAAACTCAAATTTTTGGCGCCATAAATAAAAGATTACTGATACCTAAGCTACGAAGCGGGGCAGATAAAAAAAAGAGTAGAGCTTAATTATTTCACCTTAAAAATAAGTTTTCAGCGGCATGTAATTTTCAAAAGGAGAGTTTTTTTTCAACAACTACATTCCCCTCATAAGAAAGTTTCAGGCTCATCGGAGGTGAAAAATCATTTCTTTTCCGGAAGACAACAATAAATGTGTTTTCTCCCTTATGTTCGATGTTAACACTGCCAAACCCGAGTCTGAATTTACTATCCCTGTTATTTTTTAGCCGGGAAACCGTCTCGGGCGTGTATGAATCACCGTTAAATTCGAGTACCCCATTGATCGGCGCTACTGAATTTATGGTAATTTCCGTTAATATAGAATTCCGTGAGGTTCTGATAATAACACCCCCGGTCAGATCAATTCCCTCATCCCCAAATTTTTCTGATGAAGAAAAATCCATCTGCTGTATCTTTATCATAGTCCCCAAAAAATCACTCATTGTGATATTATAATCGAGACTTTCTTTGCCGTTAACCTCAAAATAACTTTTAAATATCCAGCCTATGGCCAGCCCGAAAAAAAAGAGTTAAAACAAATAATGTGAACTTTCCACCTGATGAAGCCATAAAATTTTTCCCCGGAATACTTGTATGAACTAAATTTCAATTAGTTCATTATTAAATTGCAAGCTTGTCATAACTCAATTGCTTAAAATTTATTATATTGTTAACAAACACAATAAAGTGAAAGGCAGAATATGAAAAATGGATCCAAAATTAAAAGGGTTGCGATTAACACTGGTGGTGGAGACGCGCCCGGTTTAAACGCGGTCATTAAAGCAGCGGCTATAGCTGCCGAAAATCGCGGGTGGGAATGTTATGGAATCAGGGACGGATATAACGGCCTCTTTCTTAAAGAAAGATATCCCAGGGGGGGATTGATACGGCTGGACCGTGAGAAGGTCAGAGATATTACTCCGCTGGGAGGAACAATCTTGGGCACCACCAACAGGGGAAATCCATTTAAATATCCCATGCCCGATAAAGAGGGGAATATAATTGAGGTGGATCGTTCAGATGAAATTATGGATGGATTCAGGGAAAA
This sequence comes from Melioribacteraceae bacterium, assembly GCA_963677445.2. Lineage (GTDB taxonomy): Bacteria > Bacteroidota > Ignavibacteria > Ignavibacteriales > Melioribacteraceae. The sequence continues at coordinate 47,883 of CAXXGF010000080.1, read as the reverse complement.
CAAAATTGACGCGCTGATAGCTGTCGGGGGTGACGGATCACTATCGATGGCTTCAAAATTTGCCGAAAAAGGATTAAGAGTTGTGGGAGTTCCAAAAACAATTGATAATGATCTTGATAAAACAGTTATCACTTTTGGTTTCGATACAGCGGTCAGCTTCGCGACCGGGGCTATCGACCGTCTGCATAGCACAGCGCAGGCTCATGGCAGAATAATGGTTGTCGAGATGATGGGGCGTTACGCTGGCTGGATAGCGCTGAATTCAGGTGTTTCAGGAACCTCGGATGTTATATTGATTCCGGAAGTTCCTTATGATATCCGCAAAGTCGCCGAATATATTAAAAAAGCGTATTATAATGGAAAACATTACGCGATTGTTGTTGTTGCCGAAGGAGCCAAACCCAAAGGTGGAACAGTTTCGGTGATAGAAAAAGAGATTGGGAAAGCAGAGCGACTCGGCGGCGTGGGTGAAAGGGTAACAGCGGAACTTGAACATCTGACCGGAATTGAAGCCCGTTCTGTTATCCTCGGTCATCTGCTCAGGGGAGGAAGCCCGACGACATTCGATCGGTTGCTGGGTCTCAGATTTGGCGCTGCCGCTATCAGAGCTCTCGCGGAAGGAAAAGAAGGAGTGATGGTCGCTCTCGATCCGCCCCATGTAAGATATGTACCCCTGCTTGAGGCTACCAAAAGGATGAAGGTTGTTCCGCTTCAGAGTGATACTATGAAAACTGCCAGGGAACTTGGCATCTGTTTTGGCGATGAATGTTCTAAAAAACAGGGAATTAAATGAATTACAGAAAATTCGGGCAGACTGATCTGCTCATAAGTGAAGTTGGTTTCGGGGCCTGGGGAATAGGGGGCCCCGCTATGGCCGGAGATATTCCGATAGGCTGGGGGAAAGTGGATGACGGTGTGTCAGTCGCGGCGCTGAGAAAGGCTTTTGATTTGGGAATTAATTTTTACGATACGGCGGATTTCTACGGACTTGGTCATTCAGAAACACTTATTGGAAAAGAACTTGGCAACCGCGATGATGTTATTATAGCGTCCAAGGTTGGTCACAGGCTGAATAATGATGGTTCCATTGCTCTTGATTACAGCTTTTCTCATATTATGAATGCTGCCGAACAAAGTTTGAAACGACTGAATCGTGATGTTATAGATTATTACCAGCTTCACTCTGCCAGAATCGAACATCTTGAGAATGGGGAATGTATTGAAGCTATGGAAAAACTGAAGGAGCAGGGGAAAATAAAATACTGGGGCATTTCGCTGAATACATTTTCTCCTAAACCGGAAGCTGATTTTTTTATGAGTAATAAAATCGGTTCCGGTTTTCAGTTGGTTCTGAATATGATCAATCAGCGAACGCTCGAAATAATGCCTGAAATAAATAATGCCGGTTACGGGGTTATTGCGAGGATGCCGCTGCAGTTCGGACTTTTGACCGGGAAATTTAACAGAAATTCGAAATTTGAGGAAAATGATCACCGCCGTTTCAGACTCACGCCGGAAATGTTAGATATGCAGCTTGATATTCTTGAGGAAATCTGGAATAATGAAATTTTTCAGGGGGTGAATAAAACGGCGCTGGCGTTAAGTTTTATTTTAAGTGTTCCCGGTGTTTCAACTGTTATTCCGGGAATTAAAACACCGGAACAGGCTGCCGCTAATTGCAGTGGAATTGATAAGCTCAGTGATGATCAGATGAATATGATTTATGATCAATTTGAGAAACATTTTTCCCCGATGATTGACAAATTTGTTTGATATAGTTTCTGAAAATGGAATTGACTATTCAGTAAACTTAGTTTATGTTGGAATGGTCAATATTTTAAAAGAAATATATAGTTTGGAATTATGAAAAAAATATACCTATATGTCTTGTTAATGGCCTCGTTTTCTTCTGTCGCTTTATTTGGCCAGGTTCTTCCTTCATCATTTGATTTGAGGGACTATAATGGAAATAATTATGTAACATCAATTAAAAGCCAGTCGGGGGGTACATGCTGGACTCACGGCACTATGGCTTCCATCGAGAGCAATATGATTGTAACCGGCAGCTGGCTTGCCGGAGGTGAATCGGGTGAGCCGAATATGGCGGAATATCACCTCGATTGGTGGAACGGATTTAACCAGCACAATAATGATGATCTGGATCCTCCCACAGGAAACGGACTGGAAGTGCACCAGGGAGGAGATTACATGGTCGCTACTGCCTATCTTTCCAGAGGTGAAGGCGCGGTAAGGGATATTGACGGGCAATCGTTTTCGAGTCCCCCGGCCCGTTCAGAACCATCCTATCACTATTATTATGTGAACAATGTTGAGTGGTTTACCATTGGTGATAATCTTGAAGGCATCGATATTATAAAACAGAAGGTTATGGAAAACGGGGTTATGGCCACCTGCCTTTATTCAAGCAGTCAATATATGGGAGGCAATTTTATACATTACCAGCCTTCAAACACGACTCAACCGCCAAACCATTCTGTTGCCATTATCGGATGGGATGATGACAAAGTAACACAGGCTCAGCAGCCGGGCGCATGGTTGTGCAAAAACAGTTGGGACTCCGACTGGGGTATTGACGGATGTTTCTGGATCTCCTATTATGATAAATGGGCGGCAAGGGAACCTGAGATGGGCGCGGTTTCTTTTCAGAATGTCGAGAGAATGAAATATGATAAAGTTTATTACCACGATTATCATGGCTGGCGTGATGAATTTACCGATGCCGATGAAGCCTTTAACGCTTTTATTGCAGAAGATAATCAGTACCTGAACGCCGTCAACTTTTTTGTCGCGGCAGATACCGCGGAATATGAAATTAAAATTTATGATAAATTTCGGAATGGCCAGTTAAGTGAGCTTTTAGGTGAAACGTCAGGTGAAACGCAGTTTAAAGGGCTTCACACAGTTGTTCTTGATAATAGTATTCGCCTGGTTAAAGGGGATGAATTTTATATTTACCTTAAGCTTAACAAAGGTGGTATTCCTTATGACAGGACATCTGAAGTTCCGGTTCTTCTGGGGGGTGAAGGAAAAACGGTAGTTGAATCATCTTCAGATCCGAATGAAAGTTTCTATTTTTCGGGTGGTGTATGGAAAGACCTTTACGATTATAATCACCCCACCTGGGGCAGCGGAAACGCTAATTTTTGTATTAAGGGACTCGCGACCGATACAACAACAACAATGACAATCGGATCAGTTAATGTTAATCCCAATGATGAATTTATATTTATTCCGATAAAAGCCAAAAATCTAAAAGATGTCACCGAATTTTCATTCAGGATCCAGTATGATATGACACTCTTTGAATATGTTGGTTATGAAAACAAGATCAATGAAATAACTTCTTTCAATATAAATGTGACGGGAAATGATATAAGCATAAGTGGATCAGCTTCTACACCGCTTGATATCAGTCTGCATAAATTATTTGATCTGAAATTCAGTTATCTTTCCGGTGAGCAATGTGATCTTATATGGAAAACCGATGACTGTTCTGTTCTCAACTCGGGAGGCGCTCACTGCGTAGTCGAATATTTTGACGGCTCAATTAAAATGAATTTTTCAGAAGCTCAGATGTATCTCGTCCATACCCCGGGCGAACTTGAAGGTGGAATATTTAATGATGGTTCGGTCGGATGTGACAGCAAAACCGGTGACGGACCAGGCCTTTCCTGGAGAGGAGAAGATGGACTCTGGAAAGGAGGGCTGATATTTGGTTCACAATCCGGAGGATATTGTAACGGACTTTTCGGCAGTTTTTTATCGTTAGGACAGGAACTGGCTTCCGATATTAATAAAACAGCAAGTTTTTACCAGGGAGGTTTTATTTCACATGGAGTTTTTGATCAGTATGCCTGGTCGGTTCTTGATGACTCCAACGCGTCTCAGCCTTACGGTGTAAAGATACTTCAGCGTTCTTATTCTTCTGCTGATCAGGAATATATACTTCTCCGTTATGGTTATATCAATGAAGGGACTGAAACAATCAATGACTTTTACGCCGGATTGTTCCTCGATTTTGACGCTATTCATTACAATCATAATTATGGTGTTTACGAAACAGACGCGGACCTGTTATACCAGTATCATAAAGACTCACCCTACTGTTTTGGAGCGGCCGCTCTTAACGGAATGAGTGGCATGAAGATTACAGGTGAATATAGTTCATTCGGCAATGCTGACGGAGTAAGGGAAAAATCTTTCAATTTTATCTCCACTATTGACACCGAACCAATTCCCGAAGATGCCGATCTGAGAGCATGGATTGGCACAAATGTCGGCGCGCTTGAACCGGCAGATACCAACTGGGTAACTTTTGTTTTGACTGCCGGAGATAATCCGGAACATCTTAAAACCCGGGTGGGACTCGCGAAAGAAACAGCTATCTCTATGGGATGGGAAAACATCTCAACCAGTCTCGATGATGAAACTGCTACGGAAGTTCCCGGTGAATATTCTCTCGCCCAGAATTATCCCAATCCTTTCAACCCGGAAACGACGATTTCATTCTCACTGCCTGAAAAGGCTAATATTTGTCTGAAAATATTTGACCTGCTCGGAAGGGAAGTCGCTACCCTCGCTTCGGGTGAAATGAATGAAGGACATCACAAAGTTGTCTTTAACGCGAAAAATCTTTCATCCGGTTTGTATATATACAGACTTGAGGCGGGAGAGTTTTCCGCGGTTAGAAAACTGTTATTGCTGAAATAAAATGGTTGTATTTTAATATAAAAAGGCGGTCGTTTGGCCGCCTTTTGTTTATCCGGAATGGTAGGTACTTTTTGAGGTAGCCGGCCGGTAAGGACCTTTCCATACGAAAAACCTCAGGTGTTCTAAAAATACCGGAGATTTTTTGAAAATGTGATTTCTCCCAAATTTTTGTCAATAAAAATAAAAGATTTTTCCCTGTCTTTAAACCATATTAATCCCTGCTTTGTCAAACCCCTGAAATCTTAACAAATCTGGAGTTTTTATGAAAAAAAATGTTTTATTTTTCGCGCTGCTTGTTATTTTCGCGGCCACAATAAATCTATCCGCCCAGCCTCAGCCGCCGGCAAATCTTCAGGCCGAACTGATAACTACCTGGCATGGAGAGATTGTCAAACTCACCTGGGAACCTCCGGTGGAATTTCAATTAAGATTCAAAATTTATAAAAAGAACGGGGCTGTAAGTGATACCGGCTCCTTTTATGTAAGACATAATGGTATGTGGGGAGAGGCTTTCCATGATCATGAGGTAATAACGGGAGAAACATATTCTTATTATGTTACCGCCTTTAATCGGGATGGCGTAAGTGATCCGTCCGATACAGTGGAAATAACAATTGAAGAACCTGTTCAGGCTGATCCGGCTTTCGTTTCGGGAACTGTGACTGATGACAGTGATAATTCACCGGTTCCGGGTGTGAAGGTAATTATATTTCCCCAGGAAAATTTTCACCATTCAGTAATTACATTTACCGACACCCTGGGTAATTATTCCGCGGATATCCCTCCGGGCGATTATTTTGTAAGATATATGAAACTTGGATTCTGGTACGAGTATTATGATAACACCCGCTATTTTGATGAAGCCGACCTGGTTACATTCGGGGAGGGTGACTCACTGGTTATCGACGCGGGTCTTGAACCTTTTGCATGCCCCGCGCAATATACTCTCAGCGGAACAGTAACCGATGCCGATAACAATCCTGTAGTGTCAAAAATGTTTGTTTACAGGCTCAGGCACAACAGCCATCACCATCATCACGGACATATCATCACCGATAGCCTTGGTAACTACTCAGTAAATGTGATTGAAGGTGATTCGGTAATTGTATTTGCCCGTCCTCTTGATTGTGCACTTATGCCGGAATTTTATGAGGATAAAGCTACTTTTGAAGAAGCTGACAGAGTTTTGATTGATGGTGATGTGACAGATATTAATTTTATAATTGAACCAAAGCCTGTTTTTGAGAACAGCATCGCGGGAAGTGTTTCAGATTCAAATGGTGTTGCGGTAATGGGTATTGTCAATGGTTTCAGGCTGAATACCACTCCTTCTGTAAGAAGATGTTATACAACCCTGGTGGATTCTCTTGGTGATTATACACTCGAAAATATGCTGCCCGGTCAGTATATAATACTCGTGAAACCGGAAGGTGATTATCTGCCCACATTCTTCCGTTATGACGGGGCTCAGGCTCCTCACTGGATAAATGCCGATTCGTTAGAGGTGGATACAACTTCCATGATTACCGGAATTGATTTTAATGTTATTCCTCATATTCAGTATGGTGAATCAGTTATTGGCGGTATTGTCCATAATAGTGACGGACTGGCGGTTGGCGGAGCTTATGTTTTTGCCTTTGATAATACTACAGGGACAGGATCATTCGCGGTAACCGCAGAGGATGGTTCATACATGATTGAGGGACTTATTCCCGGTAATTATACAGTATTCGGAGATAAGTACACTTATACAAATGAAACTATAGCTGAAGTTGATGTTGATTACGGACAGAATCAGTATGCTTCGGCAAACCTGGTATTAAAAGGTGGAGAGAATACTCTGTCGGTTGATTCAGATAGTGAAGCGCCTGTCGCTTACGCGCTGGGACAGAACTATCCCAATCCTTTCAATCCATCCACAACTATAAGCTTTTCTCTTCCCGAGGCGTCAAACGTGACACTTAAGGTGTTTGATTCTCTCGGCAGGGAGGTGGCAACTCTTATATCAGGTGATGTTAGCGCCGGAACTCATAATGTCACTTTTGACGCGTCAGGGCTTGCTTCAGGTTTATATGTTTATCGTATCGAAGCGGGTGATTTCAGCGCGGCTAAAAAGCTGTTATTGTTAAAATAAATTTTAACCTGATTTAATTTACGGGCGGTCTTCGGGCCGCCTTTTTTTTTTTTTGAATTGCCGCAGTCGCTGAATGACACAAAAACAGGAAAACACAAAATCCCGCTTCTAATGTTTTGGATAATATTGATGATTATTTTTCATTACAACTTTGGCTGATTTACTCTAAAATTATAAATTCAGAACTCCTGACTCCCGTCAAACTATTTTGTCCTGATTTAGTACACCATATTTGTCCACGGTAGTACAATAAATATATTTATAACAGTCCGCGAATCAATAAGTTATCCGTAAATATTTCGTGATGCGCGTCAACAATAAGACATTTAATTTTACGAATAGATTTCAATAAGAATTTGTTTTTCTTAACAGGAATCAGGAGTTCTGAAACTCTGGATTTAAATTGACTTTTTCTCTCTAATAGCGCATTATATCCATATCCTCAATTTTATATCCCATCAGATGTTCGATGAAATATAACCATATCCTTTTCTGAATATACTCTCTATTCGGACCCCAGCCATGTCCGCTTCCCGGAACAACAATATAATCAAAATATTTACCTGCTTTCATCAGGGCATTGGCAAGCCGGGCTGAATTGGAAGGATGAACATTCATATCAGTTTCTCCATGAATGAGCAGCAGTCTTCCTTCAAGATTTTCCGCAAGTGATATATTCGAAAAAAGGGAATCGGCGCTATCCCGCCCGGGGGGAGTATTAAAAATATCGCTCCACCATGAATGGAAAACAGCGGGATCATGCTGTCCTGACCGGGAAACAGCGACTTTATAAAAATCAGGATATGATAAAATTGCCGCGGCGGCCATAAATCCACCGCTTGAGCCTCCCCATATTCCCACCCGATTTATATCGACAAAGGAATGTCTTTCCGCGAGCTGTTCAAGCATATATTTATTGTCTTCAAGGGGATAGTCTCTCAGGTTTTTCCGAAAATACTCACTGAACTTAACTGATCTTTTATATGAGCTTCCTCTTGTGCCGCACATAACCACAATAAATCCATACTGCGCCAGATGCGCGTTATTGAGTCTTCGGAAAAACTGAACCGGCACAAAATTATCCTGCGGGCCAGGGTATACGAAGGTTATTACAGGGTATTTTTTATGAGAATCGAAATTGAATGGTTTCCACATCACACCCCAAAGTTCTGTTTTATTATCGGCAGCCTTCACGGTAAATTGCTCAGGATTTTGCCAGCCGTTTTTTATCAGATTGTCTGTTTCTCCATTTGCCAGCTCCATGATCAGGTCACCCTTTTTATCCCGTAAAACTGATTTATGGGGCAGATCAACTCTTGAGTAAATGTCCACAAAATATTCAGCATCGGGCGAGAGCCAGACCTCATGATTCGCATTTTCGGGGGTTAACAATTTTAAACTTCCATCGTAAATATTTACTGAATATAAAAAGGAGAAATAAGGATTTATTCCTTTATCTTTGCCATTAATCAGAACAAACAGCTCTTCAGCTTCAGCATTATATTTTAATACCTTTTCAACATTAAATTCCCCTTTTGTAATTTGTCGGGTAAGTTTTCCCTCATTGTCATAAAGATAAAGATGTCCCCGGCCATTCTTCCTTGAAAACCAGAGATATTTTTCATCGGAGAGTTCGAGAAATTCATTTTTATAAATATTGGCTCCCGGATCCTCCTCAATTAACAGACGATATCTACCCTCACGATCAATAGCCAGCAGATCACATTTGTCCTGCTCCCGCCGGAATCTTTGTACAAAAAAGTAATTTCCCTTTTTACTCCATCCCTGGAACCAGTAATTTTCGTTTGGCCAGCGTCTTAAATTCACCTGGAAAAATGTATCGGAAGCAACATGGTAAATCCAAAGTTCATCAACTGGGAACGGTTCCCCGGGATGCCGCTGCTTGTAATATGTTATTTCAGGCCTGGGATCAGAAATTGAGTTTATGACCCAATGGTCCTTCAGCATGCGGGCGTCTGTCCGCATCGCTATAAAATATTCTGAATCAGGTGACCACGAAATATTTGGCGGCTGCGAGCAAGTGTCCTTGTTGAATTTCTCATTAGTGAAATTATAATCAATATTGGCCTTAAAGCAAAAGAATTTTTCACCATCGAAGGATATTTGTTTATTTTTTCCATTCTCTGCCGGTCCTTGCAGAAACAGATTATAATTTTTAACTGTTACTTTATAATTCCCATCAGGTGATACTGCTTCAACTCCGCCTGAATTTTTTTTTTCGACGGATTGTGAAATTATTCCGGTAGTCCGGTTTAAAAGGTAGGAGTTCTCTTCATATTCAAAAGTGGAAATGGAATTATTGATTTTTCTTATTTCGCAGTTTAATTTCCTTTTTTCCTTTTTTTCGATATCGGTCAGATAAATCGCGGGTTTAATATCTGAAAGTCGGGCAAACAAAAAGGATTTTTCATCCTCAAGCCAGCAGGGGAGAGCTTTCGCGGGATAATACCTGCTGATAAGCTGACTATAAGTGTTGTTTTTCGCAAGCTCAAAATCGGGTTTAATCTCCTGCGCGGTCAGGCTGATATGAATAATTAAATTTAATATTATATAAGAAAGTATATGGATTTTTCTCTTCATGTTATTATTCACATATTAGTTGGCGCTTCATCCTTTTTAATTTTTCCCAGAATCTGTCTGACGCCATTGAGCCAGAAAATTATAGCTAATGCGACAAGGTTAAGTGTGAACGTAAAATTTTCGGTTAGCATAGGTGAATAAGTTAATTCAAAAGTGGCATCGAAAAAACTTAGTCCAAATTCAAGTTTTGATATTGTTGAGTAACCGAGAATAATATTATAACCCGCTTCAAAAGAATAAGTCCATCCGCCAATAATAAAAGAAACCAATAGCGGTATCTGGCCCGCCTGAAAAAATCTTACAGATTTAACCGGGTTTTTATATAAAAAATAGATGCCGGAAACGTTAATTATATAAAAGATTATTACAGGCCACATATATAGAATTAACGAAATATTATTTAACATCTGGCCAATGTTCTGAGTAAGGAAATACAGAGAGAATACAGCGACAAAAACTCCATATCCCTTAAGCTGCTTTTCCGTTTTTGACCTGTATTTCCGGTTACTTAATTCCCTGTTCTTTTTTATTTTGTTCTGATCTTCGGAATAATTATTCTGTGTTGAATTTTTTATTTTATCAACTGCCGGCATTGAAGCGGATTCCCCTTTTTTATCCAATTCTTCAAAAGCCGCTTTTCTATGGGCCTCGGGTAATTGTTTATTGTTGGCAATATCTTTCAGTTCCTGAATTGAAAAACCGCTGAAATCGGGCGCGTTCCCACTCATTTTCATCCTCGGATTTTTATAATTTTTCAGGTTGAAATTTGCAAAAAAAAATTGTCAGGTCAAAAAATATACTTGTGGTTATTCAATTTTACCCTGCTCAGTACAGAGAGTGAACAGGAAAATGAAAACAAACATTTGCCGGAAAAATAAATTCAAATATGAGGATAAACAGGGGGCTGTGAAGGAAAAAACAGGGTGGAAAAATCCACCCCTTGATAAATTATTTTGTCTTTTTGTCGATAATATCAAAGATATAATTAATGCTTTTGACCATGCTGGTTGTGGCAACTTTGAAGAAATTTTTTCCCGCGTCTGAATTCAGGAAGGTAGTGTATGCGACTATATCTGAATTTTCAAGCGAGCCATATTTCGCGTAGAATTTTTCTACCGATAATTCAGCGGCAACTCTTTTTTTGACTCCATCTTTAAATTCATCGCCTTCGACCATTTTATCAATATCTTCTTTGCTTTTGCCCATGACTGCTGCCGAAGCGTACATAACGGTCTTCATCATTTTTTCGGAAATGAGCATCGAGACGGTTTTATTAAATTTGCTAAAGTTGGTTTCATCCACCAGTTTTTTAATCAACGCTTTTTTTTCAGCATCCTGAGTTGTGGCAGCCGCGTCCATACTTTCTTCGGCCTGAAGTACATTTTGACCGCTTTTGGATTCGAACCAGTCAATGATCTGTCCCATCTGGTCTTCATTCAGACCTTCCTTAAATTCTGTTTTTATGATTTTTGCAATTTCGACGCTAATCTTTTCTTTATCAAACATTCCGGTTCCATCTTTACCTGTTTTTGCGAACATCTGTTCCATTCCGCCAAGGAGTTCGATGGGCATGGCCTGTGACTGTTCTTCCACACCGCTGACTTTAAGAAGTTTATCTAACAGTTCGGAATCTCCCGCGGGGTTCTTCGCGATTGCAATTGAAAACGCGCAGAACAGAATAAGCAGGATTGGGATAATACTCTTTTTCATTATTGCTCCTTTTGAATAATAAATTAAAATTGCGTACAGCAAGATAGAAAAATCCCCATCAATTTGCGGGGATTATCAAATGTTTCGCACCTGGAATTTTTTGCTCTTTAAAGATCAGTAAAAACCGGGTAAAAGAATAGTGATCCGAATTTGTGCCGCGCTTGCTGAATAACAAAGTTTTTAAAAATGGCTTGTTGCAGTATTTCCCAACTGAATTCTAAACCGGGAAATTCAGATATGTATTACACACTATCTTCTATTCAGAGTAAAATCGCCGGAATAAGAATCGTAATCAAATATAAAATTGCTTTGGAGGTGGAAAGTGCCGGTTATGACATTTTTTTTTCTTTTCTCCAGGCGGATGATAATATCACATTTATCACAATCTTTGGTTTTATCTACTTTACCATCGAGCACGGCGCGGATATCAATTCTGCCCCCTGCTTTGCCAAAATCGGCGGATTCTATCGCCGCGTCACCTACAATACCTGTCGCGGTCATATCCCTGTTTATATAGATATCGAAATTTAACCTGCCGAAGTTTTTCGCCACTTCAGCGTCACTGAATGTTCCTTCTCCGCGCCAGCGGCCAAATGCCGATCTAAGGTCTCTTTCATTTACTTCCTCACAATAACATCCCGCGAGAAACAAAAACATGGAAAATAATGCTAAATATTTCATTTTCTGCTCCATTTGATAATTCATGATTCCTATTCCCTTTTCCAAAATATCAAATTTGAATAACAATAACAAATTGAGGATATACTGAGTTTGGCAGGTTTAAGTAACTTGAAATTTATAAGGAATCTCATAAACACTCTTTTTGTTATCAGTGATCAATAATAATAAATATATCAAGTGAAACAAAGGATTGCTATTACAATGGCAAATCAATAATATTTCCAGAGAAAACACTAACAGAATAATGCTTTATACCCCGATTTATACGCATATTTGAACTAATCAAACTAGAATTTGTTTTAATGTACGAACAGAAATCAGTGATTTATTTGAGCTTCCAGCTGGAAATCTCCAAATGTCCGAAAGTTGGATTCTAAAAACAGATCAAAATATATCGGCTTAAAAAGGAATGTTCATGAAATACATAAATAAAATAGTTTTTGGCAAGGATTTTATTATAATCTTCACCATTTTAATGGTTATAATTTCCGGCTTTTTTTTCTTTTTGTATAAAGAAGAAGTATCAATTAACCTTGAAAAAGAAAAACGTCATCAGTACAATAAACTCACATTCTTAAAGGATGAATTTAAATTCATATCAGAAAGAATTTGTTCAGAGTTGTTGACGCTTGAAAAGACTCTGCAAACAGATATTGTTGGTAAAAACCTGGATGCCAAGGCCAGAATAAATTCCATTTCTAAATTATTCAGAGTTTATGGTGAGACAAATCCCCGATATTATCAGATTCGGCTGCTTGACAATTCAGGGAATGAATTGGTGAAAATATTGAATAATGAGGAGGGCGCGGTTATTCTGAAAGATGAATTTTTGGAAAATAAGGCTGATCGATATTATTTCACTGAAGCAATGAAGATGGATACGTCGAGCTATTATATTTCCAAGTTTGATCTAAATATTGAACGGGATACGGTAGAACTGCCCATTCAGCCGGTAATCCGTTATGCGAAAAAGATGAATTACCGAAACAGACCTTATATTTTGATTACAAACCTAAATGGGAATTTCATCTTTGATCGGATTAAATCGCTTACGGATCAATCAGATAGAATAACTTACCTTGTGAATGCGGACGGATATTTTCTACTTTCGCCAGATTCCTCGATGAACTGGGGATTTATGTTTTCTGACAGGGTAAATAAGCGGATGCAAAATATAGAGGGTGAAATTTGGAAAAATATCCGTAGTATAGAAAACGGGTCGTTCTACAGTGAAAAGGGCTTATATTCATTTACTAATTTATTGGATTCGGATGATGTTTATAAAAATAATTATGTAAATCAGGAAAAGAAACTTTATTTGGTTTCTCTCATAAAAAAAGAAATTTTGAATAATATTAACTCTGAAATCCTTAGTCGTCTGTTGCTAATTTATGCTGTCGCAACAATATTAACGTTGCTTATCAGCTATTTCTTTGCTCAGCAAAGAAGAAAAACCAAAGAGAGGATCCGGTCAGAAAAGAAATTCAGAGGTTTGTTGAATAGCGCTCCTGAAGGTTATGTGTTGGTCGACGATAAAGGAAAGATACAAATGGTCAACCCCGCGGCGTTAAAAATATTTGGTTACAGAGCCGATGAATTGATCGGCAGACCAATAGAAATATTGATTCCATCTGATATTCATCACCATTCTGAACTTAGAAGAGTTTTCATTGAAAAATCTGAATCAAGGTTAATGGGAAAAGGAAGGGAACTGAGGGCTTTGAGAAAAACAGGGGAGGAGTTTCCTGTTGAGATAAGTTTAACCTTTCTTGATACCGACGAAGGTAAGGTTGTTTCAGCTTCGGTACAGGATATTTCTGAGCGGAAGGAAGCCGAAAAAGCATTGGCAGAAAGTGAATGGAAATTCAAAAAAATATTTGACAGTACATTCGCGTTTATCGGATTTCTTAAACCGGACGGTTCTCTCATTGAAGCAAATAAAACTGCGTTAAATTTCGGGGGATTCACAATTCAGGATATTAAGGGGAAAAAGTTTTATGACGCCCCCTGGTGGTCTTATGATCAGAGATTAGTTGAACAATTGAAACAAGCGATAAAAAGAGCCGCCGAAGGAGAGTTCATTCGTTATGAGGCTGAAGTATTAGGCGCTGGCGGGAAAATTTTAACGATCGATTTTTCACTCACCCCGATTAAGGATGAGCAGGGTAAAGTTATTTTAATAATCCCTGAAGGAAGAGATATATCCGAGATGAAACGGGTTGAGATGAGTTTGAAAGAGAGTGAAGCGCAGCTCAAACTTTTTGTTAAACATACTCCCGCCGCAATTGCGATGTTCGATGATAAGCTAAATTATATTGTTGTCAGCGATCGCTGGTATACTGACTACGGACTTGAAGATCAGGAAATTATCGGCAAATGCCATTATGATATCTTTCCGGAAATAAAAGATAATACTGATTGGCTGGAATTTCACAAAAGGGCTTTAGGTGGAGAAATTTTAAAACGGGAACATGACTATTTTGTCAGGAGTGATGGTCAATTGGAATGGTTAAAATGGGAAATCAGGCCCTGGTTTAATTATAATGGGCGGATTGGGGGAATAATAATGTTTACTGAGGTTATTACCGAAAGGAAAAAAGCCGAAGAAGAGATAAACCGGCTGGCCCAGGTTGTTGAAAAAACAGAAAACCTGGTGGTAATCACTGATAAGAATGGATTAATAGAGTGGGTGAATGAAGAATTTACGAAAGTTACCGGTTATAAATCTGATGAAGTTTTAGGCAAAAAACCGGGGGATTTTCTTCAGGGTCCGGAAACTGATCCTGAAATTGTTAAGAAAATTTCTGAAAGTATAAAAAATCAGAAACCTGTTTCTACCGAAATGGTTAATTATACCAAGAACGGGGAAAAATACTGGGTAAAATTATATATCAGCCCCAGTTTTGACAGCGATGGTAAGCTTGACAAATATTTTGCGGTTGAGACAGTAATAACCGAAAGAATTTTGAGAGAAATTCAACTCGAGGAACAAAGAAAAAAACTTGAAGAGGCTCAGGAAATAGCTCATTTGGGAAGCTGGGAACTCGACATCTCCACAGGAGAAATTCAGTGGTCTAAAGAACTATATAATATTTTTGGGTTTTCACATAAGATTTATAAACCTGATTTCGAAAGTTTTCTGATCCATACTCATCCGGATGACCTTGAGAGATTAAAAAGGATTCGTTCCCGGGCAATCAGGGAGGAGAAGGGATATCATATGGAGTATCGGATAATATTGCCTGATGGAAATATTAAATATATTGACGCCAGATCAAATTTCGAAATTAGCCCCGACGGGAAAGTTAAAAAGCTGGTAGGCACTTCTCTTGATATTACCGAACAAAAACTTGGTGAACTTCAGATTCGCAAACTCAACAGAGAACTTGAAGAAAAAGTGAAAGTTAGAACTATGGAACTGGCTCAGGCAAAAGAAAAAGCTGAACAGGCCAATATGGCCAAGAGTGAATTTCTTGCCAATATGAGCCATGAAATAAGGACTCCCTTAAATTCTATTATCGGTTTTTCTGATTTGCTCTCAAAATCTGATCTGGAATATAGGCAGATAAGCCATGTAAATTCTATACGGACAAGCGGAAAAAATCTACTGACAATTATCAATGATATTCTTGATCTCTCAAAAGTTGAAGCCGGAAAAATTGAATTACTTGAAGAACCAATAAATATTAAACAATTTATTGATGAAATTAAGCAGATGTTTTATCTGAAAATTTCCGAAAAAAATATTGAATTTGTTCTTAGTACTGATGAATCAGTCCCGGGAGCTCTTATTTTAGATGGACAAAGACTTCGTCAGATTCTTATAAACCTTTTAAGCAACGCTTTGAAATTTACTGAGACCGGAGAGATAAAACTTAGCGTGAGATCAGTCGCGAAAACTCATTCAACAGTCACACTTATTTTTTCCGTTTCTGATACAGGGATGGGAATTGCCGAGGATAAAATTGGTGAAATATTTACCGCATTTAAACAGGCCAGCGGAGGGATTACAAAAAAGTTCGGAGGAACGGGCCTTGGCCTGACCATTTCTCAAAGATTTGCCGGGATGATGGGAGGGCGAATAGAAGTGGAAAGCAGGAAGGGAGAAGGAAGTATATTCTCACTTGTGCTTGAAGAAGTTAAGATTTCGGCCACTCTTCCCGAAATAAACAATGACGATATCTACAGGGACATAGATATTGAACTTCTTCCGGCAAAAATATTATTCGCTGATGATATTGAAAGCAACAGAGTGCTTCTGAAGGAAATATTTGAATCGACTGAGATAGAACTTATTACTGTGCCTTCAGGTGAAGAAGCTGTGAAGATTGCGGAAAAAGAGATGCCCGACCTTATTTTAATGGACCTTGTTATGCCCGATATGAATGGAGATCAGGCATGTCAGATAATTAAAAATAATCCGAAACTTTGTCATATACCCATTTTGGCGTTTACCGCTTCCGGCATGCACTTTAACTCCGCAAAGATCGAGAAACTTTTCGACGCCGTTCTCTTAAAACCGATTCAGGTTGATCTGCTTATATATGAACTATCGAAATTTCTTCAGCATACCAAAAAGGGAAAAATTGAAGCAACCGTTCAACAAAACGAGGATGAATTATTTTTAAATATTGAGACTAAAATTCTGAAGAGTTTTTATGCTGATTACAAGAAAAATCTCGCGCCTGTATTTAATAGGTCCTGGGATAGTCATTATATGGATGAACCGAAAAAATTAGGTGAAGGACTTATAAAGATTGGCGATGAGTATGGTTTGATTGAGTTTATAGAATTGGGCAGGCAATTTATCAATCATGCCAATAACTATAATATCATAATGCTAAAAGAAGACCATGTTAAACTAGAAAATTATGTGCGAAAAGCAATAGAGAGGATAAATGATGAATAAGCAATTTATTAACCCCGAATGCAGGATATTAATAGTTGACGACGTTCCAAAAAACATTCAGGTTCTCGCGAATAATCTTGAACAGCTTGGATGCAGACTGGCATTTGCCACCACCGGACAAAACGCGATAAAGCTTGTTGAAAGGGAGGCTTTTGATCTGATACTTCTGGATATTTCGATGCCGGTGATGGATGGATACGAAGTATGTCGAATTATTAAAAAGAAGAAAGATTATAAAGAAATCCCTATTATATTCATAACAGCCAATAATGATAAAGAAAGCATTATCGCAGGATTTGAAGTGGGCGCGATTGATTACATTACAAAACCCTTCAACAGTTCTGAGCTTCTGGCAAGAGTGAAGACGCATCTGCAGTTAAAGCTCAGCGCTGATCAGATAAAAAAAATGAATGAATCACTTGAAGAAAAAGTTAAGCTGCGAACAAGGGATTTAGTTATTGCCAATAATAAACTGGAAGTTCTGGAAAAAGCGAAAAGTAATTTTCTTTCTCTTATCAGTCATGAATTAAGAACTCCTCTCATTGGAATAAAAGGTTTCGCGGAACTACTTAATGAGACAGTTGAAAATGAAGAGAGCAGAGAATTTATTTCCTACCTGATGGATTCTGCTGACAGATTAGTCAGTTTCTCAGAAGCGGCGCTATTAATTACTTCTCTTGAATCAAATAATTTATCGGTGGCTCTTGAAGAAACTGATATTAAAAACCTCGTTCTGGATGTTATAACTAAACAAACAAAAAAAATAAATGAGCGGTCTCTTTCAGTTGAATATATTTTTGACGCCGACAATTATATTGTTAAAATTGACGATGGATTAATCAGTAAGGCTATTGAAAATATTTTTGATAATTCAGTGAAATATTCACCTCAGAATGATAAAATTACAATTTCTATTCGCAAATCGATTCATGAGCTTATTATTTCCATATCCGATAACGGTCCCGGATTTACTGAGGAATCGAAGAAAGAACTCTTCGATTTTTTTTCAAATAGTGATATTATGCATCACTCGGACGGATTTGGATTAGGAATCGCGGCTGTGAAACTAATTCTGGACGCTCATTCAGGAAGAATTTCAATTCAAAATAAAACTACCGGCCAGGGAGCAATAGTTGAATTTGCTCTGCCGATTGAATGAAATATTCATTGTTAGTTAGTACTGGTATTAGCCAGCTGAGTTTATATTTTAACAGATAATTTTAATTATATATTAGCATTTCAAAAGTAGATATATAAAAATATTTTGTACTGTTATTGTCCCGATAGGGACAAAATACTGCTAAAAATAGTGGATATTACCAACCTGATGCGCTATCAGACCAACAAGATTTCTGAATGGCTATTTGATTTTTTTATCTCAACGTCATGTTAATTTATTAATAGGAACTTCAAAATACAGGTGTGCACCACTGGTAGTGAATGCACACTTTTTCGTTTTGAACAATACTTACCTTACGTTACACGTCCCGACACATGTTCCGTAATGATGATAATTAGAGCCTGTATAAATCTCAGGATCGATGCCATCCTGAAAAAGCAGGATAATATCTGAACCTCCGAAAAGGAAATAACCAAATTCATCCCCTTTCAGCAAATTATTTCCTACCTGCGCGGTCATATTAACAGATGATACCTGTGCCATCCCGATGGGACATACACCTACAAGACCCACGTCACCATAAGCCGATCCGGAAGTATCGATTATGACGATGCCTCTTGCCTGGTAAAATTCATAACCACCCTGTGAACTGTCAGGCGCGTCGAACTGGCCATCTTTCAGGTTAACATCGAGATATACTTTGCCTTTTACCGCCCGGCATTCTTTTAATAAACCGGCGACCGGGGTATGAAACCTGTGATAGCTGTAGGGGCCGAGGAAATAATGAACGAAAAGTCCGTTCGCGAAGGCGTCGGCGTACTGACTGTTATCCAACAGCGTTTTAACACTGGCGTATTTATGTGTTTTTTTAACAGTAACTTCGGGAATCGTTGAATCAGGCCCTATCTGGAACATATTGCGGTATGTGCAATCGGCGGGGGAGACTATTACAGAATTATCAGCCGGGCTGGAAACCGGTCTCAGGCCCGGATTTAGCTCACGGGCAAAAAACTGGTTAAATGTCAGCCAGCCGCTTGGAGAATTTGGTTTTCCGTTAACAAGTGAATCCTGTACTCTGTATTTGGGTGAATCTTCAAGAAAAGATTTCAGAATATCATCATTAAATGATTCGGTTGTATCGAGAAATGAACCCCAGGCATCGGCGTATTTTATCAGCCATTGGCTGAACCATTCATCGTTCTCCACGATTCTTTTTCCCGGGCCGACTTTCTGATCGATAAGCCAGTAGAAATGGCACAGCCTGTCGTAAACTTCCTGTTGCTCATCAGTTCCCGGTTCTGTCCATACCGGGTCTGTGCTTTGTTGTGGTGGCCAGTTGGCAAACCATTCGAGGTATTCCAGGTAGGAAGGAATATCCTCAGGCCATCTAAGCGCTTTATAAAGCTCGGGATTTAACTCAGCTTCAGCGATAAGCCGCGCTTTTTTTAGTGATTCCTCCAGAAGATTTGCCAGCTCACTATCCTGATCCAGCCGGTTTTTTAATTCATTTACCACAACTATTGATGCGGTTGTGTAGTCCATGGTTTTTCCTCCATTTAATTGATTTATTGGTGGTTTTATCTCAGGGCCGGTGAATATCAATTATATAATCAATATTATTCCGATAATGATGAGTGAAAGCCGATCCGTCCGAAAATCAGAGATAAAATATTAAAAAATTATATAATACGCAATTAAAATAGCAGAGATCGCGATAAAATAATTTTTAACCGCGACATTCCCGATTCACAATTCTTAATTCCTCATTCCAAATTCTGAATAAAATTTTGGTAACCTTTTGCGGCTTTTTTCGTCATAATAAAAAAATGGAGATATCATGATCTTTAATTACATTAAGATGACACTCAGGAGTTTCAGGAAAAACAGGTTTTTTTATTTTGTGAATTTATCGGGACTCGCGCTCGGATTTATCTGCTTTATATTTATCGGGCTTTATGTTTATGATGAAATGAGCTATGACCGTTATCATGAGAAAGCCGACCGGACTTACCGCATTGGTCTTGACGCCATGGTTAACGGGCATGCTGTTTACGGGGCTATTTCTTCTTCTCCTGTAGCGCACGGACTGATGGATGAATTTTCGGAAGTGGAATCGGCGACACGATTCCGCCAGCTTGGTTTTCCTGTTGTAAGATATGGTGATAAGGTTTTCAGCGAAGAAAGATGGTATTATACCGATTCAACGGTATTCAGCGTATTTTCACTGCCGCTGCTGGAGGGTGATGAAAAGACCGCGCTAACAAAGCCAAATACAGTGGTAATTTCTGAATCTGTAAAGAAAAAATATTTCGGTGATGAAAGTCCTCTCGGAAAAACTTTGAACCTGGATAAAAGGCAGGATTTTCTGGTAACCGGTGTATATAAAGATGTTCCTGAAAACTCACATCTTCATTATGATTTTCTCAGTTCCATGACCACACTAAGGGACAGCCGCAGCGATATGTGGGCAGGGAGCAATAATTTTTATACTTACTTTGTTCTGAAAGAGGGAGTGGATGGAAGTAAGTTCCAGGAAAGTCTCGATTATCTCCGGGATAAATATGTTTATCCCCAGATTCAGGGGCTTCTTGGTATTTCAATTGAGGAGGTAGAAGCCCAGGGGGGATACTTCCGATATTTTATGCAGCCCCTAACCGATATTCACCTCGACGCGAATATGGGCTATGAAGCGGAAGCGGGAGGCAGCAGACTATACACATACATTTTCGCGCTGGCCGCTCTCGCGGTCTTATTGATCGCCTGCATCAATTTTATTAATCTCTCGACTGCCAAAGCGGGCGCGCGCGCGAAAGAGATAGGAGTGAGGAAATCGATCGGGTCGACAAAAAATCAACTCAGATTCCAGTTTGTCTCCGAGGCGGTTATTCTTAGTCTGCTCTCGGCGGCGATTGCCTTTCCTGTCATTCATCTTCTGCTTCCCTGGTTTAATGACCTTTCAGGCAAAAGTCTCTCTATACCCTATTTTGAGAGTATCTGGTTTATTCCCGGGATACTACTGTTGTTTGTAGCAGTCGGACTCGCGGCAGGTATATACCCGGCTTTTCTTCTCGCTTCTGTCGATCCGGTTAAAGTTTTGAAAGGGGAGAAGATGAAAAGCGGATCTTCGGGAACTTTGAGGAATTTTCTTGTAATATTCCAGTTTGCCGCCTCAATTTTCCTTATTTGCGGCACATTTGTTATTAAGAACCAGATGGATTACATCAGCAAAAAGAACCTGGGATTTAAGTGGGACCAGGTGGTTATTATCCATAAGGTAGATGATATCGGGGATAAAATTACAGCATTCAAGAGGGACCTTCAACAGACATCCGGAGTAATATCTTCCTCCAATTTTTCCAATTTAATGGGGGATAATTTTGGCGATAATTTATTTCACCCGGCTGAGAACCCGGAGCTGGGCAACCAGATCATCCACAGTCTCTGGGCTGATGAGGATTTTGTGAGCACCTACAAAGTAGAAATGGTGATGGGGGATTATTACGAGGGAGATAACGAATCTGACAAAAACTCGATTGTGCTGAATGAAAAAGCGATAGAAGTTCTTCAGATGAAAGATCCTCTCGGCAAAAAGCTGAAAAGTTTCCAGGGTGGTGAGTTCACAATAAAAGGGATTGTAAAAGATTTTCATTTCCAGCCGCTTCAGCAGAGTATTAGACCACTTTTTATTCAGTATGGTAAAAGGGCAGGCCGGTATCTCGCGGTTCGTTTTGAAGCTGGTAATTTTCAGGAGATATTGCCACATATTAGGGAAAGCTGGCATAAATATGCCGGTAACCAGGCTTTTGAATATGAGTTTTTCGATGATCACTTCAAAAAGGTTTATCTTGCCGAACAGAAAACAGGCTCAATTTTTATGGTTTTCGCTATTGTGGCGATATTTGTCGCATGCCTCGGGCTTTTCGGACTGGCTTCATATATAACGGCAAGGCGCACAAAGGAAATTGGCATCAGGAAAGTTCTCGGGGCTTCCATCAGTTCGATTTTGTTTATGCACTTTATACAGTTCCTTAAATGGATACTTATTTCAAATATAATCGCTCTGCCCCTGGCGTGGTATGTAATGAACAACTGGCTTCATGACTACACTTATAAAATTGAGCTTACCCCGCTGGTATTCATCCTCTCGGCGTTTATCTCCATCTTGATCGCCCTCGTAACTGTTGCCTGGCAGTCGATGAAATCGGCCTCGGCTAATCCTGTGGAAAGTTTAAGATATGAATAAAAAAGGGGCCAACGGCCCCTTTTTTTATCCCAATATTTAGAGCCAATTATTTCATATAAACCATTTTCACAGACTGGTCAAATTTACCCGCTTTAATATTGCATATATATACTCCGCTCGCGAGGTTAACCGGGGTGAATTCAGTTTCATAATAACCGGCCGGTTTTTCCTCATCCACCAGTATTTTTATAGATTGACCAAGCATATTAAATACTTCTACTTTAACATGTGTTTTTTCAGGAAGCTGGTATTTTATTGAGGTGGAGGGGTTGAATGGGTTGGGGTAATTTTGCCTGAGTTTAAATTCCGATGGAGTTAATTCCACACCCTCAATATCATTAGTTGAGGCCAGCATGTTAATCCTGCCATTTAACCGGCTAAAGGAAACTGAGCCTGATTTATTTAGAGCCATTGATCCTTTGCCAAGAATAGAGTCAGCCGGCATAAGATAATTTAACCCGTTATCCGGATTTATAATCCATTCAAGTGTAACTGGGTAATTAGTTGTTTCAACAAGAATTTCCAGGTTTATCTGACCTGATGCCGAAGAAACTTTTTTAACAAATTCTCCCTGCGCGAATCTTGAATCAAATTCTAACTCCGGCATAGCGGGTGGCATCATTAAGTCTTTTTCTTCCATTGACGGATAAACTTCAGTATTGCATACATAGATTGTCTGTGAAAATCCATCCGCGTCTGTGATTATAAATCTGTCAAAATCATTAAGGTTTGAAACAGGATCGGTGGAAATTTTCTCAATGCCCAACTCTTCGGGTTCATGGGATCGAATTAAAGTTACTTCCGCCACATTATTCATATCAATCCAATATCCAATACCGGGAACAATATAATCATTCTCTCCTAGAAGTTCATAACCACTGGAATATGTATAAGAGTATATCCCGTTAATTGACTCCAGTGGGTCCTCCTCAACATCTCTTACAAATACTGAGTCTGAGATGGTTCCAATAACATTCCATGACGAAGATAGTCTTACAGTAAGCGTTTCTTCTGTTGTTCCAGCTAAATCAATTGTATGTTGCTGAGCAGGGAACTGTACCCAATAACCTGGCCCATTTTCGAGCGTTGTTCTTTGTACAAATCCGCTGCCGGGAACGAACTCATAAGCCAACAGGGCATTGGGAAATAATGAGTTTAATGAATAGTCCGGGGCGCCCACAGGCACACTGACCATCTGAAACCCGCCATCCAAATCATGCTCTACCATAGCCCAGTTAAGTTTTATTGAATCAATAATTGTAGAATGATTCGCGCCCGACCTTATTCCAAATAACGCAAAGTGCGCAGGGCGATGATTGCCAATTTCCGGAGGCAGATTAATTGAATACCCCAAAGCAGCCATTGGCTCGGAAATATCGTTTAAATCCTGGTAATCGGGAGAAAAAGTCGAAGGGAATAAATCAGTAAGTTGACTGGAATGCTCACGCGATTCATCCGCCGGAATATATTTAATTCTGTCATGGTAATGATATCCTGATTCAAGAGTTACGTCAATCTCCTGATGCCAGATTATCAAACGCCCCGGTTGAGATGAACCTAAATTTGGGTCATCAGGAAGATATTTATCAAAGCCCGTTTTACCACGTGATTCAATTAAGTAGTGTTCGTCGCCAGGCGCACTGAGAGGCGCAATTTTATAAATATTGTGATTAGGATAAGAATAGTTTAATTGATAATTATATGCATCATTGTTCATATCAGTATATGTTAACCAGTTTTTATCAATTCTGTAAAAGGGAGATAATGTAGCCGGACAGGCACCTTTTCTCTCTGGTCCATTAAATAATCCCCAACCCATTAAATCAAAATTTATCGCACAAGTTTTCCCATCCTCTTGCTGTATTTGTGATTCTATTGAATACCCTGGTGATCCAAGATGATATTCGTCATGAAATCCAAGATTATGCCCAAACTCATGTGCATATACACCCATATGAGTAAAACTTGGATTATTACCATGTTGAAGTTGCCTTGAGGATCTCTCTGACATTTGAATAAAAGTTCCATTACCCGCATGAATATTCAGATTCTTTGTACCATCACTATTAAATGATTCTTGTGCAAAGATCACAATTTTTTTATCATAATAATTTTGGGCGTTTGGATTCTCACTGATCCATCCATTATCCAGAGCCTTATCAATTGCCTCAAGCCCTAATGCCTTCCAATCTGGTTCAGTAAAATACCAACTCCTTATATGATCCGCCGTAAGCCATACAGGAATATCGTTTGTATCAATTGGATTAACGATATTACCTGTAATCAATAGTTTGCCCTGTGACATTGCATCCCAATACTCTGCAAAACTTCCAAATATTTTTTCATTTTCAGGGTGTGCGGTTTGAACCGATGTGCCACTCCAAGTACTATCTGTTGAAAAAAGTAAATTTTCAAAATCTGACGCAGTGTATCCGTACTGCCTGGAAGGAATAGAAATATAATGAGGAATATCAGGAAATTCAATAAATATCACCGCCAACTTTAATTCAACATAGGGAAGATTTAAGTTTTCAGCAACAGTTTTTTTTTGTTCAAACCATATCGCAGCATCTTGTATATTCTGCTGAAATGTTGCAACCGCTGCAATGATCTCATCAAGTCGCCGTCGGGACCTCTGGAGCTGGTATGAGTAGGGAGGTGGTGTATCAATAGCCACTTTATATATGCTGGCTTCGAATTCACCTGTAGTATCAAGTTGCGCATAATAATAATAACCGTCAATTGCCTGAACAAATCGATAGCCGTTATCTGTTTCACCCCAGGAGATAAACTCATCTCCCCACATTCTTCCCGTAAAAGTTACCTGGTTTGGTTGTGTAAAAGTTTTCATACCCGTATCAAATGGCGTAGCAATCAGGTTTTGCACATTGATACAAATTAAAAGTAATAGAATAATGATAAAACCTTTATTTTGCATAATAACTCCTTTAATTTAAAATAACCATTTTTTTTGTTATATATTTATTATTTTCATAAATCCGGTATAAATATACGCCGGATGAAAGATTGCCCGCTGAAAAATAATAAGAATAAGTTCCCGGATATTGAAACCGATTAACCAATGTGTATAACTTTTCGCCCAAAATATTGTATAATATTAACTTAACGTTGCCACCTGAAGTGATGTTATATTCAATTCTTGTAGTTGAATTAAAAGGATTTGGATAATTTTGAAACAGTTCAATACCGACGGGTGTTTCAGATGTATTTTTTTCAAATCCGGTAACAATAACCTCCCCAAGAATTCCATTGAGACTTACCTGATCAACAAAGATCAAGAATTCATCTATAACTCCTGAATAAATAAATCCTCCCTTTTCATCAGGTATAAATTGTTCAACAATGGGGTGATTAGAAATCGTTATATCACTTTCGCCCCAGCATTTATTCCCGAGGGCGTCGTACAGTTGACCACAGATAAAATCAGATCTGCCAGTATCGTATTCATACACAAAAATGGTTTTCCCGTTTAATGAAACAATTGGTTCAACAAAGGACATGCCGACATTTTCATTACATAACGCTATTCCTTCTTCCTGCAATATTTTGTTTCCATCCATTTTTACAAATTGAAATTGAGGAACATTTTCAATGCCATTTTTATATCCGAACCAATAACTTACTAAATATCCATTGCTGATAATTGTGCCTGGTTCCGCATTAACATTTAAACTATCAGCTATATGAACCGGGTAGTCATCCCATGCCGGCTGGCCAAGAGAATCTGATTTACGTAGGTACATATTATAGTTTTCCGGCCAGTTCCCCTCAAAAGTTTCAAATACTATACCCCCATCTTCCGCAGGTAAAATGTTCCCTGGGTAATATGAGCTGTCTGTCAGTAAAAGATTGCCTTGGTCATCATACCATTTCCATAGATACTGCAGGTTGAAAATATACCTGTTCCGGGTAGTTTTAACAAGTTTTGAAAGGTTAGATATCGGATAGTACATCACATATTTACCTCTCTCATCCCACAAAGTTTCACCGTTGTGGGCTATTCTGTTTATCCTCATAAAAAATAAAGAATCCACCCAGGTTACAACGCATCCTCCTTCGCCATCGGAAACGATGGCTTGCAATGTTTGTCTTGTGGCATTTGAGCTGTCAATCCATAAGCCGGTATCTTTCCAGAGAAAGTGTCCTTCTTTATCTACCTTTTGCAATTTAAGAAGAGGGGGGCCGCTTGTATTCTCATCAGCGTATGCAACAATGATATTCCCAAAGTCATCAGAAATTACACCTGATAAAAATTGTGTCGATCTCGTGCCTTTAATATTCACCTGCTCCGGCCAGGCCTTTTCCCCATATTTATTTAATTTTATAATGCCTATTTGGGGGGATATCATTGACCCATATTCAAAGAGCACATAACAACCTCCTTCATTATCACCCATAATATTTAAATTGAGTCCGCTGGCTATTATATTATGACTTGAAGGACTTGTGCTCCACTGTGCGTTGCAAAATATTGATGAAAACAGGAACGCTATAATAAAAATATTAGAAAACCTTTTGCGCATAAAATACCTTTATTATCAGAAAATTAAATTATACTACCCCATCCACTCCTTTATGGCCGCAGTTTTTTAATATATGTTAACGATAACTATGCTTAAATTCAAGTTAATAAATAATGTACTAATTTATGCCTGTTATTTGATTCAAGGTATATATTATTTCATATAAACCATTTTCACAGACTGGTCAAATTTACCCGCTTTAATATTGCATATATATACTCCGCTGGCGAGGTTAACCGGGGTAAATTCAGTTTCATAATAACCGGCCGGTTTTACCTCATCCGCCAGTATTTTTACCGATTGACCAAGCATATTAAATACTTCCACTTTTACATGTGTTTTTTCAGGAAGCTGGTATTTTATTGAGGTGGAGGGGTTGAATGGGTTGGGGTAATTTTGTTCAAGCGCGAATTCCAGGGATGTGAAATCAGCCTCAATAATATCGCTGAATTGGTAATCGCCGCTGAAATCAATTTGTTTCAGTCTGTAGTAATTGATTCCCGGCAGAGGGAGAATATCAATGAAGGAGTAATTTTTCGGTTCGGTGGTTGTTCCCGCACCATCAACCGAGCCTGTCAGGTTGAACTGAATTTTGTCAGAACTTCTTTCCACTTCGAACCTGGCGTTATTGCTCTCGGTAGCGGTTGACCAGTTTAGTTCTATCCCCTGATCGCAAATTTGTGAGGAAAAATTTGTCAGCTCAACCGGAACGGGTGGCGGGGTGTAGGTAAGTTGAAGAAAATAGCGCCCGAATGAATATCCTGTTTTTGATAAACTTACCTGTTCACCATCGGAATAATGATGCTCGAATACTACCCCTCCGAAAGGATCAACAATAGTAAGTTCAATATCGCCGGCCACATCAGTCAGATATCCGCTTAGGTATATAGAGTCGGAAACCGCGCTCAGGGAATACTGATGTTCAACCGGTGAATCAAAATCACCATATCTGATATCGATAAAATCAGCTCCAATATCCATTGCCAGGAAAGCGCAAAAAAGTGATGAGGGCGCTCCGCAGGGTTCCCAAACCCAGTACTCTCCAAAAAGTGTGTCCATTCCTGAGGTGCCCTGGGGATCAAATCCAATCTTCAAATCAAATATTCCTGTGCCATCTGTTACGCTGAAATTAAATGCGTATAATGGATCGATAACTTCTGAATTAGAGTTTTGTGCTGATACGATTGTAAAAAGGGTAAAGATAAAAACGACACAAATTGTATTTTTTTTCATGGCCTCCTCCAAATGTATGATAATTACTATCTATGAATAAAGTTACTTGAAATAAACTATAAATGCAAGGGAAAAAGAATCAGAGTTAAAGTAGTACATAAGAAAACAAATTCTGCGTAAAATGGCTAAGTTGCAATTAATAATTAATAATGAAGAATTAATAATTCAAAGAATTTGGTTTACTACAGTTTTAGATGGGAAAGTGGGCGCTGAATTCCACAAAAAGCTTAACAGACTTTAATGATTATATTTAATTATCCCGGGAGCGAGTTCCACGCAAAGAGCGCAAAGGAAAAGAAAACGCAAAGCCCGCATAGAAAAAGCCAGTTTTTTTTTACGGATATTTTGACTTCTCAACAATTATAGAAATCTCAAGGTAGATCAAACCCCTCCCGTCCTCCCCTTAAAATCTCAAGGGGAGGGGATTTCGATCTCGAAACATTGAATTATTTTCGTTAAGTTATCGCCCCTGCTATATTGTTGCTGTCAAATTACACCCATAAAACTAAAACTTATTCACCTTATTCGGCCAAAGGAAAAGTTCCAACAGTTTTACACTGAAAAAGATGTCTGAATCATGATTAAAGGATTTAAAAGATTTTCGGTATCGGTATCGGTATCGCTTCAAAAAGATCAGGGAAGGGATTTTAAGGTTGGTTATTATTTGGGTGTTGATCAGTTTTCCCGGCGGGCGGGATTACGATTATTCCGTTAGCAGTAAAATTCTACGCAAAATGGCAAAGTTTTTTAGCCTGCCATTCATATTTATTTTAATAGGCTATCTGTCGTCCCTGGCGGGACTATAGAATCTCTCCCTAACCTATTACCCCACAATGAATTGTGGGGCTATTATCTGTTGTCCCTAACGGGACTTTTTCTGAATATTAATGATTATCTTCAAGTGAATATTAAATCAGATTAATATGAATCCCGGCAGGGATTCTCCGCGGCGAACAGGCGGACAGAATTAGTTTGGTTCTGGCTTGCCAGATTATGATTCTAGGGTAATAAAAAAGGGGCGCGTGGCCCCTTAAATTTTAATATTTTTAACTGGTTACTTCAACAAATTCATTTTTCCGGCGAATTTTTTTGAGCCGCACCTGATTTCATATATATACACACCGCTGGCTACAGGGTGGTTGGAGGCGTCGCGGCCATTCCATTTGGTTAGATAATTGCCCGCGGGAATTTCTTTATTTACAAGAGTAGCGATCTCCCTCCCCCGGATGTCAAAGATTTTCAGGGTGGTTCTCGCGCCGGTTTCACTTCCCGGAATGGTGAATTTAATCAGTGTTTCGGGATTAAAGGGATTGGGGTAATTCTGAGCCGTTATATGAGTTGCGGGAATTGTAGGTTTATCTTCTTCAGGATCGAATAATGTAATCAGGTTTGTGCCCGGATCCATTTTATTTCCCTCAGTATTGGCCAGGTAAAGGTTAACCCAGTCGGGGCGCAAAGAGAGGGCGAGGTAAGATTCATCCCATTCATCATCTGTGAGCCGCAGGAAATTGGTTGTTGTATATTCATAATATGATGATACAGGACCAACAAAGGCAACTTTCTCTCCATCTGGAGTTTCGGCGGCGAGGAAGGCCAGTTCAACCGGACCTGTTCCCGCGTGGGCCACCCAGCCGATGATTGATCCACCCTCATCCCCCGGGGATGTATGGTAATCGGCAACGAGAAAATCTTTTTTGAGAAGGCCGTCCTGCCCCATCGGTTCATCATAATAAAACATTTTCGCGTACCAGCCGCTGTAACCTGTGGGGGCGCATCCCACCTGTGTTTCAAAGAGCATTCCCGCCAGGAATGATCTCTCCTCATCGGTGAGCGCTGTGCCTTCCAGTTCCTTTTGGGCGACTGATTCGAGTGTGTCCATTGTTGCCATGAATGTTTCAAAATAATTTGTAATCATGGTAATATATGGTATTCCTGTGCCGGTGAGTTTTTCATTTGTTTTATATGCCATATCTTTTAAGCGGGCATAAAACTGTGGAACCGGTTCAACATAACTATGGGGATAAGAACATATCGGTATTCCCGAATAAGACTGTTTCGCGTAAAGCAGATTATCATGCCGCAGTTCGGTCCAGGAGGCGAGCTGTGAATTGAGTTTCATCTGCCACCAGGCGGCTGTCTGCATAAACGGGGGAAGCTCTGAACGGTCTTCGGGGGGATTGAGTGTTCTTATAGCGTCGAGCCACATATTATAAACCGAGAGGTCCCAGAAATCGGGGCCGTAATTTTCCACGAGATAACGCAAAGCCGCGAGGTTGGTCCCGTAATGATACTGGTTGAGTTCCGGAATAAGTATTTGTCCCGCCGCGTCATTGCCCAAAGCAAAGAGGACATCCAGCAGATCGGGAAGCATACGCAAAATAAGATTTCCTTCATATTCAATTCTGTCATAAACCACTCCGCCGGTGATATAAGAGTCAACGACAAATCTTTGTCCGAAAAGCATAAAGGCTGACGCGGGCACAATGCTGTCGGGGCTGAAAGGATCGCGGCTCAGGCACTGGGAGAGTATTTTCTGCCAGGCGAAGGGCTGGTTTTTCAGTGTATCCTGGAAAGTTGTCAGTGTTTCCATATCGAGCAGGGAAGAGGTGTTCTGGAATCCTGATAACTGCTTTAATTTATCCAGGTTAGCGATTGTAACATTATCCTGCTCACCGACAAAAGCCTGAATGACGGTGTCGATTTCGTCAAATTCACTCTGCTGACCGGCAATATCAATCAGTTCCCTGATAAGGTAGGACATAATGGTCTGCCGCCGGATATCTTCAGGTGTCGGTTTTGGATCATCACTGATCGGAGCGAGCAGGTAGAGCTCACTTCTTCCGAACCACATCATTGCCCGGAAATAATTCTCCAGCTCAGGAAACATCTGGTCGACATAATGTCCGCGCGGTTTAAACTGGCTGAAATCAATTTTCCTGATTATTTCTGAAAAGAAAGGAATTTCCTTATACTCTTCGGCCATGATGCAGCCTATCAATTCAGATATAGCGGAATTGCTCGCAGAATAATGAGGCTGCGCTGAATTATCAAGCAGTTTTCTCCCCACAGTCAGGAATACATCAACATCCTGAAGATAAGGAAGCATGTCGGGATTGCCTGAATAATTGTTGTGAAGGGCGCCAAAACTGCTATTTAACGCTTCGAGGAATTGCTCCAGATTCCCCTGTAAATAATGGCATTCGGTGTCCTTCAGAATTCTGTCGCAGGACATGTGAAAAGCATGCAGGATAGCGTCGCTTGAAATAAATACAGGCACATCATTATGCCAGATATCAAGAAATTGCTCGCCGAAAGTATTCTGGCGCAACCTTTCTGTAACAACGAATCCATGGTTTTTTATGAGCGACAACTCATCGGGAGTCAGTTCATATTTAATTTCCAGGGAATCGTGATAAAGTGATTCATTCCAGATACTCGCGGAATTGTTCTCGAACATGCCGGCAGGGTGCAACGCCAGCAACTGATCGGTTGTAAGATTTTGATGCTGTTGTAAAAACAGATCATAGGTTTCTTTGTTAAAGCCATTTTGCGGATACAGGTGTCCGGATAAGGCTAAGACAAAGAAGAGAACAGGTAGTAGTTGTTTGTACTTCATTGCTCCTCCAAAATAAATGTGCTGACTGAAGATAACAAAGCCTAAAGCAAAAGTAAAGGGAATCTTTCATCCCTGATTAAAAAATCATCAACATAAACTGTTACAGCCGGAAATAACAGTGGTATTAATACTCAATATATTAAAGGATGTACTCTGGTTTCAGGTGAGATTAATCTCACCTGTTTGAATGGGATAAATGCTGCGGTTCTGTTCTAATGGAAAAAGGCCGCCAAAACCCGCCAAATAAAATTACGAATTACATCCTCCGATGCGGATAAAAATGAGGAATGGACTCTTCCTTTGAGATTATGATCAGGACAAGCAGAGACCAAAAGAAATAATCATAAACCGGCAAGCCGGAAGTGAAGAGGGGTTAGTGTAGAGAGAAGAGTAAAAACCCCGATTTGGATTTTGATGGCTACCTTTTAGCTTATCTATCTCGAGCAGAATTTAATTGCATGCGGACTAATCAATGTAAATGAAAAGGGGACAAAATTTTGTCCCCTTTTCATTTTGAATAATTATTTCATCAATAAAATTTTATAACACTGTTGAGTTTCCTCTGTTGCCGCTATGATAAAGTAGGCGCCGGCTGCCAGGTTATCTCCTTTAAAAGAGTAGGTATAATTACCGGAGGCAAGATAACCGGAAAAAATTTCGGAAACCTGCCGCCCTGCCAGGTTATAAGCCTTAATGTGAATTTTACTTCCTTTCTTAAGGGCTATTTTAATATTAGTTGAAGGATTAAAAGGATTCGGGTATGCCGATAACTCCAGAGTTTTTAATATGGGATCATGATCTTCGGTTTTAACATTAGTCGGAGAAGTGTAATCAATTTCCAGATATGGCTGGAATTCGCTGTTTGAAGCCTCTTTTGAATAACATTTCGCGAATTTGCAGTTATCATCGGCTATCATTACCAGGCCGTGATTAACCACGCTGCTATCAGCCCAGGCCCGCGCTAATGAGGTAATATCGATGCTGTGCATACCATTGGCGCTAAAAGCATATAATCCGTATTGGTTATCAGCGTCATAAGATATATGAGTTTCGGGCGACCATGAATTTTCATCCCAGTTTTCCTGAATCGCGTAAATCCTTACAGTCGTGGCTCCACCCGAGGGACATCCAAAGAACCTGTAAATATTCAGTTCGGCTTTATTAATATTTTGTCCGGCCAGGGAGCTGATATCAAATTTCATCATAATCCGCTGGTAGTTATTTACTGGCGCGTAATTAGCGACCCATAACTGGTCAACCGGATGCTGGACCGGTATTTATTTCATCAGTATACATATCATCAAGAGGGGGGAATGTTACTTTTTCAGCGTAAACTGAATTAAATAATATGCTAAAAAGAAATATAAAAAGTATTATTTTAATCTTTTTCATTATCAAACTCCTGTTATGATCAGAATCCTTTCTGGAATCTTAAAATTAAAAGTGACGCGTCCTTTTGAATACCTTCCGGAGCGTCAATCGGTTTTTCAAAATCTACCCGGAAAAAAATTTCCTCCTTTTTATCCAGCCAAAAATTTATTCCCATAGTCAGGTATGAATATTGGTGATCCCCATAGGCATTGACCGCTTTATCCCAGGTCTGGTAACGTAAATAGGGCTGCACTGACTGCAGGTTTTTTAATTCTGTTGTGAATGAATAGCCGCTTTCTATATAAAACGCGCCCATTTCAATATCTTCCGAATTTATATATTGAGTATGGGAGGCATCTTTGTAAAGAGTTCCGCTAAAGGGATTATTGTAATATCCTTTCAGCATATAATATTCACTTTTCAGAGAAAAATTCTTTCTTTCAAAACCGGCTCCGAATCCCATTCTGTTCCCTTCACCATTGATTAACTTATATTCCGGAGCCGGACCGGTTCCGAAATTTGCTTTTATCCTGTTAAAATATCCGGCGAATTCCAACCCTTTAACCGGGGTTCTGATAACAATGCCCACATTCTGATCGTACTCCTCCTGAATATTGTTCGTTTCCTTTCCATTCAGATAGGCCAGTTGTAAAAGCAGTCCGAAATTATTTTCAAAGTTATAATCCAGTTTCAATAATTCCGCCTGTCGGATGACAGGGGGCATAGGTTTTGGCGAAGCGGGTTTTTTCACCGGTTAATAAGCTGCCGCAATCCCGCGAAAACATAAATCCCCTTAAAATTTCACCTTTGGCGAAACCTACTTTCAGATAAGGAAAAATGTCAATAAAATAACGAGGCGTCCATTAAGGTGAACTGGCCTCCCGCGAGACAAGTGGCGGTGCCCGCTTCCACATTATACTCGAATTTATTTCCCGCTTTGCCAGATGCCTCAATTGAAGCGTGACGGATACTGAATCTGGATACAGGGGTTTCATAACCGGCAAAAGGAGCCATCTCATCTCCGTCAAAACTTTCGAGTTGTAAGATCAGATGAGCGCCAATTTCCGGTTTTTCAAATATCTGCGCGTGTATGATCTCATTAGAGGTCAGGATAAACAGCGCAGTTGTGATGTAAACAAGTTTTAGTTTCATAGTATTTTTTAGTTTTTTTATTGAATTATTTTTGTGATTGAGCTCGCCATTAAAACAAGATGCTCTGTATCTTTTATCGTCCAATAAGATATACTTCTCCCGGCAGTCGTGGCTTCCGCCGCGACTTAATTCTGTTTTTTGCACCTAATATCACTCGGTGGGTATTATGAAGAAATTATCAGCGATAATTGATGCTTATCATCACTATTTTTAATAAGATACCTGTATCTGCTAAATATACGCATTTCCTGTTTTAAAATTGTTTAAAATGAATAAAACTTCGCGTTCGCGTTCGTTATTTTATATTTAGACTAAGTCTAAACAAAAATAACTAATTACCTGATGATGGTCAAATTCTTTGTAGTAAATTTTTTAATTGTTTTCCCTCACACTTGTTTCCGGCGGATTTGGCCAATGGGGAGGTTTGAGCTGATTACAGTTTTATCACAAAGCACACAAGGAAGTCACAAGGGGCGCAAGGAAAAAAAAGGCCAAAAAAAAGTTACATCTTTCGTGGCGGATAAAAAAGAGGAATTAAGAATTGGGTATTCCCATGAAAATTAAAGTTTGAATGATAAAAACGATTTGGCATTATTGGTCCAGTGGTATAGGAGAAAGACTGTGGAAGAAAAGATTACTCGGAGAAAACGTAAAGGAAGGACGTCTAAATCGTAGAGACAAGGCATGCCTTGTCTCTACAACAGGGAGAATAAAAATCAATATTCTGTCGTTGCCGTCGCCGAGCAGCTTCGCGCTCTCAGCTTCGGGAAGTTCCTGGATTGTTCCCAGTTTTCGTTCAATGGTTCTCGATTTACTCTTCGCGTTCCCTATTTCTTTGCTTGCCTGCTCAAGTTTTGTCTGGGTTTTTTCCAGGAGGTCGCCGAATTTGCCGAATTCGGTTTTTACCGCGCCGAGCAGTTTCCAGACTTCACTGGAGCGTTTTTCGATAATTAAAGTTCTGAAACCTATTTGCAGACTGTTAAGCAGCGCCGCGAGGTTGGTCGGGCCGGCCATGATGATCCTGTGATCTCTCTGAACTACCTCTGCCAGTCCCGGCACACTCAGCACCTCGGCGTATAATCCTTCTACCGGAGGAACATGATCGCGAAGTCGGTGGTGTTGGGAGGATCGAGATATTTTGTTGAGATGTTTTAGCTTCTCCTTTATGCGGGTTACAAGCCCTTTTGTATATGTGTCGATGGATTGCTGATCGCCAGCTTCCCTGGCGTCGATAAGTTTTGGTAATCCTCAATCGGGAATTTAGCGTCTATCGGGAGCCAGACAACCTCTTTATCATCTTTGTTTCTGCCGGGCAGTTTTATCGCGAATTCAACCAGCTCGCGGCTTCCTTTTTTTGTCCTGACATTCTGTTCATACTGCGAGGGGGCCAGTATTTGTTCGATAAGAGTCTGAAGCTGAACCTCCCCCCATGTGCCGCGCGATTTTACATTTGTAAGGACCTTCTTAAGATCACCCACACCGGAAGCGAGATTCTGCATTTCACCCAGTCCCTTATGAACCAGTTCGAGTCTTTCACCGACAAGTTTGAAAGATTCTCCAAGCCTTTTTTCCAGGGTCGCGTGAAGTTTTTCATCCACGGTAGCGCGCATCTCTTCCAGTTTTTCGGCATTATTTTTTTGTATATCTTTCAGTTCGGCAGATACTTTATCTGTAAGTTTTTCAAATTTTTCTCATTTGTCTCGGTAAGTTTTGAAATCTGTTCCGTGAAAATTTCCAGTTTCGAACGCTGCTGTTTTGAAATATCGGTAAGGCGATCACCGATCATATCCCCGAGCATCTTCATCGAGTTTCTCATTTCATCCATCTGCAGTTTTACCTGTCTGCCGCTGTCTTCACGATTTGTTCTGAATTCTTCACGCACAGCTTTCAGCGATTTTTCAGAATATTCACTTAATGCTGATTCAATTCTGCGCATTCTTCCGGTAATTACAATGACCATAACAACAAGCGCGATTATCATAACTGCCGCTGCCAGGTAAACTATTTCGGGTGGCATAAGACCTCTTTATTTTTTTTATAAAATGAAAATGGGAAGATTCACTCAGGTAATCTTTATATTTGTATATGCGAATATATTAAAAATTGTTTAATGAGTTGGACCGGTAGTAAAAAAAGATGAATAAATGGTTAAAGGCGGCGATTATAATCCCGGTAGTAGTATTTGTGCTGATTGTTGTTTCTTATTTCATATTACGGACAGGCCTTGGCCGTAGTTTGCCGCAGGTTGAGGGTGAACTGAATGTTAACGGCACAAATTCGCCTGTGGAAATATTTCGGGGCGAATATGGCATTCCATTGATCTATGGAGAAAATGAGGAGGACGCGGCATTCGCTCTTGGTTTTGTCCACGCGCAAGACAGGCTGTTCCAGATGGACCTGATGAGAAGGGCCGCTTCGGGAAGAATTTCCGAGGGTAACGAACGAAGAAGCTTTACCGGTGGATTATATGTTCAGGACTATCGGGATGCAAAGGTTTGTGGACAGCAATTATGCCAGAATAGATGATAACACAAAAAGAATTTTTGAGGCTTATAGCGAAGGTGTAAATGAATATATAAGAATCTCTTACGGCGTTTATCCGCCTGAATTCAGTCTATTGGGCTATTATCCGCAGGATTGGAAACCTGAGGATTGTTACCTTATCGAAAAACTTTTTGCCTGGATGCTTAATCTCGGCTGGTGGACCGATGTGGCTATGGCGCGTGTGGCTGAAAAAACAGGGTGCGACAAATTAAGGGAAATTCTCCCTTTGCCTGATGGCGCGGCTGTTATTGATGATTGTCCTTTTGAATTCAGCGGACCAATCTCGAACGGGATTGTGGAGGCAGACCGGCTTTTCCGTAAATATCTCGCGTTTGAAAGCAGTATGACAGGATCAAATAACTGGGTTGTATCAGGTGAAAAGTCGAAATCGGGAAAACCGCTGATGGCGAATGACACACATCTCGCGCTTAGCAAACCTTCAATCTGGTATATTGTGTCAATATCGGGGGGTGACTGGAACGCCGCGGGATATACGGTGCCCGGTGTGCCGGCAGTGATAATCGGACAGAACAGGGAAATTTGCTGGAGCTCCACAAATCTGATGGCGGATGATTCCGATTTTTATATCGAAAAACTGGATTCAACAGGCGCTAAATATATGGTTGATCAGGAATGGCTTGATCTGGAAATAATCACAGATACTATTTATGTCAAAGATGGTGAACCTGTGGAGTTTAAGATACGCTCCACTCACCGGGGGTCCCCTGGTACATGATATACATACTTTCGGCCTGATATTTAAAGACAGTGTTGAATATGCTCCTGTGAGCATGTCCTGGACCGGATACCGGTTTAGCGATAACATTACGGCATTAAGAAAGGTGAATAAAGCCTCAGGCAGGGAAGGATTAAAAAATGCTCTCACTGATTTTAGCGGACCCGGTCAAAACTTTCTCTTTGCCGACACTGCCGGTAATATCGGCTATTACGCTGCCGGTTTGCTGCCGCAGAGAAAATCGGTAAGCGGAATATTTATTTATAACGGCACATTAAGTAAATATGACTGGAAGAAGTTTGTGCCCTTTAAATCGATGCCTTCTGTTTATAATCCGGGTGAAAAAATTATTGCCACAGCGAATAATAATGTCGGCGATTCGAAAATATATATATCCAACATGTGGGAACCGGATGCCCGTGTTAAACGGATAAAAGAAAAACTGGCGGAAAAAGAAAAATTTGACTCTGAAGATTTTAAGATGATTCAGAGAGATGAAAGATCTCTTTTTGCTTCCTTTTTGGTGAAATCGGTTCTGGATGCTTTCGGAAATGCCGAGATACATGATAAAAATCTTAAAACCGCTATGAAGTTATTTAAGAACTGGGATGGAGAGATGAATCGATTTATGCAGGCGCCGGCAATATATTCTTACTACCGGATAGAACTTATTAAAGGGATTTTCGGGGATGAAATGGGGAGAAGTTACTTGAAGAATTTAATATGATTCCAAATCTGCCCAACAGAATACTGGAAAAAGTCCTTACCGAAAAGGAAAACAGCTGGTGGGATAATATAAGCAGCGAAGAAATTGAAACGAAAGATGAAATCGTCAGGAAAAGTTTTTTATCGGCGCTGGAAAAACTTGAAGAAACATTAGGTGAGAATCCTGCTGAGTGGCAATGGGGAAGAGTTCACAGTGTTACACTGAAACATCCTTTTTCCGATCGCTCGGCAATACTTGATAATCTGATAAATATCGGTCCCTTTGAAATTGGAGGAGATGGCACAACTCTGATGAACAGCGGTTACTCCTTCAGCAAACCTTTCGATACAAATGTCGGCGCCGCAATGCGTTATATATGCGACATGGCTGATCCCGAAACAATGTTATGCGTACTTCCGGGAGGTGAGTCGGGGAATTTTTTAAGTGATAATTACAGTGATATGGCTCCGCTCTGGATGGAGGGTGAACTGATTGAAATAAATATGAACAGGGTAAACACTATTCGTGGAAATGAAAAAAAATTGACCCTGCTGCCTAATCGAAAATGAGTATTTATTTAAATTTGTAAAATAAGCGGCTATACTGTAAGTTTAAGATCTTATATTGAAAGGAAAAGTAAGATGAAAGTTATAGAACATCTGGCAAAGGCAAATAACACCCTTATCAGTTTTGAAATAATTCCCCCCAAGCGGGGAGGAAATATCTCGCAGCTTCTCGCTGTGCTCGATGACCTTTTTGTTTATAATCCTCCATTTATTGATATCACCAGTCATGCCGCCGATGTTGCTTACGAAGAAAATCCGGATGGAACAGTTAAAGTTAAGGTGAAAAGGAAAAGACCGGGAACACTCGGTATCTGCGCGCTGATTCAGAATAAATATAATATTGACGCCGTGCCCCATGTGATATGCCAGGGATTTACGAGGGAGGAGACGGAAGATTTTCTTATTGAGCTGAATTACCTGGGAATAGATAATGTGCTCGCTATCAGGGGAGATGAAAAATCGGGATACAGCAAACCGGTTAAATGGGGAAGAAGTGTTAACCGGAACGCGCTCGACCTGGTGGAACAAATTAAAAATATGAACAACGGAAGGTATCTGGAAGATTCACTCCTTGATGCCTATTCGATGGATTTTTGTATAGGAATTGGAGGATACCCGGAAAAACATTTTGAGGCCCCAAGTCTTAAAACTGATATTTCCAATACAAAACACAAAATTGACGCAGGCGCCGATTATATTGTTACACAGATGTTCTACAATAATGAGGCTTATTACAAATATATCGGGTTGTGCAAAGAAACAGGTATTGACGCTCCGATTATTCCGGGATTAAAAATCCTGACTTCCAAGAAACAACTACTAAGTCTGCCCAAGAATTTTTATATAGATGTACCGGATGAACTGGTGGATGAAATAATGGAGGCAAAAGATGAATATGTGCCTGAGATAGGAGTGAATTGGGCGCATAAACAGGTTGTAGACCTGTTGAATAATAATGTTCCGGCGATACATTTTTACATTTTGCAGAATTCGGAACCAATCAAAATGTTAATGGAAAAATTAAACTTCTGATCAGTCACCAGGCGGAAAAATGAAAAAAATAAAGATTCCCAGAAGTAATATTAAGAAACTTCGGTGGGGTGTCGCGGGTTGCGGCAGGTTTACCGAACATTCTTTTTTACCCGCTCTCAGTATGCTTACAAGAAGCAGACTGGTTTCGGTATACAGTCATTCACTTGAAAGAGCAAAAGAACTGGGCAATGCTTATGATGCTTCAGGATTATATAATGATTATGATAAATTTCTTGAAAGTGATTTTGACACGCTCTTTATCGGAAGTGTAAATTCAGATCATTACGAACAGGTCATTAAAGCGGCGAAGGCAGGAAAGCATATTTTATGTGAAAAACCCCTGGCTCTTGATTCTGTTCAGGCTGAAGAAATGCTGAAAGTTTGTGAGGAAAATAATGTTCTGTTGACAATAAATTATGTGCACCGTTATCATCCGCTGGTGCTTAAAACCAAAGAAATAATTGATAAGGGAATGTTGGGAAGGCTGATATCGGTTTCACTCAATTTTAATATTGATTATGCTCCGAATGATAACT
Source organism: Melioribacteraceae bacterium (assembly GCA_963677445.2). Classification (GTDB taxonomy): domain Bacteria; phylum Bacteroidota; class Ignavibacteria; order Ignavibacteriales; family Melioribacteraceae. Next base: position 7,718 of record CAXXGF010000080.1, on the reverse strand, counting down.
TCAGATTTAAACAGGAGCTTGCCGGCGGAGGGGCGCTAAGGGATCTTGGCACTCACATGATAGACCTGCTCCGTTTTTTCGGCGGAGAGATTGATGACATTACCGGCTATATGGATAATATTGTCTATAAAAGTGAGGTTGAGGATTTTGCCGTGGCGCTGATGAAATTCCGTAAAAGCGGTTATGCGACCATGAATGTATCATATAACGCAAAAAAAGCTTTTAACAGAATAGAAGTTTTGGGATATAACGGAAGTCTCGCGATTGAAAATTTTGTCGGTAAAAAAACCGGTTCCAGTAAACTGACTATTGACCTCAGCGGTGAAGGAAGGAAATCTTTCAGGAAGAGAGCGAATAAGGTTAGTTACCTGTTAAAGGATGTTCAGCGTTCATTTTTGCGTAATAGTGTCCCGATGGTAACGGGTCGTGACGGACTAATAAATCTCCAATTGATGGAAAAACTGGAATCATTATGCAGATGAGAGAAGAGCTTTCCCGATATTGCGGGAGAGTTTATGAAAAAGGCTTTGTATCATCCAACGATGGCAATCTTTCGGCGCGGCTTGAAAACGGCAATATTCTTATAACACCTTCGGGTAGAAGTAAAGGCGATATTTTACCGGAAGACCTGATAGAAATAGATATCAACGGCAACAAAATTAAAGGGACGGGCAAAGTAACAACCGAAGCAAAAATCCATCTTCTGGCTTATAAAAGAAGGGAAGATGTAAATGCGATTACCCATTGTCACCCGGTTTTCGCTACTGCCTTCGCGACAATCGGGGAGGGATTTACCGCGCCTGTTTTTCCCGAAGTAATTCTTTCACTCGGTAAAGTGCCTCTCTGCCGATATGGCACCCCATCTACCGATGAATTGCCCGAATCGATGAATCCTTTTATCGATTTTGCCTGGGCTATGCTTCTCGAAAATCATGGAGCGATCACCTTTGGCCGAACGATAAGTGATTCCTACTTTAAAATGGAAAAACTGGAACATTCCGCAAAAACTCTTTACCACGCCAGGATGATGGGAAGAGAAAAGATTTTGCCGAGACATAAGGTGCAGAAGTTATATGAAATCGCGGAAAAAACATACGGAATTAAAATAAGTGAAATGAATAAATTTTTCAGATAATTCAGACATTGATTAAATATGAAAATTATATTGTTGGTCGGGGGAGCGTCTCCGAACGGGAAGTATCAAAATTATCTTCAGCTTCAATTTATGAGGCTCTTATCAGCCTCGGACACGATGTTATTCTTATTGATCCCGCTTATGGCGCGGATCAGCCGGAAAACACGGAGCTTTTTTTCAGCAAAGAAGATCATGCTGAAGTCAGCGCGAGAAATTATGTTACGGCTGTAGATTCAAAAAAAATTGATGAGGCCGATCTGGTATTTATCGGGCTTCACGGAAAATATGGTGAAGATGGCGCAATCCAGTCACTTCTTGATTTGGCGGGGAGTAAAATACACCGGTTCGGGAGTTACTTCCAGCGCGGTGGCAATGGATAAATCTTTATCAAAAGTACTCTTTCAGCATTATGATGTATCAACACCTCCCTGGTTCCTTGTTGGCCCGGGTGAAAGGGATTATAATTTGATAAAAGCCAAAATAAAAAAATTTTTCGGTTATCCCTGTATTGTAAAACCTAACGACCAGGGTTCAACAATAGGCTTGTCGGTTTGCCGAGGTGATATCGAGGTGAAAGAGGCGATTGAAAAAGCTTCCAAATACTCTGAAAAATTAATTATTGAAGAATTTATCAGAGGTCATGAAGTGGCGGTGACAATTGTCGGTAAGGAAGTTATGCCGGTTCTTGAAATTATTCCCTCTCATAATTTGTATGATTACGAATGTAAATACACTGATGGAATGAGCCGTTATGAAGTCCCGGCAAAATTTCCGAAGAAAGTTGTGGAGCATCTGAAGCATCAGGCTCTTCTTGCGTATAATTCTGTCGGGTGCAAAAGTTATGGAAGAGCTGATTTCAGGCTGAGTGAAAAAATGGTACCCTACTGCCTCGAGATGAACACTCTGCCGGGAATGACTAAATTAAGTCTCGTTCCCAAGATGGCCCGCTCTGCCGGATTGAGTTTTGAAACATTGATTGAGAGGATCATTAAAAGCACTTTAGGATGAAGAGTGACAAACTAAAGATTGTAAAAAGAATTCTGATTATTGTTATTTTGCTGATATCAGTAATATTTCTCCTTTTTAATGAGCATGGTATAATAAAATACCTGAGGCTCAGCGCGGAGGTTGACGCTTTAAATGAGGAGATATCTGATATAAACAGCAGAATTGACAGCCTCGAAGCTGAAATAAAATTATATAAATATGATCTTGGTAAAATAGAAAAGGCGGCCAGGGAAAAGTACCGAATGAAAAGTGAGAATGAAGAGGCCCTGATAATTGATGAAAAATAAACCTTTTAGCAGCGCTGAAATTCCGGGAATTCCCCTGGCGGAAAGGGTTCGGCCTGAAACACTCGATAATTTTTATGGCCAGGAACATTTGGTCGGGCCGGGAAAACCAATCAGGCTGATGATAGAAAATGACAGACTCAGCTCATTTATATTATGGGGAAGCCCCGGAACAGGTAAAACAACCCTAGCGAGAATAATCAGCCGCCAGACAAGCTCGGAATTTTTTTCGGTTAACGCGGTCTCATCGGGTGTGAAGGAAGTGAGGGCTGTAATTGAGAAAGCGAGGGAGAATCTTAATTATCATAAAAAGACGATTCTTTTTATTGATGAAATCCACGCGGTTTAACAAAGCGCAGCAGGACGCTCTTCTTTCCACCGTTGAGTCGGGTGAAATAATTCTGATAGGAGCCACTACGGAAAATCCCTCATTTGAAATTATTCCTCCTCTTCGTTCACGCGCGAGAACCTATGTTCTTAATGAACTGGGGAAAAAGGACCTTGAGAATATTCTTAACGGAGCCCTTAAAGAGGATATTTATCTTAACTCACTAAATATAAAAGAAACAGATAAAGACTTTCTGCTATACATTTCCGGGGGTGACGCCAGGACGATGCTCAGCATACTGGAGTCGTGTGTAATTCAGGAGTCGGCCAAAGCGGAAATAATTATTTCCAAAGAAGTTATTGAAAATATTGTTCAGCGTAAAAATGTTATTTATGATAAAGCGGGAGAAGAACATTATAACCTGATATCAGCTTTTATAAAAAGTGTAAGAGGCAGTGACCCGGACGGTGCTGTCTACTGGATGGCAAGAATACTTGAAGGGGGGGAGGACCCGCTATTCATTGCGCGCAGGATGATCATTCTGGCCTCGGAGGATATCGGTAATGCCTCGCCCAACGGGCTTGTTCTGGCCGAAGCGGCTTTCAGCGCGGTCGAAAAGATTGGGATGCCTGAGGGGAGGATAATTCTCGCTCAGTGCGCTACATACCTTGCTTCATGTCCCAAAAGCAATGCTTCTTATATGGCTGTTGATAGCGCTCTGAGTGATGTCAGGGAAGAACCACTTTATTCGGTGCCGCTCCATCTCAGAAACGCTCCGACGAAACTTATGAAGGAGCTGGACTATGGGAAAAATTATCAATATCCGCATGATTTCCCGGGGCATTTTATTGAGGAACAATACCTTCCTGATGAAATAAAGAATAAACAGTATTATAAACCCACCGATAACGGGCAGGAAAAAAGGCTTAAAGATTATCTTAAATCTTTCTGGAAAAGAAAAAGATACTAATAATAATTCCATCTCCTTTTCTATGTAGTTTGATATTTTATTAAGTTTGCAGCAGGTTATAATTAAATATGGTGATAATTTGCTGACAATAAAAAAAGCCGGCCCTGAAGATGCCGGACTGTTGCTCGAAATGATAAAAAAGCTTGCTGATTATGAAAAAATGAGTGATGAAGTTACAGCAACAGAGGAGATGATAAGGGAAAATGTTTTTGGCCCCGGTTCCAATATCGAGGCTCTTTTTGTTTTTTCGCGGTGATAAAGCGGTTAGCGTTTGCCCTCTACTTTTTTAATTTCTCAACTTTTACGGGGAAAAAAGGACTTTATCTGGAAGACCTTTATGTCGTTCCTGAAGATAGAGGGAATGGCATTGGAAAATATATTTTGAAATATCTGGCGGGAATAGCGGTTGAAAAGAACTGCGGAAGATTTGAATGGGCTGTGCTTGACTGGAATGAACCGGCAATAAAGTTTTATAAAACGCTGGGGGCAAAACCTATGGATGACTGGACAATATTCCGACTCGATGAGGATAAGATAAAACCGGTTTCTGAAATGAATGTGGAGCTTTTATGAATGAAATAATTAACCAGGTAAAAGAATATCTTGCTCCCTGGCCTGTTTTATGGGATATGCTTGTGCTGATTGTAATTTTTCTGCTCGCTTTTGTTGTGCATCTTTTTACACGCAGAGTATTTTTCCATTATATCAAAGTGCTGATAAGCAGAACAAAAACACAGATTGATGATATATTCCTTACAGAAAAACTGCTTGATAAACTCGCGCTGATTATTCCCATCATTATTGTGCATGAATTTGCATACCTTATGCCAATATTGAAGCTTTGGTCAACCGTCTTTCAGGGGCGATTATTGCTGTTTTAATACTTATCGCCGGCAACGCGCTTTTAACTTCCCTGACAATATTTCTCGAAAGGATGATCGTTTTAAAGAACGACCGATAAAAGGGTATATTCAGGTAATCAAAATTATTTTTGTGCTCTACGGAATAATAATTATTATGGGTTTGCTTACCGGGGAAAGTCCCTGACTCTGCTCGGAGGAATAAGCGCCTGACCGCTGTGCTTTTGCTGATATTCCGTGATACAATCCTCTCATTTGTCGCGAGCATCCAGATCACTTCTTATGATCTTATTAAGGTGGGAGACTGGGTGGAAATATCTAAATATGGCGCGGATGGGGATGTTATTGATATATCGCTCAATATAATTAAAATTCAGAATTTGATAAAACCATAACGGTAATTCCACATATAAAATTGTTGAGGATTCATTCAAAAACTGGCGAAGGAATTGACCCTTTCGGGGGGAAGAAGAATTAAACGGGCTATATATCTTGATATTGGAAGCATAAGGTTCCTGGAAGATGATGATATTGCCAAACTTGAGAATATCCATCTTCTTAAAGGTTATCTCGAAGGGAAAAAAGAGGAACTGGCCAAATACAACAAGATAAAAAGGTCGATCCTTCGAGTTTGGTAAATGGCAGAAGAATGACAAATATTGGCACGTTCAGGGCTTATCTTAAAGCTTACCTGAAACAAGGGAGGATATAAATCCCGGCATGACTTCCTGATCAGGCAGCTTCCGGCGGGTGAAAAGGGACTGCCCCTGAAATTTATGTATTCACCGGCACTACAGAATGGGTTCGCTACGAAGAAATTCAGGCGATATATTTGACCATCTTTTCGCGGTGCTGCCTGAATTTGACCTAAGGGTTTTTCAGTTCCCGACAGGTTCCGATCTGAAAAATCTCACTCCCCGAACCAAAGCGGAGTACAAGCTTCTATGATTTGTTCAGCTTCAAGAGCCGCCGCGATCGCCCTGAGTGATTCAGGAGTAAAGGTTATTACCCATGTTCCCGGTTACGGAGGCAATGAGATTATTGCTGATTATGAATCGGCCACCGGCAGAAAGATAACCATTTCCTTCAATGAAGAGCCTGCCCTTACTATCGCGCATGGAGCCGCGATAGCGGAACGCGCTCGGCCGCGGTATAAAAACCCACGGCCTGACCAAAGGCGCCAACAGTATTTTGGATTCTCTATATACCGATCTTACAGCAGGATGGTCATACTCGCGGGGGATGATCCGGCGGAAGCCACTCTGATAATATTTTTGAAGTGGAAAAATTTCTCGAAGGAATCTCTATTCCATTCAGGCAGGCCAGAGAAAATATTACCAAGATATTCAGGAATGTTATGAGCTCTCGGAAGAACTAAGATTGCCGGTGTCCTGTTAGTTAATGCCGGCGGGGTATCCTATCAGTGTGAGTTTGAAAGGAAAAGGAAGCGGCGGTTCCCACGGGTATAAACGAAATGTTAAGCTTCATGTGGTGCATCCCTATTTGCGATTGACCAGTATAAAAGATTTTGTGAGAAGATTTATAATGGTGTTTTCCCAGGGTATGAAGAATCGGGAGCGCCGGAGCTTGACCATGTACTGCCCGATCAATATAAAAGAACCGCCAATATCTACCGGCCTGTTTTTGAAGTTTTTAATAATTTCCGCGGAGAGATTGTAACCGGTGATACAAGTATAACAAGCTCCTTTGCGCTGCCTCCTTTAACAGTATTGATATCGTCACTCACCTCGGGGGAAGCATACCTCTTGCCCTGGGAGTTATGCTGGCAGGATTTAAGGATGTATGGGCCGTTACAGGTGATTTTGGCTTCCTTTCAATGGAATGAATAGCGTTATGGAAGCTCTGAACAGGGGACTCAATCCCCGGATTCTTATCTTTAATAACGGTTCCGCGGGAGCGACCGGCGGGCAATTAATTAATGATGGTTTGCTGAATAAGGCTCTTGAACCTTTCAGTGAATATGTTAAAGAAATCAGCATCGCTCATGAATCGGAAAAACTGCCTGATTTTTTTGCCGAAATCAAAGAGAGCAGGAAGCTGAGGATAGGTAGAATCATTACCGCCGATTACGAAGATCGAGTTGATTACGCGGAAATCATTAAAATCAGCGTAATCTGCGCAATCAGCGGTCTTTACTGTTGGCTACTCTTCTGTATTCCAGACTTTTCGCCCCGAAATTGATCAGCAATCCGACTTCTCTGTTATAAGCCTCGAGATAGTTTATGGCCTGGTTAAGATGTGTGTCATCCAGTTTATTTACAGCTTTCATTTCCAGCATCACTTTGTCTTCTATAAGGAAATCAACTTTGCGTTTACCCAGATTATGTCCGTCGTAATAAATACTCATTTCCATTTCCATCTGAAAGATAAACCTTGCTTTTTCATCTCGATTGCCAGCGCCTTTTGCTATATCTTTTCCTGGAAACCATTGCTGAGAACTTTATGCACCTGCATCGCGCAACCAATTATTTTACCGGTTAACTCAGAATATTTGTACTTTTCTTTCATTATGTATCCTGATTATTATAATTACACTGATCGCGCAGATTTAATGATTTTGACTTTGTGCATGGATACTTAAAAACATTAAACCTAAAGCTAAATAATAATAAGATCAATAAAAAAGTGAAACCCGGCTTTATTTTTAAATATGATTTCGCAGAAATCATAAAATCAGTGTAATCAGCGTCAATCAGCGGTCTTTACTGTTGGCTACTCTTCTGTATTCCAGACTTTTCGCCCGAATTAATCAGCAATCCGACTTCTCTGTTATAAGCCTCGAGATAGTTTATGGCCTGGTTAGATGTGTGTCATCCAGTTTATTTACAGCTTTCATTTCCAGCATCACTTTGTCTTCTATAGGAAATCAACTTTGCGTTTACCCAGATTATGTCCGTCATAATAAATACTCATTTCCATTTCCATCTGGAAAGATAAACCTTGCTTTTTCATTTCAATTGCCAGCGCCTTTTGGTATATCTTTTCTGGAAACCACTGCCGAGAACTTATGCACCTGCATCGCGCAACCAATTATTTTACCGGTTAACTCAGAATATTTGTACTTTTCTTTCATGATGTACCCTGATTATTATAATTACACTGATCGCGCAGA
>CAXXGF010000079.1:0-9468 GCA_963677445.2 Melioribacteraceae bacterium | reverse complement strand
ATGCGACCATTGATTGATTTATTTTCAGTTCAGACTGTATAGATGCTCTTAGTAAATATAATTTAGTATAATTATTAACACGTCTCATTCTATGTTCAATTTCTTGTAGCGCTGTTGCAAGCCATCTGGCTCTCATATCTCCTCTCTGCCAATTTTTTTACTTTTCTCAGATATTTTGCAACCTGGGAATTTAAATTTTCTATTGTGTTTGTTGTCGTAAATGAACGACCTATCTGTTCGTATAATCCCAACCTGTGTATTGTCAGTGTATCTTCCAGACCCTCTGCTAATGATCTGGCAGCGCTAATATTTATCTTTTCCAGTTCATCCTTTATACCAAGTATCCGTGATTTTGAAATTTCATATATCGGTTCTGAATATGCCAGGCTTAATTTTCTCCTGTATTTTTTCTTTATCCTCTTCATTAAGGTAACTCACTACATTTTCTCTCTTATGCCATTGACAGCGTTGTACCAGCGCGAGTTCTCCAAATGTTTCTTTAATAGCTTTATATAGTCCTTTTGAGCCATCAATGATCGTTAGTATTCCCTGGGCAAATTGAAAGTTTCTATTCAGAAGATCCTTAAGCAATCCCTTAACTGCTTCTGAGTTTTCTGTTGTTGTCTGAACAAATCCTAATGGTATTTTTACTCCATCACTTGTTATTCCAAGAGCTATTACCATGTTTTCGCTCGATAAATATTTCCCATCTATTACCAGGGCGATAAAGTCATAACTAACCAAGGTCTCTTTCTTCGAACTCCTTTAACGCCTTGCTGCTTTCCTTCGATAAATGCTTTGCTTACTGTACTTTGACTTAACCCAAAACTATCAACACACATCTTGGTTACTTCTTCATAATCCGATTGGCTCAGACCCATTATTATTTTCTTCATAAGCTCTACTGATGGCAGTTTGCTTTTCTTTGAGTTTTTGATAACTTTCAAGGCTTGTTGTCCGGTTGGTTTTATGATCGAATAATCTTGGGGACTCTACTTTTACTCTTTCTTCTCCTATTCTGATGCTCCCGGGATTACTTCCCCATCGACTAAAACGTCTCCCGCTTTTTCTATCCCGATGGTATCTTTCTCCTGCTTTTCTTTTTAACTCATCATCGAAGAGTTGATTTGCCAGGATTTTGGCTACTTCAACATAATGACTGAACACAACTCAAGCTGTGTTTCTACCGGTTGATTTTTATACCATTCGAGATTTTCTCTTCTAATTTTCATATCTTTCATGTTAGAGACTCCTTTTGTTTTTTTTGATTTTGGTTGATTAAATTTAATAAATTTTCGGGAGTCTCTTTTTTATTTTTCAACTAACTTCTAATATACACCTTGAATTATCCGATGAGTGATATATTTTTATTTCTTGGTATTCTATTGTGTACTATTGGCACAATTATATCTTATAAGATGAGTTCAGAAGCCAAAAATGCTAAAGTTCCGACAATTATTCTGCCATTTATATATCATAGATATGTAAAAAATGGAAAAACATTGCAAACTATTTGTTTACTGAGTAATTTTATTGGTTTACTGCTCTTTTTTATTGGTTTAATTCTGTTAAAATAATTCGTTGCTTTTATTTTCAGTTTACGAATATGTAATGAATACTGTCATGATAATGTTATTCTTTTAGTATATTGAATAACTATTATGCCCTAGTGCATTGGCCCCATAAGGCTGACAATTGAGGATAACGGTTCCCTTTTCGCCGCGCAGGATTATGACCCCTGGGGCAAAATAACCCGCTCATGGAACCCCTCCACCCCTTATGAGAAATTCAAGTTTACCGGCAAGGAGCTTGACTCAGAAACTGATTATCACTATTTTGGCGCAAGATATTACGATTCCTTCAAAGCCCAATGGACAAGCCCCGACCCGCTGGAGGATAAATACCCGGGCTGGAGTTCTTATAATTATTGTGAAGGAAATCCATTGATAAAAATTGATCCAGATGGACAGGCATGGAAACCAACTATTTCTGATGGTATTCAAAATGGATACGAATGGGTGCCAGATGAATTATCTTATGATACTAATGGAAATCTTCATGAAGGATTATATGAGCAGGCAATATTTTTTACTAATAACCATAATTTTGACGAAAATAGTAGTTTTAATATGGGTTCATCATCAGCAATTGTTTATAAGGCAGATGGAACAAAAGCTGTTTATCCGGTCTGTACATTGCCTTCGGATGCTACTAAATATGCTACCGTTCCTGAAGGTATCTATGAAGCAAAAGTAGGCAAACATAGAAACAGCTATACTGCATTAAGAATGAGCGATATTGGCACTTCGAATTTTTCAAATAATAGAATTGAGTTGGGAATCGAAAATCCAGCATATTCTGACGGAAGAACTTATGCTACTGGAATAAACATTCATAAAGCAGGAAAGAATGATAAAACTGGAATGACAACAAAAGGAAAACCAATATCAGCTGGTTGTACTTTAATTAGTCGTGAGCAATGGAGAAACTTCATTAGCAATTTTAATACGGACTCGCAAAAGCAGAATATTATTAGCGTTACTATATCCAGGACTTGTGGAACAGCGCTAAATTCTAATCGAAACACTCCAGCGTTTCATTCAACTCAAGCTGACAATACTCAAACATCAATTTGGAGATAATTATATGTTCAATATAAGACTGATTATCCTAATCATTATAATAATAACAATAAATATATATAGTCAGGGTGAATTCAAAATCAATCAGTTAGACAATACTGGAAAAAAAATTGGATTGTGGATCGAAAATAATGGACTGAGTGAAAGCTATTATAGAGCTGGAATGAAGGAAGGGATATTTAAAGCGTATAATAAAAAAAATGGAAAACTCTCCGCAATGGGAGAATATAAAAACGATAAGCAAATAGGAATCTGGTATTATTTTAATGAATCGAGCCACTTGATGTCAATCGTTTCAGAGATAAGGCATGACAATAAAATTGAAATTACTCTAGATTTCGGTAATAAAACTATTCCTGAATCCAGCGCTCAAATTACTTTTTTTTATCCATCCGGAGTAAAAAAGATGGAGGGGCATGTTCTGTATAATGACGATATTGAAATAGATTATTATGAAATTGGAGTATGGAATTTTTACAATGAATTTGGAGAACTTATCGAAAAGAAGGAATTTCTGAAGAATTCATCTGATCCTATAAAATAATTAATTGCATGCTTTCCGAAAGTAGAACTGTTGGAATGAATGTTGAATTTACTAGATTGTAAAGAGTATAGGCATCTGGACTCCATTAGGATAACAATTGAGGATAACGGTTCCCTTTTCGCCCCACAGGACTACGATCCCTGGGGCAAAATCACCCGCTCATGGAACCCCTCCACCCCCTATGAGAAATTCAAGTTTACCGGCAAGGAGCTTGACTCAGAAACTGAATATCATTACTTTGGAGCCAGGTATTACGATTCCTTCAAAGCCCAATGGACAAGCCCCGACCCGCTGGAGGATAAATACCCCGGCTGGAATACGTATTGTTATGCGCATAATAATGGGATTACAAAATATGACCCCGATGGCCGGGCTGTTCATTGGGCAGCTGTATTAGGTCTGGGTCTGATTGGGGCGGCCGTTGATTTTACAAGCCAGATGGCAATTAACATGGCGGATGGGAAAACTATGGGCGAAGCTTTTAATAATGTGGATTGGACCAGTGTTGGAACTTCTTTTATCTCAACGGCATCTGGCGCCGGAATAACGAACACAGGTTTGAAATTAGCGACAATTTTTGGCGCAGAGTCTCTGGATGCTATGGTTGATTATCATTACGAAAGTGGTTTTCGCGATATATTTGGTTATTCAAATCAAAAAAGTTATACTAAAGCATTGACTGATGGGCTATTCTCTGTGATTGGGCATAAACTCCCGGATGAAATGGTTGAAGGCTTAAAAAAATATATTAAAACCCAGTTTGATCCTTCTATTTTTTTCACCGATGACATTAAGAGAAAAAAAATATTCTCAGGTTATTAAAAAAAAATGTTCGATTCTGAAGATTTTCAGAAAATAGTTGAACAGGGAATAGATGTGATGCTTAAAAAGGGTTCATATGAATTAGGCGATATGCAATATGATGAGTATAATTATATAAGTGATTTTTTTTCAACCTGACGCAACATCTCAACGCGGAAATATTTTCACGGAAGGGTTATACAAATGAAAATGAAGAAAAGTGACATTATTGCGTTTGTGGTAATTGGAATTGTAATTATAGTTTTTTATCGTTTACAGTAAAAACAGAAGAGAAGATATTGAGTTTTTAAGACAGAATGGAGAAATCGCCCATAGGTGAAATCGTCAGAATAAGCACTATTCAGGCAGAAAAAATATTGCCATTACGTTTATAATGTCGGGTATCAAACTTATAAAGGATCGTTTACTTACTCATATCATTTTCAGAAACTTAGACCCGGGTATAAAGTTAAAATTAGTTATGATCCGGAAGATCCCTCAAGAAGTTTTGTTTATCTGGATGAAAGAGACCGCCCGGTTGTTGTTGTTGATTTGCCGGCAGGTTTTATTGAGGCGCTTGAAGACACCTCAAAAATTGGGAATTAATGCCTCCGAAAGCGCTTTTAAATAATAACCACCCCTGTGTTTCAACAATACAGGGGTGGTAATTATTCCCCTTTTTTGACATCCCCCCCATAAATTCAATAAATTTCTTTTTTTTGAAAAATTTTATAAGTTAAGGATGAATAAGAAAAAAGAGGGGTACGCGCTGGTTTCGGTTCTGACTATTTCACTGGTGGTCACCGGGATGGTGTTTCTTTTTTTATCCTTTATCCAGTTTATTAATATTTATTCCCTTCAAAAAATTAAAAGAAAAAAAGCTGAACTGACCGCTTTTTCGGCTATAGAAAGATTTATGCCTGAAACGGGTATTCCCGGCAAAACCAGTACTTTTACCATTGAACCTTTTAATATCAGGGTTAATCACAGCGCGCGGGGATTGATAAATCGTTTTGATGTTCAGGTGACCAGGGGTGAAGATACAACCAATATTTCCGCCGATTACCTTCCCTCACCCGATTCCCTCTTTGGCAACGCGCTCACCCTCACACGCCCGAATTTCCGCGGCACACTCGCCGGAAAAAATAAGATTGAAGGCAAAGTCGCCCTTACAAGAAAAAGAATATTCGAAGGCAACCTGCAGAATATAAGCCGTGGCAACAGGAATGACATATATGATAATTTAATTGTCGATAAAAATTTGCGTAGTGATATGTTCCCCGACTCCCTTCTCTCCCCTTTTTTTGAAAAGGATTCATTATTCAAAGATGGAAAACCGACTTACATTGAGCAGCGTATTTTATACCCGGACAGCAAATTGCGGGGTCGTTTTTTTGAATTCCCCCAACTGGATATTAAAGGACTCCCGGAGCAGGATAAAAAAGCGGGAATATTCATCCATTCTTACGGAGATGTTACTATTTCGGAAGGGACTGATATCTATAGAGAAATGAATATTCTTTGCTCATCAAAGCTGGTTATAGAAAAAAATGTCAGACTGCGAAACGCTGTTTTTGCCACTGTTGATTCCATAATAATTAATGGCGGCGAATTTAAAAACTGCCAGTTTATTTCAAAGACGGGAATAAGAATTAAGGACGCCTTTTTTAATTTTCCAACGATTATATGTCTCAGCAATGATAATTCCGACAGCAGTTTCACACAGAATGATATCAGGATTTACAACAGCATTATAAATGGCAGCATTCTCCACCTCAACAGCGTTACAGGTCTGCCCGGCAATAAATCGACCATTTTTATCGATAAAGAGAGCAAGGCGCATGGAATTATTTACTCTGAAAATAATTGTGAACTCCGCGGCGCGGTTTTCGGGAGTGTTTACACCTATAACCTTTATTATGTCGAGGATAAAAAAGAATATATCAACTGGTTCGTAAATCTTGAAATTAACAGGAATAAACTTGATCCGGAATTTCTTGCTCCCGCTTTCTTTAATAATAATAAAAAACTGAAACTGGTTAAATATGAAAGTTATTAGTGGAAAAAACGGTTTCAGTATAATTGAAGCGCTCGTATCGATTGTTTTGCTCGGTTTATTGCTCAGTCTTACCGCTTCATTTTTTTACTTCCCTTTTCGATAAACCTGAACTGCTGTTAAAAGATGAAGCTCTTTTAATGGCGGAAAGCTCTATGAATAAATCTGTAAGGCAAAGCCTCTTTTCCGATTCACTTTATTACAATGAGAAAAAAAACACTGGAAGTAAGCCGAAAGGTATATTACGATTCATCATTCGTGAATATCTTAATTATCGTAAAAGGCGCGGGAAAGAATAAAGAAATAGTCAGACTGGAAAGGGAGATATACCTGTGGCAGGAGTAAAAAGAAATGGTTTTTCCATAATCGAAATTCTCGTTGGCATTAACCTCACCATGCTGGTTATCTCAATGGTATTCGGGTTTTATCTTTTTTTTACCAGGTTCACTATTACAATGGAAAAAACAGGTGACCACCCGGCTGCGGATAACCGATATGCTCTCGAAAATCGAACGATGTATAAACAGGTCAGATGAATATATCGTTAAAAATAAGGGCAAAAATTTATCAATAATTTTTAATGACGCCGATAGTTTATTATTTTTAGAGAATAAAATTTCTTTATCCGGTTTTGGCAGGCTTGAGAATATTGAAAAAACAAAAGTCAGGATCGGATTAAAAACAGGAAATAATATTTATTGGACAAACAGGGGAAATATTTCAGGGGATATAAATTATAATCTTTCAGAAGGTCTTCATTCCGGTGAAATCAGCAGTCTGGTTATTTCTATCAATAATGGGCGCGTAGAATTTGAAAATGAATATTTTAATTCCGGGGGTATGATGAAAGATTTTATCAATAAAGGGAAAGATGATTTTTAAGAAAAGCTATTTCAGGGAATTTCTTGATTTCAACAGATCGCTGAGCCTCATGCTGGTGGCGAAGCTGAATCTTATTCAGGCAGTTGAAATTATCAGGCTTCAGCTTAAAGCGGGTGAATTTCGCTCGGTTATTGATGAACTGCTGAGGGACCTGAAAACCGGCAGCTCTTTTTCCGCGGCCTGCGCCAAACGGAAAGATATCTTCCCCGAAGTATATGTGGCAAATATAAAGATAGCTGAAGAAACCGGTGAGCTTTCGGGAATAATAAGTGAATATACAGCATTCGAGGAAAAATACAGTAAATTAAAACAGAAAATATCCCACGCGCTCCGTTATCCTGTATTTATTATTTTTATTGCTGTAGCGGCTGTCGCCTTTTTACTTTTTTTCCTCATCCCCACTTTTGAAACATTATTTTCCACCATGAATGCCGAACTTCCCCCGGTTACAAAAGCGCTTATGGATATTAGCGGATTTTTGACCGATAACGGTATATGGATCATTCTCATAGTTGGTCTTCTTTTTTTCTCGGCCTCACGCGCTGTTAAGACCGAATATGTTAAAGAAAAATTATATTGACCGAATGGCCCTTTCATTTCCCCTTATATCCGGATTATTCAGGATAAACCTGCTGGCCCGTTTTTCGCTGAGTATGTCGATTTTGATAAGAAGCAGAGTCCGATTGACGGACGCGTTAAAAATAGCGATGAATATTTCGGGGAATAAAGTTTTCAGGAATGAAATTAATGGTCTGGTAAAAAATCTCGTAAAAGGAGAAAGCATTGCCGGTAATGTAAAAAAATCGATTGTGTTTGATTCCACCTTCACCAGGCTGCTTATTGTAGGTGAACAGACAGCGGAACTTGATAAAATTTTCTCCCTGCTGAGTGAATATTACACTAATGAATTTGATTCAAAACTTGAAACAATTACCTCAATGATCGAACCTGTGCTTATATTATTTATCGGGTTGATTGTTGCGTTTATTCTTATAGCGATGTATCTTCCGATGTTTGAAATGGTAAATGTGATGGGAGCATAAAAATGAAACGGAATAAAAGGAAAAACGGCTTTTCGATGACCGAATTGCTTGTGGCGCTGGTAATTATCGGCGTGCTCGTTCTCCTTGCCCTTCCAAGGCTGATGCCTGTGGTCAACAAAGCCAAGGCAACTGAAGCGAAGCTGAACCTTAAACAGGTTTATATGCTTCAAAAAGCCTATAAATTTGAGTTTGACAGATATTCCGATGAACTCGCGGCTATCGGCTTTGAACAGGAAACGCTGGTTACCGATGGAGGCAGAGCCAGGTATGAAATATCGATTGAAGAAGCCGGTGTATCCAAATTTGTGGCCAAAGCTGTTTCTGTGGTCGATTTTGATGATGACGGCAATTTTAACGCCTGGCAGGTGGACCAGTCAGGCGTAATTAAGGAGGTTAGACCTGACTGATGAAAAAACTACTTATTTTTAATTTGATTTTTATTCTGCAGGGTTGCTCGGTAATTGACCTTTTTGACTGCGCCGATATAAGTATAAGAATTGAAAAAGGCGCGCTGGATAAAAAAGGATATATAACAAATTTTAAGGTTAACGGCGCGGCTTTACCTTCCGATTATTCCGGGCAGCTTTCATCATTATTATATAACGATATTTTCCTTTCAGGAAGAATGGAACTTATCACCCCTGGTATAAAAGATTCCGGGGAAGGAACCGATGATCTGAAAAAAAATATCGGTAGAATGTCTTAAAAAGAAAGGAGAAATAATTATCCGGGGTTCACTATTCATTCTTAAGGAGGCCGGCGCTTTCAGCGCCAGAGAACCTGGATATATATTAACTCTACAGTTCATTGATCCCGTTAACCTGGAAACATCGGGCATTGCCGAATTAAAAGGCTGCTCCATAACAGAATTTATGGAAAATCCTGAAGCGGCCCTGAATAAATTAACTGAACGGATTTTTGAAGAATGATATATTTCTTTATCATATTGTTCCTTACGTCACTTTTTCTGGGCAGTTTCGCGAATAACCTGATCTCCCGGCTTGGTGGCAATTCAAAATTCGATCTTCTGCGCTCCACATGCCGGTGCGGTAAAAGAAAACTTGAAATTCATGAGATGATACCTGTAATAAGCTGGCTGCGGTCAGGAGGAAAATGTGAAAACTGTAATTCCCGGCTTCCTGTCAGGTATCCTCTTGTTGAGTTTTTATCCTCAGTTTTTGCTTTTTTTGTTTATTTCATTTACGATCTTTCTGCTGAAGCCCTGGTGATTTATTTCGCCTTTTATATAATGATGATCATTGCTTTTACCGATCTGGAAAGCTGGTCCATCCCCGATGCGCTCCCCGCTCTCTTAATTGCCCTGGGAATAATAAGGTTATTAATTATTTCCCCCGACTATTCCATGACAGCCGTTTCAATGGTTGTTCCAACGCTTCTTTTAATAATAAAGGAATTTTTCCTGCGGGTTAAAAACAGGGATATTATCGGGTATGGAGATATAAAATATCTTTTCGCGTTGTTTCTTTTTTTTCCCCTCTT
>CAXXGF010000078.1:0-76611 GCA_963677445.2 Melioribacteraceae bacterium | reverse complement strand
CTATAAACTACGAAAACAATATTAAAGTAAATATGCTGAATTATTTTGAAAAAATTGAATATGTATTAAAGTATTCTTTTAAGAACTTTCACCTTGATGGAGAAGAAAAATCGGAACTTAAAGAACTGCTGAATGATCCGGGGAACACATTTGAGGAGCTGAATTATGCCCGCAACCGGGCTTTTGATGTAGTAAATGAATACTACCGGGGATGTGAGAATATCAATCCCCTGTCATTAAAGTGGCTCGAAAACGTTGTGAAAACAATTGATAACGCGCGCGAAAGATTTTACTCCGAAGCATCGGAAGCTTATTTCAGTCCCGGCGACGATTGCGCCAACGCAATTATCTCACTATTACGCACCGCTCATTCTTCTGTTGATATTTGTCTCTTTACCATATCGGATGATAACATAGGGCGGGAAATTATGGATACCTATGACCGGGAATTAAAATAAGGATTATTACAGATAACGACAAAACCAATGACCGTGGAAGCGATATCGGTTATCTTTCCAGGAAAGGAATTCATATTAAAATGGATACAAGCCCCAGCTTTATGCATCACAAGTTCGCGATCTTTGATGACAGGAGACTTGTAAACGGCAGTTTCAACTGGACAAGGAGCGCTTCAAAATATAACTCGGAAAATATCGTCGTAAGCTATGAAAAAGGATTGATTATTCAGTTCAGGAATATGTTTGAAAAATTGTGGCTGGAATGTGTAAATTTTAAGGGATGATTTATTTGGTTAAAAAATAGTAAATTAATCTTGTATGATTTTATTCAAATAATACAGGGATGCCGGAAAAATGGGTAAACGATATTTAATTTTTATTTTCTTCAGTTTAATACTGAGTAATCTTTACGGGCAGGAAATATGGGATATTATGACAATATCTGAGCAGCCTTATACTGATGTTGTGCTGCACAAAGTTAGTGAGGATACTCTTTATGTAAATCATTTTGGTGAGACCTACACAATTGTGATTGACTCAATTGAATCGATGACAAGGGAGAGGACTCCAAATCGGTAATGGGAGGACTTATCGGCGTTGCCGCGGGTGGGGCCGCGGGATATTACATGCTTGGGGGGGATAAAATGGATGATGGGTTTTCGGTTCGATGGGGAAGTATATTGTAGCTGGACTGGGAATGATAATAGGAGGAATAGTAGGAGCAGGAATAGGAGGCGGCCTCGGCCAGGATGAATATTATGACTTTGAGAAAAGGGATCATGAGCAGAAAGTCCATCTGCTGAATTATATCCTCGAGAGGCAAAAAAATAATAAAGAGATGCGGAAAGAATAAAACAATATTACATTATGAAAAGCGCGTTATTAAAAAAAATTGAATCGGTATATTCACTCGTTCTCAATGAAGAGGACGCCAGGGTATGTAAAGAAATTTCGGATGATGCCTGCAAGTATGTGCCGGTTAATTTTTTTCTGATAATTATCAGCAACACACTTACAAACTTGGCGACGCTCTCAGTAGTCCCAAAACGGTGCTCGCGTGGCTTATGGGGTATGTTGGCGCCCCTGTATATCTTATCGGGTTTCTTGTGCCTCTTCGTGAATCAGGTTCGATGCTGCCGCAGATTTTTATCGCCGGTTATATTAGGCGGAAGGAAGTGCGGAAATGGGTATGGGTGGCCGGTTCCATATTTCAGTTTATTTCAATAGCGGGAATAGCGCTGACAGCAATTTATTTTCGCGGAGCCGAAGCGGGATGGCTAATCATGGGGCTGCTTATAATATTCAGCCTCGCGCGCGGTTTATGCTCGGTAGCCTCCAAGGATGTGACGGGTAAAACCATCCCTAAAACCAGACGGGGACGTCTGAATGGTTTCAGCACATCCATTTCAGGTCTCTTTATTTTAGCCGCCGGAATATTCATGATGCTGAGGCCGGAAAATTCGGATAATATTACTTTTTACAGCACATTGCTCTTTTTTGCCGCCGCGCTATGGCTTCTTGCCGCGGGTGTTTATTCCTTTGTAAATGAGTACCCTGGGGAAACCTCAGGGGGTGGAAATGCCATAAAGGAAGCGATGGAAAGAATAAGTCTGCTTAAGGAAGATAAACCATTCAGGAATTTTGTAATATCGCGGGCGCTTCTGTTATGTTCGGCGCTTACAGCTCCCTTTTATGTGGTATTGGCTCAGCGGCATCTTGGAAACGAGACATACCTGCTCGGGCTGTTTGTTCTCGCGAACGGTATCGCTTCAAGTGTGAGCGCTCCATTCTGGGGAAAAATGGCTGATATTTCGAGTAAGAAAGTTATGGTCAGGGCCGCGATTATATCGGCGTCACTTGGTATTGTTATATTCGCTGTTGTAATATTAAGCCCTTTACTGAGAAGCAGCTGGTGGATTTATCCCCTCTCTATGTTTGTGCTCGGCATCGCGCACAGCGGAGTAAGGCTGGGAAGAAAAACTTACATTATCGATATGGCCGGGGGCAACAAAAGAACCGATTACGTTGCTGTGAGCAATACGATAATCGGAGTTATTCTTCTGCTGACCGGGGGAATAAGCGCCCTGGCCTCTATGATATCTCCTGAAGGAATAATTTTTGTTCTTTCTCTTTTTGGCATTGCCGGGGCTTTAACGAGTTCCAGGCTGCCTGATGTATAAAAAGCAACATATATCTGTTTCAGTCGTCCTTTTTAATATATACGAGATAATTGAGAGGATCGGGGTAGATGAAAAAGAAATGGAAGTGGATTTCCGGCGCGGCGGTTGTTGTTTTCCTGATGATTCTGATATATTTGTTCCAGGGGCCTCTTTTTCCCTGGAACCCGATAAAACCGGGATATGAAAAGATCAAATTCAGCAGGGGGATGTTATATATTAAAGATATCACCGGGAAAGATTCCATTGTTTACATGATTGAGAAAATAATAGAAGCGGAGGAAAACTTTCACGGTCTGCGTTACCAGGATGATATGAAGATATTTATTGTAAACAGGGATGGCAGTATGAAGCGTTTTCTCCCCTGGATGAGTGGAACGGGATTTTCAGTATCCCTGTGTATGGCAAATCTTATTTATATCGGACCAAACGCGCGCAATTCCAAAGCGGGACCGGGGCCGCATATAAAGCATGAACTTTCCCACATGCTTATAGATCAGAACACATCACTGGAAAACGCGCTCGAAATGCACGAACAGGGCTGGTTTGTTGAGGGAATCGCCGAATATTTCAGCGGTCACACTTTTTACAGCAGGGAGGAATTGAAGGAAGTCTGCCGAAGATACAAGTTTGAGTTCGACAGCCTGATGGAAAAAAATCCCCTGAAAATGAAAGGTAAGGAGCTGTTGTTCAGTTATTCTTATTATAAATATTTCATGGAGTATTTGTGTTTTACTTATGGCGAACAGAAATTGAGGCAGTATCTTAAACGTTATATAGAAAAACCGGGTGAATATAAAGAGCTTTTCAGAGAGGTATATGGAACAGATTTAAAGAACCTTTTAGCAGGATATAAAAAATTTCTTAGTATATAAAAATTTTGAGAATAGAAGGAGCGCTGATGAAAAAATGGGCATTAATTTTAGTTGTTTTACCGATTTTATTTCTTCCGGCATGTTTTACCAGGATGGGCCGAATAAAAAAGGAGACGCGGCCGCCAAAAATTTATCCATTTTATTTCCCCGTCGGGTCTTGTATAAATCCCGAATTGGCGGGAGATTATATTCATGAATATGTAATAACAGTGCGTTATGATTGTCATGAATCCGAAACACCTGTTGGCGGTCCGGGAACACCGATAGAGAGCTATTGCGAAGAAGATATCGAAACATACAGTCACCTGAAATTAACCAGTCTGGGTAAAGTTACTTATTGCGGGGATGAAAATGCAATCCCAAGAAATGAGTACAAGGGTGAATTCAGAGTTAATAAGGACACTCTTTATTTTTTATTTCCGGGAAACAGGTTTGTTACCAAATGTATATACCATTATGATAACAGAGAGAGCATTTTTGAACTTACTGAAGCTGAAGATAACTTCATGAAACACGCGCGCGGCATTAATTTATGCAGCGGAAAGTGGGAAAAAAGAATAAAGAAACCTGCCATAGGTAACTTATTCCATATTCACTAAGCAATTGGCTGAAAAAGAGTTAAGAATGAGACGTATTACCAATTATTTCCTTGTTTTTTTGTGGCAGAATATTGATTCAAGCGCCTTGATTTAAATAACCATCCCCGATAGAAGGATTATGGTTATTGCATAATGAGTTAAATTCCAAGTCAAATGGTGGGATTACAATTAACAATTAAAAATGAACCATTTAAAAGACAAGGTTTACCGCAGATTTCTCTGATTTCACGGGTTGAGGCAGGAAAATGCCACCAGATCACCAAATCACAAAATCCCACGAAAAACCTTATTCTTGATTTTTGAACCCTCCAGGCAACAAGATTATAATTGTGTGAAAACGTCTATTACTACTGGTGGAATAAATAGACTTTCCTCAGGTTTTGTTCCAATTCAAGGTAGATCAAACCCCTCCCATCCCAATGCTGTCAACTTAGGCCCAAAATCTTTTTTATGTTCCCGGGAATATTGGGGATTGTATATTTTTTCTATCCGTCCCCACGGGGAATTCTCCGTGGCTATTCGGCTTCGACCCCTTCGGGGCCGGTAAAAAATCCCTATTATTGACATCAATAGTGAAAATATCCTTTCGTTCTTATGAAACATTCTTTTGGGGGCGCAACGGTACTCGTAGTTCTCCTCGTTCCAGAATAACCTGAACGTTTTGAAAATACGAGAACGAAGTACGATTACGAGAACGAGTACGAAAGATTAATTGGGATTTATCCATTCAGTCCCGATGTCATTTTCTATTGATTAAAGCGTTCGGGGGCTTTTTGATGGCTTAAGTTGACAGCAGTGCTCCCATCCTCCCCTTAAAATCTTAAGGGGAGGGGATTTCGACCTCTGATTATTGAAGAGTCTTTACGAGGTTAATTTCAATCATTTTTGCTGTCAAATTCAAAATTTGATGTTTTCCGAAACTGGGACTCTTTAGCAGCAGAAGTACCCAACCGGCAAAATGAGGCCTTATTAATCTTATTCAACAGGGTAATATTCCCGGCGGAATTTGCTGATGGATGCCGAAAAGAAGGAATATAAGGATCAAGTGGTTTAGAAAGACTAACAGGATAAAGTGATATATAACAACTGAATCATCCTTTAATTATCAATTGTCAATTATCCAGTATCAATTAAGTTGATCTTCACTTCTGGTTAAGCCGGTCTATTCCATAAGGAGTTTTGATTCTACACAAAATCGCAAAATTTTTTTCGACAATCCGGATTGCAGTTTTGTTTTGGCTGAGCTCTGTTGATCCCATGTAGGGTTCTTTCTGTTTGAGTTTGGTTGATACTACCCAAGAGGGAAATTCTGCAACAATGTTGCTTTTCTAAAAGAGTTTTAAGGTTATCCAGACCGGAAGGACTTTCTTCGAGTTAATTTATTACCTTTTGTTTCTGGCTTGGTCAGCTTGGTAATCAGGAATTGTTTATTTAATGATTATCGTTTTTAATAATCAATTCAATATTTTTATGTTTAAAGCATAACAATAATCGGCAGGACGACTGAGATACTATATTTTAATCCGGGATTATGAGAACCGTCGATCATTTTACTGCTTGAAAATTTTACTCTATTTATCTATTTTTCATTTTATAGTTAATTGAGAAGGAAAGAAAATATAAAATTGTAATTAACCAATTAAATTTTTTGTGGCATTAATTCCTGAATTATTAATGATTTGTCGTAAGAGGGTAAGATGATAAGTCAATCATATAAAGATCATGTAGATAAACTTTCCGATTTTGAGCTCTTCCGGATGAGCCGACGAATAAACAGGGAAGATTTTGGCAGCCATTATAAATATGTAATGGCCAGACTATCTGAACGAACGGATGAAGAGCTGGAATCAATCCCTGATTATGAGGATTATTCTATAAAAAAACTTGAGGCCGAGAACTTATCGGTAGATGAAAAAGAAGCTCCAATTCGAAAAGCGCTCATAAAACAGACCATCATTCGAAAGAAAGAATTTGCAGAAAAACCGGTAATGGAGAAGGAGGATACAAATTTTTTCCCGAATAAAGTATTTCAAAGAAAGGCTGTTGAAGGAGAAATAATATCTGATTTTTTATATAATTTTACAATGGGACTCGTGCTGTTTTGGGGATTTCTGGTAAATTGGTTGATGGTTAAATATATACCGACCTCTCAAGTGGAAAGAATTGATTTTTTAGTTTTTGTTTTTGGATACTTCGGATCATGCTTTTTGGGTGTCTTTATATTTAATAAATCAAAAAATCCATTTATCAGTTTTATCGGATATAATTTTGTATGTGTCCCTTTTGGATTTGTAATCAATCTCGTTGTGAGTAGATATAATCCTGAATTGGTTCTTGAAGCAGTAAGAATTACCGGAATTGTTACACTTATAATGATGATTTGGGGAAGTTTGTATCCTGATTTTTTCAGGAAAATTTCAGATGCCCTGACAATCTCACTTGGTGTAGTTATTGCGGTTGAATTATTTGAAATATTTGTCATGGGAATACATCATGGTGTTATAGACTGGATTGTGGTGATTATTTTTTGCGGATATATCGGCTATGATTGGGCCAGAGCCAACGGAATTCCAAAAACGTATGATAATGCGGTTGACAGCGCCGCGGCGATATATATGGATATTATAAACTTATTCTTAAGAATTCTGAGAATACTCGGGAGAAAACGATAAGTCAGGATTTTGGAAGTTAACTTACGAGATTTATATTCGTTTTGTTGAATGGTCTGTTCTTTAATTTATGGAAATGTTTAAAAATAATTCCGTATTAAATAAAAAAAGCGTATTAATACTTTTTATGGTTTATTTCTGCCAAGGAGGTTTAGTGAAAATTTTATTTTTTTTGTTGAGTTTTTCAGCTATGACAATTGTTGCCCAGGATTCAACAGTAATGGATTCAACAGCTGACTGGAATAACTTTTTCCTGCTTGATTATCAGGATAAGTTGACTGAAAAGGACTATTTCCTATATAAGGATTCTCTTGTAAAGGGACTAGCAGAAGATTTTTTTACACTGCGTATGAGTTACACAAAAACCGATCTTTATTCTCCTTATTCAGTTGATGAGAGTGACCGGGCTAAAGCGATAGTATCGGAACTGAATAAAGAAAACTACCAGAATGCTGTCGACTCAGCTGAAAAAGCATTGGAGTACGATTACACAAATTCCAATATACATCTCTATCTTGGTTACGCTTACAGGATGCTGGGGGATTCTGTAAGATCAAACTATCACTATGCGTGCGAAAGGGGTTTGATAGAATCTATTAAATTGTCGGGTGACGGAGTAAGTTATCAGACTGCATTTGTTGTGACATCTACAAGTGAGGAATACAGATTTCTAAGATATTTTAACCTGGCGGCGAAGGAACAGAGCCTTGAGTACTTTGATAAATATTCATTTGATGTCCAGAGGGTGGCAGATGATGAGGGGAATGAGTATGATTATTATTTTAACATAACCATTCCACTGACTTATCTGAACAATAAGTTTAAATAATGGTTTTAATTGAAATCAGCTCAGGCGCAATATTTTTTTCACCGGGGCGGCAAATGTTATTTTTTTATTAAATGATGCCCGGATTATAAAACTACGTGTAAGGAATTTATTAAGGATTAAATATGAAAACAGTTATTAAAATTTTGCTGCTGGTATTTATATCTTATGTCACATTCGGCAATGATGGCGTCGCGGCGATATCTGCCGGAGGGTTGATATTTTCCAAATCGGATGACATTTCGATGGAAAGGGAGGTTCTGACTGTTTCAACCGGGGAGGTCAGGGTTGAATATTTGTTCCGGAATCATTCACCGGAAGCGCAAACAATTATCGTTGCTTTCCCGATGCCCGATATTATCTGTGATCCATTTCAGAATATGAAATATCCTGATAATTTTAAAACTTCAGTCAATGGCAGGGAAATACAACTTAAAAAAGAGGCTAAGGCTATTATTTACTATGACAACGGGAAACTGGAAGTCGGAAAAGATATTACAACATTTCTCCATGAAAATGGAGTCCCGGTTGATTGCAGAGATATCGAGGAAACAAAAGATGATAGTCCGGATACAGTCAGTATTGAATATAAAAAACTAATGGAACTTGGTCTTGCCTGTTGTGATCCTCATATGGACCCCTATTCTATTTATTATAAAACTGAAATTAAATATTATTGGGAACAGACTTTCCCGGCAAATGATACTATCAGGATTTCACATTCCTATAGACCAAGTCTCGGAGAGATAAACGGTTATTATGAACATGATCCTGGAAGGGACAGAATTAAAAGTTATGCTGAAAACTTTCGTTCGTTTTATGTGAAGAATTTTCAAAAAGATAATACCGGCGCAGATTTCACAATTGAGGGTAAAAAATATTTTCACCTTGATTATATCCTTAAAACAGCCAATACCTGGAAAGGCCCCATAAAGGACTTTTACCTCATTATAAAAAGCACAGGCGATTTAAATGTCGCGAATTTAACAGGCGAATTAAAATTATTTAATGGTGATCTGAAACTTCATAAAAAAGATTTCATTCCTGAAGAGGATTTGACTGTTTTTTTCTTTGAGAAGGAGTGAGTTCGCTAATGAAGAATATAAAAGAAGCGAAAACCTTTGACGAGCTTTTGGATATAAAATATGGCGAAAAGGGATCGAAGGAGAGAGAGGAATTTGAACTCAGGGCAAAATCTTTTTTGAAAGGAGAAAGGTTAAAGGAGTTGGGAAAAACGGTTAGAATTATTCAGAATAGAAATACCGGGAATCTGACAAAGTGAGTGAAAACAATTATTACAAGACTCCTGACATCAGAAACATACTGTATTGAAATATAAAGACATATTTTTTTGTTGCGTATATGCGCGACTGCTGTAAGAAATTCTGCTAAAAAGAATAGCGTTTATAATTTTTCTCTGGATGAAATAATTTGGAAGTTACCTTAGTTCGTAAAGAGAGAACCAATGGGAATTGTCATTAATCTTACCAAATTTATTTTATAAAAGATTCCTTTACTTTTTGTCTTGTCCATAGGACTCCTCTGGAGACACAATAAGTAACTCTCCTTCGGCGAGCAGGCCAAAAAAGTCAAGACTGCAAAAAAATAAGCTGAAAATCAATTCATTCCGCTAAAATGAAAGAACTCGGTACATAAAATGACATATGCCTCAAACAGCTTTCCTTTGCTAACGCTCCGTTCATTTGATTTTCTTAACGCTTATATTTTTGATGTCGCTTTTAAAGATGTAAAGACTAAGTGGAAATGAATAAGAATATTTTATGTTTTTAGTAATATTCTGCAACTTCAAGCAAGAATATTGCTATTAGGTTGTCTAAGGAGGTGATTTTCTTAAATTTCTATACATTTTTATGTACAGAATAATAGAGTACTGTTTAATCCAGATTTTTTAAGGCGAGAAAAAGAAAAATAATTACTCTGTCTTTTTTGAAACCGTTTCGAATTAAAAGGTGTACAAAAACTAAGCAACATTAAATGGTTTATCACATTTTTTGAAGAGCTGTTTTTATGTTAATTCGGTTATTAGCAATTTTTCTTTGTATCATAATATCAAATTCATGTTGGGAAAAAAGTGAGGAAAAACGCTATATCCGATTTATGACTGATAATAGCTGGGGGTATAAAAATGAACATGGCAAGATAATTATTCCACCCGGAAGGTATGATTTTTTAAATCCCTTGAATGAATATGGAATGATTCTTGCGCATAAGGGAAGCAAGAAAGGATATATTGATATTCAGGAAAATGTTCTAATAGACTTTATTTATGACAAATTAGGAGTTTTCAGTCAGGGATTGGCTCCGGCAAAAATAAAGGGTAGATTTGGATTTATAGATAGGGATGGGAAAGTAATTATTGATTTTATTTATGATGATGCTTTTTATTTCTATAGGTGCGGATTTGCCAAAGTCAAATTGAAAAATAAATGGGGATTCATAAACACAGCGGGGAGAGTAATAATACCAATTATTTATGAAGAGGTAGATTATAACAAGACAGATAATTTTATTGCGTGTAAAAAAGGGGATAAGTGGGCAATGTTTTCAGGGAATGGAGAGAGATTGTCCGGATTTGATTATGACAAAGTATATGAAACCAGGACAGATGAAAAAACAAATACTTTTTTTCAGAACGGTTTGATGATGGTAGAAAAAGATGGTGAATTTGGTTTTTTAAATAACAAAATGGAAGAAATTATTCCGTGCGGACTTTATTCATATGCCGAACCATTTAATCCGTTCAGACTCGCGATTGTAGAGAAACAAGACAAATATGGTGTCATCGATGATAGTGGCCAATTCGTTATACCTGCAATCTACGATCGAATGGAACATCCATCAGTTTATTCTTATGTATCAATGACTTTTGTTGCCGAGTCAGAGAGTAGGTATTTGATTTTCAAGCCTGATGGAACCTTATTATTAGAAGAAAAATATAGTGATTTTTATTTTAGCAGGATTAGAATAAAAAATGAATTCCAGGATTGTTACAATTTAAAAAATTTGAATAATAAATACGGTGTGGTTGGAGTTGATGGCGAAATTTTAATTCCATTCGATTACGAACAGATAGATCTTTTTGAGGGAGATAGTTTAACAAAAGCCAGGTTAAAGGATAAGTATGGAGTAATCAATTCAAAAAATTATCCGGTTTTCCCATTTGAATATGATAACATCAGCCTGGAAAAACATTGTAACTATATAATTCTTGTAAAAGATGGCAGTTATGGAGTGGCAGACAGGGAGGGGGAAATAATCATCCCTTTTGAGTATACGTCAATTAATCCAAGTGCTCATAATAGAAATAACATTTTTCTTGTAAAGAAGAGTAATGGTTATGGTCTTCTTTCAATTCAAAATGAACTTATTACATCGGATTATTATGATTACATATCTAATTGGGTTGAATATGGTCCTGAAGGCACACATTTCATTGTGGAAAATGGGAAAAAGGGATTACTGTCAAAAGATGGAGAGGAACTCGTTAAGCCGATATACGAAAAACTATATTATCTATCTTCTGATATAATAATAGTATCAAAGGAAGAAAAAGAGGGGATAATCAATATCAATGGCAAAATAATTCTTGAAATTAAGTATGATCGAATTTACCCGGATGTTTATGAAATTTTATTTGACGGAATTACACCCACAAATATATATGTTAAACTGAATGGTGATTTCCTACTTCTTGACCTCAAGGGCCGTGTTATCGAAAAAAATATTTCGAAAACATTTATAAAAGATACCTTCGAATCTCTCCCATATGAATCTCGGGGTATTGATGTTGATTTGTTGATGAATAAGATAGTATTTTGATATTTTGTAAAACCTCCGGGGTTTTAAAAACCCCCGGAGGTTTGGATTTTACAAGGCAGGTAATACTATTATTTAAGGAGCATAAGTTTTTTTGTATCGGTAAAGCTGCTGCCGTCGGCGCCTTTTGCCGTAAGCTGGTAGATGTACATTCCCGAGGCGAGATCGGCGCCATTGAATTCAATGGTCTGTACACCTGCCTCGAAATTCTTGCTGGTGATTGTGCTGATTTTCTGCCCGAGTGTGTTGTAGAGGGTGAGTGTCACTTTCGCGTCGACAGGGAGGGCAAATTTAATTTTTGTAGAAGGATTAAATGGATTGGGGAAGTTCTGAGCGAGGGAATATTCTTCAGGTATAAAACTTACCTCTATGACTTCACTGAGAGAATAAGAACCATCACTGTTTACCATTTTCAGACGGTAATAATATTTACTGCCGGTGATGTTTTCATCACTGAAATTATAGCCGGTACCGGTTCCGTGACCATCTATAAAACCAATTTCACTGAAGTTAACATTATCTTCACTTCTGCCGATCTCAAATCCTTTGAGACCCTTTTCTTTTGAAGTTTTCCATTCCAGGTTTATTCTGTTTTTTGAGGATTTAGCATCAAAATTAACCAGCTCAACTGATCTCTTGGTGTTGTATGATACAGTTAATATGGCATTTCCCTGATCCCCTGGCTTGAGTACAACTCTGCTGTTTCCGGCGCCTGCTTTTATATTAAAGCGCTCACCATTTTTACTATATGATATTGTCAATTCCAAATTATCCGGCAGGGAAATATCAAGAATCAGTTGATCAGCGCCGGAGTTTAACTGCCAGTTAAGTAGGTATTCAACGGAGCCGGAAAAATCGGCAGCGGCTTCTCGGTAATCTTTTGGTGAAGTCAGGCTGTTGGGTAAAACGAGTCTTGCGTCAAAAACACCCGCGGGGGGAAGAGGGGGCATTTCAGATTCACCCAATATTCTGTCAATTCCTTCGGTGGCATCTGGATCAATGCCCAGTTCGAGAAACAGGTTTCCTGATAGATTATCCTTCGCAACGATGGAAATATTATGCAGGCTGTTTCTCCTTTCAGGTTTAACACCCCGTTTTGCGGGAGAGTAATTTAATGTCATGTAGCCGGCGGTATCGGCAAGAATCCAGTAACCTTTTCCCGGAATAAGTGTATCGGCGATGAAATATCCATCGCTGAATCCGAAGAAATCTCCCGCGAGATTCTCTGCGGGACTGGTGGTAATATCTGCGACCGCGATATTTTTGTCGAAAGGACCAACCAGGTTCCATCCTTCAGCGAGGTCTATATTCTCATCATAGGTCACACCGGTAAAGAGGATTATATCGGCGGCGTCATATCTTATCCAGTATCCTTTACCCATCTCCATTTCAGTGACGGCGGAATAGCCGTTATCAAATTCATATGCAGCGGTAGCCGCGTTTGTAAATAAAGTATCGACGTCGGCATCATCGGGCTGAAGAGGCATTGAGACAATATTCCATCCGGCGTTAACCATGAATGAAGTGTCTGATTCGATATCATATTTTATTAAAACAGATGAAATCAGGCTATCGGTAATGGTAAGAGTTGAATCTGTTTTCATGTCGACATTTATCATACTTCCGCCAAAACAATCGAGCATTCTGAAGCTGCCGGAAGGAAGGTCGGCCATATCCCAGGTTAATATCACAGGATAATTATTGAGCCCTGCCTGGAAATTGAGAGTCCAGTCAATATCTGTTTCAGACATATTCCGCAGATCGGTATGGCTTCCAAAAGATGGTATGCCCGGAAGTATAAAGCGGGCGTCAAATCCACCTGCGGGGGGAACAGGAGGAAGTCTCTGTTCTCCAAGATCGCTGTCAATACCATCGGTAGCCTCAGTATGTTTTCCGAAAGTAAGGGTCACGTTTCCTTCCGCCCCGGATTCATCAGTTACAACAATATTCCATATCCAGTCTTCAGGTTCAATAGGGAGGGAGACTTTTGTCAAAAACCCGTCGTAATCACCACCGCCAAAAGTTGGCTGGTAAGAACCGGTGGTAGTCGGGTATGGTGTGTTCTGCCGCGAATCAGATCCTCCTGTCAGGAAGGCGTTGTACTGATCATCAATAAAGAGCCCATAACCGAAATCATTTCCCCATCCTCCAAAATAGGATGAATAAATTACATTATTGTTTTCAGGTTCGAATGCAAATAAAAAAACATCAGAATGCCCAAGATTGGATGACTGGTAAGCGTCATCAGTTGTATAAAGGTTACCTGAATATGAACTTCCTGAGATAAATATTCTACCCGCGCCATCCGAAATAACTTCTTCGACCGCGTCATTGGCGTTACCTCCATAATAAGTGGAATATATCATTGATGAATCGGTGGTGCTGAGGATTGTCACGAATCCGTCATGATTATTACCGCCATAAGTTGACTGGTAAGGATCGGCCGATACCGGGAAGTTTGTCGATATAGTAAGGCCTCCTACTATTATATTATCGCCCTCAACATCAATGGCGTATGTATAATCTACATTATTTCCCCCAAGAAAGGAGGAGTATAAAAGGCTTGTCATGTCCGAACTGATTTTTACGACGACCGCGTCATCACTTGCCGCTTTGGTGGTCTGGTAGGCGTTAGCGGTTGTAGCAAAAGCGGAAATATTTGAGATACCGCCGGCATAAATGTTTCCGCCCGCGTCGGTTTCCATATAAAACGCCGGGTGGAATTGTCCCATATCGCTCCAGCCATCTATCATAAAAGTTGACTGATCGATGGAAGCGGCGGTTGAATTCAGCTTTGTAACAAAACCGGTATAATCACCGATCGATGTGTTGATTGATGTCTGGTAAACTCCTGCCGTGATGGGGAAGCCGGTTGATTTTGTCAATCCGCCGACAGTTACTTTCCCGTCGTCATGCAGGATAATACTGTATCCGATATCATCCTGGGTATCGCCGAGAAGGGTGGAATATACCAGGGAAGTTCCGTCATTATTCAATTTCACGACAAAAGCATCTTTACCTCCTCCGTATGTAGTATCAACAACACCTGATGTTACGGGGAATCCTGATGATGATGTATATCCCGCGAGATACAGATAACCGGAATCATCAATTTCAAAATCATAACATATTTCTTCGCCGCTGCCTCCAAGATTTGTGGACCAGATAAGGCTGTCTCCTTCAGCGCTGAGTTTTGAGATGAAGGCGTCCCTTTCTCCGCCGAATGAAGTCTGGTACGCGCCGGTGGAAGTGGGAAAATTTGAAGATCTTGTAAATCCGGCGAGATAGGTGTTATACTGGTCATCAGCTTTCACACAATAGGATATATCCTGTCCGTTGCCGCCGAGAAAAGTTGAATAGACGAGGGGATCGATTGTGAGATTCTTGCCATGATCATAATTTCCCGCGGTGATTGTCAAATGGCCGTTTATCAGTTTAAAGCCGCATTCTACTTCGGCGTCACCCTGGTAGGCGTATAATTTGCCATGTGTGACCGTGCCAAGCTGAGTGGCTATTTCCAGTTCGCCGCTTTCATTAACGGAATAATCATCCATTCCATCCAGCCGGAATTTTATCTGGTTGATATCACTGTCCGCTTCAATAATATAATCATAGCGTAGCAGGCCATCCTCAAAGTAATACTGGATATCAATTCCATCGTAGATACCTTTAACAGTGATCATTTCGTATGCTTTTACTTCTTTCGCCCATTTGAATTGATCTCTTCCGGAAAAATAATTATAATAATATTGTTTTGGGGAATCAGTTGAAATACCGGCTAAATTCGCTGAACCGATAAAGTTCTGCGCGACAATATGTCCTTTGATAATACCGTTAAAAGGATTTTCATTTTCACTCTCATAAATGAAATGATCATAAACCACGCCCGATTTTGTAATCCAGGCATCTGCCCCGTTAGTTTTCGCGAGGAACAGAACCTCATCGGGCCATTGACCATTATTTTCAATAAACAGCGCCGAATTGGTTTTTACGCCTGCCTGAATAAGCGCGGCTGAAAATAACAATATAAATAACAGATAAAGAACCTTTCTCATTTTTACCTCCTGGTAAAAAAAATGTCGAATTTAATGATTTGTTTTCCTGCAGGAATTGATGGATATTTTTACCGATACTAAAGTGAAGTCGTTTTATACAGGCATCGGAATATTTGAAATTTCGATATTAATAGGGCAAATGAAGTGCCAGAGCCGAAAGTACATTTATGATGGAAAATCATATAGTAAAGGGAGGATATGTGAATATTTTGCAACATCTGACGTTGCAAGATTTTCACGATTTCAAAAATACCGGATAGTTAACAAATATTTTTTATGGTAAACGGCGGGAAAAATAATGAGAAATGTGTTTCCAGACCCGTTCCCGAATAGAAAATTTTTTTGTAAATTACATTAAAAAAAATGGTATTCAGGAATCTGAAAAATGGCCTATAACAAGAAACAGAGAAAAGGGGGGAGCGGTGGAAGGCTGGGCAGGTCGAACATGAGCCATTGGGATGATTCATCTGTCATTAAACGGAGCGCCCGCAAAATCAGGCGGCTTGAAGAGAGGGAGGTGATAGAACAGAGTTTTGAGGCTGAAACGGGTGATGAAGAAACAGACCTGAGGAAATATCCCAGAAAGAGTGAAAAAAAGGAGGAAAAGAAAATATATTCTTTTATGAGCTCAGATGAAGTTCAGGAATATATAGAATTGCTTTCCGGAGAAAAAATCCGCTTTTATTACTTCCATGATTATTATGCTTTTTTTCTGCTCAAAGAATTTGCCGGCGGAGGAAAGCCGCTCAGAGAAATAAAAAAGAGCGCTTTTGCCAGGCTGCTGAAAAAACCTGTTATAAAAAATATTATCGCGGGTTATGGTGATGATGATATTCTAATACCAGGTATTTTCTATTCCGAAATTCCTGAAGAAACGGAGTGTTATCTTATTACATTCAGCGACTGGGGCCGGGCGGATGAATGGTTCCCCATTTATCTCCAGACATCCCGCCCGGGGAAAAATCTTGTTCTTCAGCTTAACTTTTCCAATAAACATAACGCAGAATATGAAAGATTGTTAAAACCGGATGGTGAGCATCCATTCAGGGACCTGAATCACCCTGTCGCCGGTGAAACCCATTATACACTCGCGTGGGCGAGGATTGATATTGATAAAAACCTTGAATATGCCCTTATTGAAGAGATACAGAATGACTGGCTGCGACTTGCCTTATGGCATAAAGAGAGGATTGAAAAGGGGCATTGTGAAACCCCGGAGGAGGAAGCTGAAAGAAAACGCTTTGAAATATATATGAATAAGGCGCTCGGTCCTCATCTGAAATTATGGGATGAAGCGGTTCTTTCGGCGGCTCTATGGCTGCTAAAGGAGGAGATGGGAATAAGGAGAATATTTTATCATACTTATGATACGGGGAATATTCTAAAAAACATTAAGGGAGAAAAGCTGCCTCCAAAATCAATATATACAAAACTGCCGGAAAAATTCTGCTTCAGGGAAACGGATGAAGCGCCCCCGTTCCTGGAAGAAAAAGTTTCCGGGATAAAGAAAAAGCAGGAGATTATGCCGAAGTTTTATCTGCTGGATTTTGACGAAATATAAAGGGATTATATTTTTCGCAGATTATAGCGGTGACTTGCGGGACCTTGAATGCTATAAACTGTGTCAGGTTTTTAGTAATCAAAAAGGCAGTTTCTTCTCCCTGCAAAAATAATTGCATATTTCTATTCTTTTTTAACTGTTATATTGCCGGAGGAGATTATTGAAGAGACATGGAGACAGTTTGAAATATTCAGTTTTGATTATTACACTACTTCTTTGCGCCACTTTACGCGCGCAATCCACAACTTATTCACCTTATGAAGCGAGGATGATAAACTATGTGAATAACGGGTTTTCTTATGCGAGGAAATGGGATTCTCTTGATGTTGCCCGACAGACGCTCGATTCGTGCCGCAATTTTCTGGAACAATACCCCCGCTCATTCGCACGCCCGAATGTGTTTCAATATATGCTCGAAATATCGGCGCTGCTGAACAGGCCGGGAGAAGAAATCTTTCCTCTGATAGATTCTGTTCTTACTTATGATAAGCTTCCGGTTACAAAGCTTCGGGTCGGTCAGATTCTTATAGAACGGAACCTGGATACCCGGCTTGGTGAGGAGATCATAAAAGTTGTATTACCGCAATTGACAGTGGAATATCATAAAATAAGGGCGCTGCGGACTCTGGCCAGCGTGAATATTATGTCGGGAAGATATTCTTCGGCGGCGAACAGGTATGAAGAAGCGCTGAAGATTGATCCGGAGGATTTGAGTCTGCTAAGAGGTTATTTAACTTTGTCGGGATTAATGGAAATACCTGACCGAAAAAAAGTCCTTGAAAACAAAATTTATGAAATTGAAGCGCGTCATGAAACGGAATATGCGGAATTGGCGGATAATGGCCCGAATATAAATAAAAATCTGCATGATATGGTTCTGACCACTATTGATGGATATCCCTTCCGTTTCAGCGAACTGAAAGGAAAAGTAGCCGTTCTGGACAGGTTCCAGTTCTGGTGCAGAATATGTGTTCTGGAATTCCCCGCTCTTCAAAAAATGATGGAAGAATTTCCATCGGTTGTTTTTATCTTCCTGAACGCGGGAGACACTGCCGATGAATTGAAAAAAATATTTTTTTCCAAAAAGGAATTTTACTTTTTGGCGAAGCAGAAAATTCTTTTTACCGACAAAAAATATTACAATAAAGTTTATGGACACAGCGTTCCTCATACAATTCTGCTTGATAAAAAAGGGGTGGTAAGATATGAGTATAAAGGGTATATGAAGAATTTTGAAGAATTGCTAAGGGAGAATCTGAAAAGACTGACAGGAGAGTAATCGCGGGCTAAAAGAGGCAGATGAGAATCAGGCAATTCACCAATTATTTTCCTGCTTATTGTGGTGAAATATTGAAGTGAGTTTATTGATTTGAAGAACCGTACGCTTACTTGTGGAACAGGTTCTCATTATTGTACTCGAAAAATACACCGGAGAAAAGGAGAACCGAGAACCATTATTTGTTCAGGATTTATTTTAGTTCAGGCCGGGCCAGTCTATGATTTTGCAGCTAACGGTTTTTATTTACAATTAATACGCCAAGAATAATCAGGCCCATGCCGGCGAGGTGAAGGGTGAAAAAACTTTCGCCGTCAAGAATTCCCCATAACACTGCCACAATCGGGATAGTATATGTGACAATGCTCGCGAAAACGGGAGTAGTCATATAGAGGAGTTTGTTGAAAAGAGCCATTGCCAGGGCAGTTCCCGCCGCGCCGAGAAGAAAAATATAAAAGGCGGACATCCATGCCCCCTCTATTGTAGCGAGCCTGTGGAAAAAATCACCGCTCAAAAGGAGAATAAGAGCCGCCGGACCAATGGAGAGCAGAGCGAGAGAAGCGAGAATGTGGGGAGGAAAATCGGAGAGATATTTTTTAATAAAATTACCATTTATTCCGTATAAAAATGTGGCGATAATTACATACAAAGCAAAATGATTAAAATTTCCCAAAGCTCCCTGGTTATTGACAAAACTAAGACCGGCGCATCCGGCAAATCCGAGAATAATTCCAAGAAGCTGAACGAGTTTCATTTCGTACCTGAACAGAAGCGCGCCTACAATTAAAGTGAAAAGAGGGGTAAGGCTATTTAAAATCCCGGTAAGACCGCTTCCTATTCCTTCCTCAGCAAGAGAAAAAAGAATTGCCGGTATTAAAGTGCCCGCGAATCCGGAAAATGAAATAAGGCCCAGTTTTTTCATCGACACATGCCGGATATGTTTCAAAGCCAGGGGAAGAAGAGCGAGGCAGGCGAATACTATTCTTAATGAACCGACCTGAACGGCGGAGAATGAATCCAATCCTTTCTTAATTAATATAAATGAGCTTCCCCATATAATTGATAAGAGCGCGATGAGGATAGCAGGCAAAAACTTTTCTGTTTTTCCGGCAAAACTGTTTGTCATTTAGCGGGTGAACTCCAGAATAATATCTTTTAACCCGGGGTAACGATCAATTAATTTCTTGCGTTCAGCCAATTCGAAATCGTTAAAGTCAAAACCGGGGGCCACTGTGCAGCCAACAAGTGACCAGGATCCTCCTTTTACAGTGCGCGCGGCAAACCAGTTCCCCGCTAAAACAGTATACTGAAAAACTCCTTCATATTCCGGAGAACCAAGAATTATTTTATCAGGTCTGCCAGCGTTATCGATAATAAAAATTTCCAGAGGATCCCCTGAATAAAAATGCCAGGTTTCATCCGATTTTATCCTGTGGAAAGAGGAAAAGTCACCTTTTTCCAGAAGATAATATATAGAAGTTGAAAAATTTCTTTCACCTCCGAAACGATCGGGCAGCGCGTCAGAAGATATTTTTTCTTTTGACCTGTAAACTTCTTTATAAAATCCACCTTCAGGATGTTTCTGAAGTTTAAGTTTTTTTACAAGTTCGGGCGCTGTCGTCATAGCTAAAGATAATCAGCGACTACAAGATTAAGTTTATCCTCCTGATTAAGCGCTTCCATCTGCATTTCTTTAATTTCATTATACCACTGCATATCAATTTCATTCGCGAACGCGGTTTTTTCAAGATAACTGATTTCAAAGTCGCACATATCGCCGTCGGCGGCAGAGAGCCGAAGTCCGTCGACAATAAAACTTCGGGCAAATTCCTCATCGGAAAAGACCGGCGCGTCATCGGCGATATATTCATTCTCGAGTAAGTTTTTAATAGCGTCCCTGCAAAATGTTTCTTCGAATCCCAGCACTTTGCATATTCTCATCATCATCCTTTCCTCTTCGACAGTGACTTTTTTGTCGGCTTTAATCAGTATTAGCAATCCTCTTAAATAATTACTCTTATCCAGAAGGCTTAATCTCATATCGAACCTCGAATTTAGTACAGAACAAAATATACAAATATCCTAAACAGAATAAAAAATAACCTGACCTGCCAGCTTCATGACTCTAAAAATGATTACCAAAATTTATAGATACCACTAATGTAATTAATAAATTATTTCCGTAACTTGGAATGTGATATAAAACATATTCGACTTTTACTGCAGAAACTTTAATACCGGGTTTAGAGAATGGATATAATTACAGTTATTGCCGAAGCGATGATTTATCTCGTAATTCTTCTCTTTTTTGTTGTTATTGCGACAATTCTATCAAAGAAAATTAAGAATTATCAAAAATCAAAAAATATCAAACCTCCTGAACTTAGCGGGGATATTGGAAAAGATTTATTGATAAGCAAAGAAACAGAAGAGGAAAAAGAACCCAAAAAAACTGAGAAGAAAAATGTTAAGAAATCTTCGGCGGAACTGAAATTTGATAAAAAAGCTCCCAAAGATTTTCTAAAAGACACCGCCGAAGACAGATTGACAAAAACTTCCCCATCCATTTCCAAAATTAAACGGGAGAGCCATTATCCCGAAGTAGAAAAAAAACCTGAACAGCCATTGCGTTCTCCGAGATTCCAGGTGCTGAACTCCGGTATGAAAAAACCCAAAACAGGGGATAATTAAAATCATCTGGATTTATCTTGAACTTGCAGGGCCGGATAAAAATCAGGCGGCTTAATAATATTATTTCTTGGTTCTATGTGAAATACAGCGGGTAATTTTTGTCGGTCCAGACAATTAAAGAAAACCTTTTGTTAAAGTATAACCGGATAATCCCGACCGCCCCTACAGGCTTAAATACACTTTTTCTTTTATTACCCCGGGCGTTGCCCGGGGCTGTTGATTGTCGCGCTTTCAGCGCTAATAATAATTCCAGTTTGTCACAGATGGATACAAAACCCTGAAAGGGTGCGGGCAACAGGCCGGGGCAACGCCCCGGTTAAGAAAAACAAAGACATTATCAGAGCCCTGAAAGGGCGAAAGCAGCAAACGCATAAAGATATGGAAAGCTGAAAGCGTCTGGTTCAGTCGGGGTAAGAGGGACTTTAAGGCTCATCCACTTTTTTCAAGACCGCGCGCTCTGTGGTGGTGAAGACCAGGGGCTGGTTTCCGGAAATCAAACATGACAATATGCGAATCTTTGATTCATATCTTTATGCGCTATTTTATTACTTTACCCACTAAATTTCATATAGAACCATATTCTTGTTGTTGATGGCAAAATATTGAAGCGGGTATATAAATTTAATGACCCGTACCCATACTCCCGGAACATCTCCCGGGTGAAAAACCGGAATCGTACTTGCGTTAGAAAGAGGGATTACAATTAACAATTATTAGTTAATAATTAGTAATGAAAAATTAAAAGGGCAAAGTTTACCGAAGATTTCTCTGATTTCGCGGATTCAGCTGAAAAGAACGCCACAAAAGCGCAAAAAGAATCTCAAAAAACACTCATTCTGTATTTTTTGACCTTCCAGGCAACCAGATTATAATTGCGTGAAAACATCTGTCATTTTGAGGTGGGGGATAAACAGACTCCTCTCCGGATTAGTTCCGACTCAAGTTGATTAAACCCTCCATGCCTGAGGCAGGCGCGGCCTAACCTCTCCTTAACATCTTATGGGGAGGAGATTTCCATCTCTGATTATTGAAGAGTTTTCGCGAAATTGTTGATGTAAAATTTGAAATTTGGTGTTTTTCGAAATTGGGGTTCCTTAATAGTTGAAGTAACCACCCGACAAAATTAAACTTTATTGACTTTATGGCAAAGGAAGCCGGATTTTCCCGGATTATTTTGTTTATGCCTGTAGGATCGATGGGACACAGGGGGCGTAAGGGCTACAACTTAAGACTGAAGTTATAGCAATTTAAAGTC
This sequence comes from Melioribacteraceae bacterium, assembly GCA_963677445.2. Lineage (GTDB taxonomy): Bacteria > Bacteroidota > Ignavibacteria > Ignavibacteriales > Melioribacteraceae. The sequence goes on along the minus strand of CAXXGF010000078.1, from coordinate 54,332 downwards.
AGGTGTCGCAAGGCTAATTGTCTCCGGAGCAGCGATTGTCCCGCTGAATTACTGATGCCTGGTAAGTTTATGTTAAACAATTTGAATATTTTATTGCCATGAACCGGCCTTGCCGGTTTTTGGTTTCGGGTTACTCAGTCAATTCATCATATTTCCCGGTTTATCCGATTAATGAACACAATGTCAATGAATGGTGGTTCATTATTACACTTATTAATTATATAAAATTAATACTTTATAATCGTAATTACTGTAAATGATTTCTATCACATTTTAATAATTCTTTCATAATAAGATCAAAAATCTGTTATACGTATCACAAAAAAGGGCTTTGAAACCTTCATTTCCTACAGTTTTGATTGGTAACAATAATTTAACACTGGCGAGAAATTATATTGCGGCCAGAAACTAAAAACAATTGGAGGAAGTAAAAATGAAACGTATCGATAAAATCTTTATTACAGCTATAATTCTGGCCATAACATTTACGGCCACGATTTTCGCCCAGGTAAGCATTCCCAACGTGGAAGCGGTTTACGGCGGCAGAATAAGCGCGATCACAGGTATAGAGCTTACACCTGACACTACCAGAATATTTATTGCCACAGAAAGCGCGAACTCATTATTTTACGCTGATGTTTACTCAAATACAACAAGTCCGGTATTTGGCGCTTTTCAGGAGATGCCGGGAGTAAACGCCGCGGCCGGTTATGGAAGAAACATTCAGCAGATTGCCGCTCACGCGAATTCAGGATATGTATATTTCAGCCATAATAGCGGTTTGCTGGCGAGCCATCCTTCTTCACCTGCAGTAATGACAATTTACCCACACATGGCAACAGAAATTACTATTACCAATGATCACCTGTTATTTCTCGATGGTCCACAACTTTTTTACGGAACACTTAACGCTTCGGGAGCTTTTACCGCCGGAACCGGTTCACCATTAATGCTGCCGGGTTCGAGCGGACATACATCACTCTGGACCCATCCTGTTAATGATACTGTATATGTTTTTGAAGCCGGAACATCACCGAAAATATATAAGGTAATGGATAAATATAGCGCTCTGAGCGCATCAACCCCGATTATTGATATTTCTCCGACATCCCTGCCGGCTTTTGAATGGAACGCCTTTGGCATCGCGCCGGACGGAAGGCTTTTTATTATTGGTCAGGATGGCAATAATAAATGGGTCTCTTATTCGGATGATGAAGTTACCTGGATAAGTTTTGATATGGGTCTCGGAGGAGTAAATGCCCCGACAATCAGTTTTGGCGGCACAGCTTCGGCATACAATGTTTATCACGCGAGCAACTTCAGTGATAACAAAGGTATGCCGGGAAGCTGGATGGGATTCGGCGACTATGGATTTGAAACTCATGCCAATGACGGTGATACATATGGTGATCCGATAAACGACGATATTGTTTATATGACAACCGACCAGGGTATTGGCGCGTCGGAAAACGGCGGCGAAACCATCTTTGAAATTGATGAAGGTGTTGTGGCCGTATGGATCAGGGATCTCGATATGTCCGACAGTAAAAGCACGGGATGGATCGCGGCAAAATCGGGTGTCAGGAGAGTGAACGATTTCCTTACCTCACCTTCCTGGACAAATGCTTTATGGCCGGAAGGGGATGGTTCTCCCTATTATTCAGTTGAAATAGACCAGGATGACACCACGACAGTTTTTGCCGGAAACGTAAGAGTATATAAAACAACCAACGCGGGCGGCGACTGGTCAAGAGTATTTACACCTGAAGACCCTCCTTATAACTTTACAAATATCGGAGCATATTGCGCCGCGATTGAAGTTTGCGATTATGATCATAATATTGTAATGGCCGGTTTTGAGCTTGAAGAAACACATAAGGGAGGTCTCTTTTATTCAACCGATGGCGGTTCCACCTGGGATCAGATATTGATTGAAGCTGCCACGACAGGGGAAGATGTTGATATTTCAGACATTGAATTTTTAATGGAAGGAACTGATACGGTCGCCTATATAGGGGTTATATATGATGTCACACTTCCGCAGGGAAGAAGCGTTTACAAACTTGTAAAGAGCGGATCAACATGGATTCCCTCCCAGGATATGGACGCGAGCGGAACAAGTGTGGGATATCCAATCACAGCGACAATTTATGATATTGATGTAAGTATGACCGAGGATACTGTTTTTGCAGCCGGAACCGACGCAACAGGCGGACATCCGATAGCTTATTATAAACCTCTCAGCTCAACCGCGCTTTGGACACCTGTTCCGGTAAGCGGATTCCCGACAGGAATTAATATGGTGGCTTCAGCTATTGAAGCCGGACCCGACACAGTTTTTGTCGCTGTCGACGAAACTGTTTATTATTACGATGTTGTTGGCAGCGCATCATGGGCCCCATATAATATATATCCTACAGGAACAAGAATTGAAGTGATGTTTTATGATGAACTTCTTGTGGGAACCGATTTCGGGCTCTATTCAAACTTTGTTCATGGAAGCGGATCACCATTTACCTCCGATTACTGGCAGGCTCATCTTATGGTACAGGACGCAGGTGGAATGAGATCATCAGATGTGTTGACATTCGGACAATATGATGGCGCCACAGACGGGCTTGATGAAGCTATTGGCGAATTGGAGCTTCCTCCGCTTCCTCCGGCAGGAGTTTTTGACACAAGATTTATTCTGCCTGTTTCACCTCCTGTAGCGTCAAAAACTGATTACAGAGCTTTCGGTCAGACCGATATTGAATGGACTCTCCAGCTTCAGCCGGGTGGTTCAGGTTATCCCTTTTACGATTGAATGGGAACCTGCAGACCTGCCGCCCGGAACTTTTGTTAATCGCTGATCCTTTTGGAGGCATGTTAATAAATGTGAATATGAAAGAACAGGCCTCACTTGTAGTGGATAATACAGCTATCAACAGCCTGATTATAAAGATGACCGATCAGCTGACAGTTGGTTTTGAAGTTCAGCAGGGGATGGAATATGGTATCAGTTCCTGTTATGACAGATGATATGAGCACAGGGGCTCTTTTCCCGGATGCTTCTTCAGATGTTTATGGATTTAATAACGGGTATTTCCCGGCACAGATATGCAATCCGGGTAATGGATACTGGATAAAATTTGATGAACCACAGTCCTTCAGTTTCAGCGGATCGAATGCTGCTCAGAATATTCCGGTTAACGCGGGATGGAACATGGTAGGCCCCTTTGATGAAGCAGTTCCCGCAGCGATGATAACTTCAATACCGGCCGGCATAATTGAAGGTGACTGGTATGGTTATGAAAACGGATATTTTATTCCCGAAATGCTTGAGCCGGGTAAAGGTTACTGGATTAAAACAAACGCGGATGGTGAACTGACTTACGATCCGGGCGCGCCAAAAACATCTTATTCTTCGACCGGGTATGATTTCAGCGGTAACAGAAGGCTTGTTATCAGTGATGTCGAAGGAAACCAGGGAAGTCTTTATCTGCTATCGGAATCGGCGGGAAACAGTTACGAACTGCCTCCTATGCCTCCTGCGGGAGTCTTTGATGTGAGATTTGCTTCAGGAAAATATGCTGAAAACATTTCCACAGGAGAACAAATAATAAATCTTAATCCTGCGGCATATCCTGTGAAAATTAAAGTCTCCAACGCTGAAGTAACAATAATTACGGATCAGGAAATGACACTTGCCGATGGCGATGAAATAATAATAGATAACCCGGCAATAAAGGCATTAAAAATTAAAGGGGACCTTAATCCTGTGCAATATTCACTTTCACAGAATTACCCGAATCCGTTTAATCCTTCAACGACAATAAAATTCAGCCTGCCTGAAACCGCTAATGTTAAACTGGTGATTTATAACATTGTCGGTGAAAAGGTAAAAGAAATAATTTCAGGAGAAATGGACGCGGGATACCACGCAATTGAGTTTAATGCCGCTGATCTTTCTTCAGGTGTATATTTCTATTCACTGAGAGCGGGCGATTTCAGCCAGGTGAAAAAGATGATGCTTCTAAAATAATTAGTAACTCCCTTACCAGCGAGATATACTTGTCTAAACTAACTCCTTTAGGGCCCTGAATCCTCGGGGCCCTTTTTTTTTGTCTCCGTACGCACCGGGAAAATTCCGCATTAACACTTCGTGGCCATTCAGTGTACATCTCTCCGGGATTTTGATCCTTCCGGACATGTAATTATACAAAAATTATATTAAGCCTTTAATAGTTTAATTCTACAAAAAATGACAAGATTTTCAGGCGCAATTGTGAAGATATAACTCACGGTTGCAAGTTTATGATTATAATTGTACTTCCGTAGATAAATATGGTGTACCTGACGGCACACCGCATTTCTTGCTTGATTCTTTTTTACCAATATGCTGTCCCTAACGGGACAAATAATAGTAATTGCTTTATGAGACTGCCCGGTTAGGAGCAAAATATTGGTAGAAAAAAGGAAAGCAACCAAGTGTGCCGTCAGGTACACCATATTACACACTCTGAATTATATTCAGAACCTTCTCTTGTGAAAAATAAAAGAAGAAAAAAATTTTTCAGGAGGAAGTCAGAATCAGAAGGCTGTAGATGGAGTTGAGGAGGGTAATTATCAAATTGCCGTCATATATATCAACTGATTTTTAACTTAATGAAACTCAATTTAATCTGTCGATATCCCTCTTTTATCGAAAATTTTCTGGCAAATGAATCAAATATTATTATCTTTCCGCAAGTCTCTTAAATAAGTTTCTACATTTGCTTAGCCCCTGATAATTAAGTTTAAAATAAATACCGGGAGATATTATGAAAAAAATAATTACGCTTGTTGTCTTTCTGATAGCATCCCAGACTTTGTTCGGTCAGTTTTACGACAAAGGATGGGGCCTTGGATTTGGTGTAAGTTCAATAAGGTATACGGGTGATGTGCAGGCCGAAAAGCTTAATTTCGGCGGTCACTTGTTCGTACAAAATGATCTGAATGCCCGTCATGGATTCAGAGCCCGTCTTGATTATGGCGCTTTCTCAACCACAGACGCTATTGGAATTTCAACAGACAATTTTGCTTTAGGACTGGAATATTTAATGAAGTTCCATCACTGTTCTCCAATAAGTCCATATTTTGGCGCTGGTTTCGCACTTCTTTTTTATTCGGTTGACGGCTCCAATATTGGTAAGCTTGATGATTTGAGGACAGGTGAGCTCGGCGCGAATATATTCTTCGGAGCTTTATTTGATTTTATCGGCGATGACTGGAAAATGCGCGGTGAATTCCGCCAAACTACTGTTACCACAGATGACTTTGACGGTATCTATGGCGACAATGGCGGATTTTTCGGAGGAACTCTTGATTCCTATATTTCATTTGATCTTGGCGTTTTTTATTATTTCGACAAAGGTGAACCATACAGTGATTGTGAAGGAGATGGCGCCGGCGGAATAAGAAAAAGTGACCTGGAGCTGATTCAGAAAAAATACGCTGAATCGACCAAAGAAGATCTTAACGGCATCAAGGATGAAATCAGAAGCCTGAAAATGGAGATGGCCAACCTTGAGAAAAAAATGGTCGCCCAGCCTGCCGAACAGGGCAATATTAAAGACGCCCTCGATGAATATTTTATGAAAAAATACCAGGGTGATTTCAAGACTCTTTATTTTAAGAAAAACAGCATCAATCTTGAATTTTCTTCAATGGCTGATCTTGTAAAAGCTGGTGATATCCTGACCCACAATACTGATATTGATGTGGCAATAACAGGATATACCGACGACAGCGGTAACGCGGGATTTAACAACGCTCTATCAAAAAGAAGAGCCGAATTTGTTAAAAATTATCTCGTTGCCCGTGGTGTAAGCGCTTCAAGAATCAGTGTGAAAGGAATGGGTGAGAAGAATCCCGCTAACAGTAATGATACTGAAGAAGGAAGAAAACTTAACAGAAGAGTTGAATTTAAAATTATGAATTAGCCGGTTCAGAAAAATTGCACTGAATCTTTGGCTGATATCAGGGGACTAATGAAGAGGCGCTTAACCGGCGCCTCTTCTTTTTATCATCCAAGAATTTTTTTAAGTTTATTCGCGTATCCCCGGCTCATCGCCACCGGTTTTTCAATTCCCCTCAGGTGAACACTATAAGACTGATTAAACCATTCCTCAACTTTTTCAACAAATGTAAGATTGATAATTGTCGCCCGATGAATGCGGCAAAACTGTCTGGAGGGAAACCGTTGTTCCCATTCCCTCATTGATTTCTGCGAAAGTTTTTTTGTGCCATCCTTCATCATCAGCCGTGTGTAATCACCTGACGCCGTCACGGAAATAATATCACTTATTTTTACAAACTGATATTTGCTGTTAAGCAGTAAAAACATTGAATCATCATAATCGAGCTCAGGTTCATGTTTCTCAAACCTGTTTTCCGGAGTCATTTTTTCGAGTGTTTTTTTCACTCTTTCGGGATTTACCGGTTTTAAAAGGTAATCCATGGCATTAACTTCGAATGCTTTAATGGCATAACTATCGAACGCGGTAACAAATATTATTTTTATTCCGCTTTCAATTCTTTCCAGCAGATCAAAACCATTTTCGCCCTTTAACTGAATATCGAGAAAGACAATATCAGGTTTTTTTTCGGTAATTATTTTTTCGGCGTTATCAATGTCTTTTGCCGCGCCGACAACAGTTATTTCATCAATGTCATCCAAAACATCTGAAATATCCTGGATAGCCAGGTTTTCATCATCAACAATAACAGCTTTGAATTTTTTCATTTTTCCGTAACCGGTTTTCTGCTGATTTCAATTATTATTTCAACCTCTTCCTTCCCCTTTATTACGGTAAAGGTGTGCTGACCAGGATAAAGAAATACCAGTCTTTTTTTAATATTATCTAATCCTTTTCCCTCAGTGCCCGGCGCCGGTTCCCGCCAGACTCCGCTATTGGATACGGATAACCTGAGGGTCTTTTTCTCATTCACAGTGGCGGTTATATTAACCATAAGCCTCTGGTTTTTATCTGTAATACCATGTTTAATCGCGTTTTCAATAAGCGGATTGAGTAAAAAAGGAGGAACCGGATAATCTTCGGCCAGCGATTCAATATTATATTCAACATGAAGATCATCACCAAATCTTACCTTTTCAATATCAAGATAATTACCGATAGCTTCCAGCTCATCATTCAGAGGCACTTCGGGATGATCATCACCTGTAAGGGAATATCGTAAAAATTCTGATATTTTGGTTATCATTTCCCTCGCTTTCACGCTGTCTTTCTGAACCATAGCCCTCAGTGAACTAAGAGTATTAAAAAGGAAATGCGGATTTAACTGGTAGCGCAATGTTTCGAGTCTTGCCCTTGTCGCCAGTTCCCGTAATTCTCTTGACGCTTCCTTTTCCACTTGCCAGCTTTTCCAGAACTTCACACTGAAATAGATAAAACTCCAGGCGAGAATTACAACCGAAGACCACATCGTTTCGAATAGTTCCATTAAAATAGTAAGGGCGCCAAAAACTAAACCGAAACCATAAACGAGAGCGGAGAGAAAAAGATCCATATAGTGCCAGGAAATGCCGCCTGCCAGGGAATAAAGAATTACACGCAGGATTGTTTTTTCTATCGGGAGCCCTCTTGTGAAAGTCGCGCGGTAAAAATATCTCAGAATTGATGTGGTTATAAATCCGCTCAGACTTGAGATCAAAATACCCATTCCGCCAAACCATGTGGGGTTTTGCATGCGCAAGACCGAAGGTATATATATTACAGTAAAAATCATCCATCCTGAGAAATTTAATATCCAGAAATCGGATGAAATCCGGTGAATGATATTTTTCGCTTTTATTTTCATATTTACAAATTTATTAAACAGAATCATATTACCGAAGAAAGATTCTGCAAAAGGACAAATAAAACATCCGGACTGCATGATAAATCCCTGAAATGAAAAGTGAAGAGATGGGTTTATCCCTTTTTTTCTGCCTGTAAAGAATTATAAAGCATTTCAACGGTTATATTCGCTCTTTATCCGAAAAAAAGAAAATTCCTCTTTCTTATGAAATTAATTTTACCTCTGAGATTAAATCATTGTTCAGAATGTAATATTAAAAATAAGAGACGGAGGAAAAATGTGGAAAATTAAAAAGTTATTGTTTGTTATGATCGCGGTCCAATTTTCAATTAGCGCTCAGAATAATAATCCTGATATCCTGGTGGTGCTGCCAGAATATTTTGGCGCAAACTATTGCCTCGTAAGGGATATATTCGAAAAAGCGGGATGTAACCTGACAATCACAGGGCTGCAAAGTGAAATGGCCCCTTGTCCCTGGGGAGCGCCGCTCGGGCTTGAAAGCGCGGTTGTTGATATATTACTGACAGATATTACCGACATCACCAGGTATGACGGAATCGCTATTATGTCGGGAAGCCGGTCATACAGCGATCCATGCGCCGACCTTCTCGGGAATCAGGCAGCGCTGGACCTGATTCATACGGCAAATGACAACGGGATTGCTATCGGCGCCTACTGCACTGCCGCCAGGGTACTTGCCGCGGCCGATGTTATAAACGGTGTAAATGTGACAGGGCATCAAAATTATGCTCATGAATATGCCAACGCGGGAGGTGTGTATCTTGGCGCTAACATTGCTCCTGTGGTTGATGGCAATATAATGACCTGTTCAAAGGGTGATTATTATCATATGCACAATGCGTGGGCATTCCTCGATATTGTTGAGAGCTCAATGAATAAAAGGGGCAATACAATTTCGGAAATGAAACAAAAGAATGGAAGAAACAAGGAAGGAGATATCATTTGGGAAACTCTCTATGGCGGGGAAAGTTCGGAAGGTTCCTACTCGTTAGCGATTGATTCGGCCGGAGATATCATTCAATGCGGTTACACTTATTCAACCGGGGCCGGGAGCGCCGATCTGAAACTTGTTAAAACTGATGAGGATGGAAATCTCAGGTGGGAAAATGAATTCGGCGGGGCTTTGAGGGAATATGGCAACAGTGTAATTGTGGATAAGGATGATAATATTATTGCGGCAGGTTACACCACTTCCTTCGGCGCGGGAGATAAAGATTTTTATATTGTAAAAACCGGGTTGGATGGCAGTGAAATATGGACAAAAACATTTGGCGGAGAAGGCCGTGAAGAGGCGCGTAAAATAATTGAAACAACAGATGGCCACTACCTGGTTATGGGAGACCGCACAACTGAAAGCATGGGGGAGGATGATATCTGGTTTCTTAAACTGGATAAAAATGGAAATGAAGTCTGGTCAAAAACTATCGGCACAACAGCTTCAGACCTGGCTTTTGATGTAAAAGAAACTACGGATGGAGGTTTTATTATAACGGGAGCTTCAGGTTATAGCAGCACAAAAAGGCAGCTGCTTATGCTGAAAACCGACGGAGCGGGAAACGAGGTATGGAAAAGTTTTTTTGGAGAGGCTGACTGCAATGATTGGGGATTCGAAGTTCTTGAGGTATCGGATGGTTATGTCGCCTGTGGAAAAGCGGATATTCACAGTAAGGACTTTTATAACGTCACACTGCTGAAAACAGATTTTGATGGTAATCTTATTTGGCAGAAAAAATATGGCAGTATTACCAATTATGATTTTGGCAACAGCTTTTGCCGGCTCAACGATAAAAGTTTTTCAATTTTCGGGATAAGAAGGATTTTCGGAAGCTGGACAAATTTATACCAGTTGATAACAGATGAAAACGGCGAGTTATTATATGAAAATGTGTCTGCAGAGCAGAATTCACAATGGGTCAGCCAGGTTAAAAAAACAGAGGAGGGGAAATACCTTATCAGCGGATATTCCAATAATGGCGGAAGTGGAGCGTTTGATTTCAGACTGATGAAAATTAATACTCTCTTTCCAAATTTCAGGGTTAATAAAAAGACAGGTCATGCTCCGCTCGAGGTTCAGTTTGATAACATGTCGCTTGGGAATTTGGAATCGGTTGAATGGGATTTTAACGGTGACGGCATAACAGACAGCCAGGAGGAATCACCATCCTGGAATTATACCGAATCGGGTAATTACACTATAAACCTGAAAATATCAGATGAGATTACAACGAAAGAGATGAAAGTGGATACACTTATCAGAGTATTTGATGGTGAAAGCAGCATATATATTGAAAGCAATGATAATTATTCAATAGCAAAAACATCCTCTTCACTTAATCTGACAGATGAATTTACATTTGAAGCATGGGTAAAGCCTGTGGATTTTACTTCAGGGATGCCTCTTGTTGATAAAGAAAATATATCTGTTTTTATATCAGGCGCGAGTCTTTTTGAGGATGAATGCCTGACTCTGAAATTAAAAACAGACAGCGTTACAACCGGGGCCATGAACACACCCACGGGGTCGATAGTCGCGGGACAATGGCAGCATATCGCGATAAGCTACGACAGATCGGGTCAGATATCTATGCTCATTAATGGGGAAGAAATGGAAATATCTGTTCATGGAGCCAACCCGGTTGGCGCTGTCAAAAATAATTCCGATTTCGATTTAATAATTGGTAACAATCAGAGTATCAATAAATGCTTTCACGGTTATATTGATGAAATAAGGGTGTGGAAAAAATACAGGAGCAGTGAAGAAATAACGGAAACTTATGACAATTATATGAATGGCAACGAAGCGGGACTCGCGGCATACTGGCGCGTTAATGAGGGGAATGGAAACTTTACTGCTGATCTTACCGGAAATGATAACGATTTATCAATGTTAATGGCTGAATGGAGGGAGGGCTTATTCCTGGATGACCCTGTATTTGTAAAGGGGGAAAAAGGAGAAGGACTGCTCCCCGGTAAATATTTTCTTTCACAGAATTATCCAAACCCATTTAATCCCGAAACCATTATCGAGTATGGTGTTCCGGCCGAGGAGCGGGTATCGCTGGTTATTTATGACAGCCTGGGAAGAATAATAAAAGAGTTAATTAATAATGTTGAAAAACCGGGTAAAAAATCAGTATATTGGAACGGATTAAATAACAGCGGTTATAAAGTTGCGAGCGGAGTATATTATTATACTCTGAAGACAGAAAAATTTTGTGCAACAAAAAAATTACTCATTCTTAAATGAGTAATGCCCTCCCTGAATTGGCCCCATCCCTGCCCCGGATGGGGTCCTTTTTTTTATTATGAATTGTGAATTATGAATGATGAATTGGTCTTTGTGAAGATGAGGGTTTAAATGATAATAACATTTCCAGCAGAGGGATCATATTGTAAATTTTTTGTTTTCTAATCACAAATTCCCAAAGTTTTTCAAATTTTTTCCAGCCGGATGAATAACAAAGATGTTTGAATTTATCGGGGAAATTATTTTTCATGCCTGCGCTTCTGAATATATTTTCCCATGAATAGAATAATTTGTAGGCTCTCTTATATCCGGTTTCAAGTTCTTCACGACTCATTTTCTTCGGTTTAAATACCGCGTGCCTTGTATCAAATTTATCGAGCTCAGCGGTAATTATCCTTCCTGTACTCTTCAGTTTATGATAGAGCCGGGTTCCCGGATAAGGGGTTAAGATATGAAATGTGGCTGTTTCAATGCTTTCGGACACAGCCCATTCAACGGTCCTTTCAAATACAGATTGATCATCCTCATCAAATCCGAAGATAAAACTTCCGTTTATCATCACTCCTGTTTCATGAAGAGTTTTAATCGCCTTATCATATTCGGCAAATATATTGTGTGATTTGTTCTGGCTGGCCAGGTTTTTTTGATTGACCGATTCAAATCCCACAAAAAGACTGCTCAGTCCCGATCTTACGGCTGAATTGAGCAAGTTTTCATTCATTACCGCTTTAACCGTACCGGCTGCCTGCCATATTCTTCCCATTCCGGCCATGGAATCAAATAGCTCAAGAGCAAATTTTTCATTACCCAAAAGATGATCATCCAGAAAAAAGAGGTGTTTTCCTTTCAGCGATTCTATTTCCGTTAATATCTTTTCTATTTTTTGTGTGTAATAAGATTTGCCTCCTTTATAGAAACTTTCTTTATAACAAAATTCACAATTGTGAGGGCAGCCCCGCGACACCACAATCGAGTTAGGGACAAGATATAATTCTTTTTTTATAAGGTCACGCCGGGGTGGAGGAAGATTATCAAGCGACCTGGTTTTTGAACAGTAAATTTTTCCCGGGTTATTTTTTCTGAAGTCTTCCAGGAACCGGGGCCATGCTTCCTCCGCGGGACCGGTGATTACTGTATCGGCATACCGCAGGCATTCTTCACTATTCGTGGAAGCGTGTAATCCTCCCATAATAACAAATATCCCTTTTTTTTTATATCGCTCAGCGATCCGGTAAGCCCGGTTAGCCGACGTGATATATACCTGGATGGCTACTATGTCGGGTGAGTCATTAAAATTCAGTTCCTCAACATGTTCATCGATGATCACCGCTTCATCATCATCTGAGAGATATCCGGCAAGAGTGGCAAGTCCGAGCGGAGGAAAAAGAGAATATTTTATTGAGCGCCAGTATATGCTTTTTGCTTCTGTTAAAGCGGGAAGGATAAATTTTACAAACAAAAATCACCTCTAAATAATTTATAAATGTTCCAGGGACTTTTTGTTATACCCGCATATTTTGGAAATTCTCCGGTGGGTAGATTTTTTTACATTCCGGGAGATAAGTAAAGGTGGTTTATCCGCAGGTAGTCAGATTCTACGCAAAATGGCCTGATTTCAATTACTAATGGACAATTAAAAAAAAGTGAAGACTACCGCAGATTTTTCTGATTACGCTGATTACGCTGACTTTGGCTGAAGAAACGCCAGTAGAGTAGAGGATGAGGATCAAAGGTTCAGATTCCGCTTTAGTCAGTTTCAGGATTTCTCCGTATGTGCCTAAATATGCGTATATCTTCTCAGATCGCCTCATCCCCCCTCGTCAAACCGTGCTTGCGATTTTCCCGCACACGGCTTACAGACAGGCTTCTTCTCAAGCTTTCACAGTCGTCATTGGTCGGTATTTTGATGGATCGGTCATTCCGTACTTTTTGACCAGTTTATCAAAGGCTCCCTGGTTGTAGAGTTTACTTTTCCGCTGACTCTTCCTTCTGTAGAAGCGGTATAACTTATTGCTAAGGTACCATCTCAGATTTCTTTTCGACACACCCGGATAACTCACTTTCTCTATCGTATAGTAGTTTATCCAGCCTTTAATTCGTTGATTCAGTCCACCGGCTATTATTTCCGGATTTCTGTGCCTGTTTCTTTCAAGGAATTCTTTAATATTCCCGCGGACTCTTTTCTCAGATTTCTTACTGGGTACTATATTCCAGTATTTTCTGTTTCTTCCATGGTAATCTCTGTCATACCTTATGGTAAATCCGAGGAAATCAAATTTCTCCTCTCTTGCGTCGACCAGTCTGCTCTTTTCATCATTGAGTCTCAGTTCCATCCTTTGAAGAATTTCTCCAAGTTTCTCTCTGGCTTCTTCCGGTATCCTTGTCCCAAGCAAAACGAAGTCATCGGCATATCTTATTATCTTTATCTCAAGTCTGCTGAAAATACTTGTTGTTTTACAGATTATTCTGTCTAACAGATGAAGATAAATGTTTGACAACAGGGGGCTTATTACTCCTCCCTGTGGTATGCCTGTTTTGTTCTTCTTACCCCCGCTGATTCTGCCTTCATCCTCTATGGGCGCTTTTAACCATTGCTTTATAAGGTGCAGTACCTTTTTATCGCTTAATCGCTGAGCTACAGTTATTAGCAGTTTATCATGCGGTATGGTATCGAAGTAACTTTGCAGGTCTGCGTCAAGTACTTCAGTTCTGCCTTCCTTCAGGTTTACCTTTATAGACCTGATTGCGTCGGCTGCTGATCGTTTTGGTCTGAATCCGTATGATGTCTCTTCGAAATCAGCTTCGAATATCGGTTCTATTACCATCTTACAGGACATCTGTACTACCCTGTCCCTTATCGTTGGTATTCCCAATGGTCGCTGCTTTCCGTTTTCTTTCAGTATCATCTTCCTTTTGACCGGTTGTGGTTTATATCGGCTCTCCATTAGTTCTTCTTGAAGAGTCTCAATAAACTTCTCCAGTCCGTTTGATTCTATTTCCCGGAATGTGATCCTGTCTGTTCCCGGCGATCCGCCATTGGATTTTACTCTTCTGTATGCCTCCCGCAAAAAGTGTTTCTGGTGGATTTTGTCATACAGTATGTAAAACCGATACTCTTTTTCCTGTTTGGCTTTTCGATATAGTTTTCGCTGAAAGTCTCGTATTCGCTCCTTGTCGCTCATTTCTTTGCGCTTTGGCTTCTTTCTAAGACTACTTTTGTTCGTCAATTTGAAGATACTCCTTTCTTTGAAATCGTTACCTGAATTAATGCTCCTTTGCTCCTGGTAAGTTATGTTGTCTTACCGATCATCACTCTTATGGGCATCTCCGACTCCTTTACCGACAGAGAAGAACTTCGCTTTCGCTTATATCTTTTCCTTTGGGTCACCAACCCATTCGGCAAAGGTCTCCCGGTTTCATGTGTATCCCTTCCCCGCGCGCCGATCCCTTTACTCCGGGCATGTCCATAGCATGCGCTCTGCCGTTTCTTCTGCTATGGTAACAGGTTTCGTCATTTTAGAGAGCTTGACCACTGCCATGCTATTGTGTAACGAAGCTTACTTAGGATTCACTTGCGTTACGGCTCACTTAGGGCGCATTCCCGGTACCCAATCTGATTTGTCACCGCCTCAGACCCCGGGTCTGCTTTGACATGAACGGCAAATTGTGCCATGAGGCTCTTTCATCCTCTGGGTATACACATCTCTCCCCGGCGTACCAAAATCACCAAAACACAAAATCCCACAAAAAGCTCAAAAAGAACCTTATTCTTTGTTTTTGACCTTAGTAGCAGAGGATTCCCCTCCCCAAAAAATTAACCTTATTGCCTTTTTATTTTTCGGTATTTGTGTTAAAAAATAAGAGTAAGAGTAGGAGTATGAGTAAGAGTATGATGGTCCGGTTGAGTGAAGGCGGCGGGGTGTTCATTTTTCCTGAGGGGGCGGGATTACGATTATGATTAAGATTACGATTATGATGTTTTGTCCGTCGAAATCCAAATCGAAGTCGAAATCCAAATCGTTTTTTATCTCATGCGAAGACGCTGAGACGCAAAGAAAAAGAATACCTTATTTTTCGGTATCGAAAAACCAGAGTATGAGTAAAAGTACGATGCCCGGTCAGGTGATGCTGCCCGGGTATTCGTTTTGTATCGCGGGGAAAAAATAACAGGGCTCCGGTATAATAATTATGGTTTCCGCGCGGTTGTATCAGCGTTCGGAAATTTCTTATAAATAAAATAATAAGCAGGTTCCCTCATTTTATTCATCTTTAATAAAAGAAAATAATTTATTATCTTATCATGTTAAATTGAAAGAAAAAGGTATGGTGATCCTGGAACTGGAAATTAAAAACGACCTTCAGGAGCTTGCCCGTATGGGAGCTGAAATTGAATCTTTCGGAGAAAAGAATTCGCTGCAGAATGAAGCCGTTTTTGATATCAATCTTGTACTGGATGAACTTGTAACCAATATTATTTCATACGGATATGAGGATGAGAACGTTCATATCATAAAAATTGTTCTGGAGAAGAAGCCGGATAAAGTTTCCATTACTTTGTCCGATGATGCGAAGGCATTTAATCCGCTTGGGAAAGATAACCCCGATACTTCCATTCCGCTTGAAGAAAAGCCGATAGGCGGACTGGGTATCTATTTTGTGAAACAAAAGATGAAGAATTTGGTATACAGCAGGAAAAGCGGAAGAAATATTTTGAAAATGGATAAAATGATAAATTGAATATAAACCGGAAGGTGATCATGGAAATCAGAGAAGAAAAAAGAGATAAGTATTATGTAGTCAGTCTGGTTGGCAGATTGGATGCCAGTACTGCCGGTGATTTTGAAGAGAAACTTATTGCTGCGATTGATAATGGTGAAACATCGGTAATAGTAGATTTTGTTGAGCTTGATTATATCAGCAGTTCCGGCCTGAGAGTTTTGCTTGTCGGGGCGAAGAAACTGAAAAGTATGAATGGAATGATCGGGCTCTGCAATTTAAAGAGCCATATTAAAGAGGTTTTTGAAATTGCGGGCTTTCTGCCGGTTTTTAATGTATTTGATACTCTGGAAGAAGCATTAAATTCATAAAATTTGGAAATGGGCGGGTGTTTTTTTGCCCCGCTCGTTTTTTTTTCTGTAACGGGGGCAAAAGTTTACAAAAAACTTTCCGATAATATAAAAAAGATACTTTTATACTTGCGCTTTTATCCGTTTATTGATATATACCAATAATTCTAAAAGTAACAGGCGAAAAATATGACAAAATTTCTACGCCTTTTAATACTTTTTTACATATTATCCTTCTCTCAGACCATTGCTGGTGAAGAGAACAAACCTGACAATGACTCTGAGCTAAATAATCTCCCGGGTAATACTGAAGAGGTTAAGGGTATGGTATTGTCCAAAGTATTCCCCCACGCCGAGATAATCATCCGAAAAAATAATAACTATCAGCCCGCTGAGTACGATCTGACCGCTTCTGCCGATAGGCATTCTTATATATTACCCCTGGAATTTAACCTGCTTCTTTCCGGTAATCGAAATTATAAAGAGCTTAAAACAGAAGATATTGCAGAAGCTTTCGCTTTCCTCAGATTTGCTGTTGCCGGTGAAAAAATTCAGATTAACAAGCCGATTGAAAAAAGCCTTGAATATAATGACGTACTTTTTAACTACACTGCCGAAATTGAATGTGATGGTGAACTCTATGATATTTATTTTAATATCATTGAGAATATTATCCATGAAACCATGTTGTTCAAAGCCGGAAAGAGAATAGAGCTGTTTTATCCTTCGCTTCCTGAAAGAACAGATATAATATTTCAGATATCAGGTGTTGATCCCCTTTTGGACCAGGGGGTTAATCATTATTATTTTTCCGTTGAAGAAAACGGGGCGCCGACAAATGACACCATCAGATTCAACTTTAAGGGACTCGAACCGAACCAGGATAATTTAGTATTGAGAGTTGTGCCTCATTATGGTGAGCATGGTGTATTCAACCTTTATAAAGAAATACCTGTCAACGAAAATGGCGAAGCATCTTATACCTGGATGCCCTTTGTGGATACACTTACCGGCTTTTGCCATGTTAGTCTGGATATAGATGGAACTATCCATAATTTTGATACGGTTCTTGTGGTTCCCGAAAAAACCCTTACAGGCTCTTTCCCGACAGGATATGACTATACCATATTCTTTAACAACCAGGTTTTTACTCAGCATCCGCTGGGGGCGGAGCACGCGGATGAATTTGCCTGGTATATGCTGGAAGGATTACTCGAAAGCTGGGATTACCAGGTTGATCAATGGAAGGTTTCTGCGGGGCTGCTCAATGATATGCCCGAGGACGCCGATGGCAATTATTGGGTAACAGTATGTGATCCGCAGTCGGCCTACCGTCATCACCTAATGCAGAGAAGCGCGCATAGAGGGGGCGCGAACAGAATAATTGGGATAGGTTACAACGGCTATTTGACCAGGTCTTATTATTCCAGCGAATTAATGCAGGTAAAGGTATTGATGAGCCACGAGTTTTTACATGGTATTCAGTATGGCCACAACAGATGGCTGAGCGATGACTGGCTGACAGAAGGGCAGGCTGTGGCCATTACTTCAATCCAATATCCTGAAGAAGAATTCCTTATTCCCGAAAGAAGGAGTTTCAACCGGACAGTTAATCTTTATATGCGATATCACCTGAACAGGAGCATCCAGGTTCAGACATATCCATTTGGGGTTTACTGGAGGTTTTTATATGAAAATTATAAACAGGGTGATATCAAAGATAAAATTGATATATTCCGAAGAACATGCGCCGCGTGCAGTTCAAATCATCCGCTTTTTGTGAAAACAGGGATGAACACCGCTCTTATTGAAGGAGGCGGGATATACAACAGTTTTACAGCGACAATAAAAGATTTTGCCCGAAATATCTATTTCAATGATCCCAAATATACACTGTGGTCTCCATGTCCGACTGATACTTTTTATATTGAGCCTGTGCTGACAGGTGATGAAGATGAAGATGGATATACCGCGTGGCTATCAGATGGGGATTATTTTATTTCGGAGAATGTGAATGTTTCTTACGGTTCAGATTATCTGCTTTTCGGACTGGATGGGAATGAAAAACGGGTAACTTTAGCCTTCAGCCCTGATACTGACGCGGACGGGATATGCGCTCTCTTTAATATAAGACTGGTACAGCTTACAGAAAATGATGAAATAGTCGGGGAAATAACAGAACCTGCCGGATGCCTGTTTGAGGAGACTCTCCTTATACATAATGAATGCCGGAAGTTACTTGTTATTCTCACCCGCACAGATCATAATGAGCAGGATCATGATGGAGAATATTACCTGAGGATTTACAGGCCCACCGATTTGGCAATGGTTTTTGACCGCTCAGTTTATTCGGAAGGGGGAGCGCTGAACAAGGCTAAAATGATTGGGGAATGGGCAGTTTCATCACTCGCTAAAGGGGATGATATTGCCATCACTTCATATAATGAAAACTTTTTTATCGATCACTCTCTCAGCACAATTCTGGAAGCGGGCGATAAAGAAATTGTTATTAACGCTATTGGAAATATTGCGCCCGCCGGAGAGATTTCACTGGGCAATGGTGTGCAATCAGGATTAAACCAGCTTTTAATGAGTGAGAATCCTAATTCGGGCAAAAGTGTTATCCTTTTTAATAACGGCCCGCATAACCATCCTCCCGATCCTGTGACAATTATTCAGCAGTTTGGAAATGATATACCCATATCCCTGGTAACTTCAGGAGCGGAAGCGGATCAGCGCCTTTCAAATCGGGTGGCTGAACTGACCGGAGGGGTCTATCATTACGCCGGCGATACACTGGAAATACTTAATACTACTCTTACCGCTGTTAACAAATCGCGCGGCCTTTCCACCGAATATATAGCAAACCATTACCTTTACCCGGGAGTGTCGGACCTTGTTTATCATAATTTCAGAATAGATGAGGGTGTTAAATCGGCTCTGCTTTCGGTAAGCTGGGATGATAAAACACTCAGTCCGCCGGTAATATTATATTCGAATGACAATACAATTATCGAACCTGATTCGGCGGTCAATAATTTTCTTATAGATTATGAGGAATTCCCCGGTCAGAAATATTACAGATTATTAAATCCGGAGCCGGGTGGGTGGATTATTGAGGTTGACGCCGCCGCGGGTAATACAGCCATGAATATCGTAACATCATCATCTTATAATGATCTCTTTGAAATAGATGGAGGAACCGATAAATACCGGTATAATATGTCAGATTCAATACTGGTGAGCGCCTCACTTTTTTATGAAGATGATCCTGTTACCAACGGATTGATATTGCTGGATTATAAAAGACCGCCCGATTATTCACAGTGGAATCAGTTTCCCGATACATTATATGATGATGGTATGCATGGGGATGGAGCCGCCGATGATGCTGTTTACGCAAATTATATCGACGCCGGGCTTGTTGAAGGGAGCATAAGCTGCAGGCTTGATAATTTTATGTTTGTGCCCGGTGTGGGAATGGTAAGAAGACAGGAGAGGTTTTCCGCTTACGTACTTCCGCGGCCTGTTGTCTCTTTTGCGGCGGATACAATTGACTTCGGCGAAGTTGTGGTTGGGGAATATCTTGACATTCAGAATGAGATCAGCAATCTCGCGGCGGAACCTGCCAGCAGTTTAATAATCCGTTCGGCATATTCAACAACCGATCAGTTTGATGTATTCCCCGGGTACCTGAACATTGCTCCGGGTGATGTTAAAAATATAACCGTAAGGTTTAGTCCCTCTAACGCCGATTCATTTTCGGCGAAAATTCTTATGGCTACAAATGATCCCGATTATCCGGAAGCCGGATTTTTCGTCAGAGGCACAGGAATAAATCCTGCCGCTATTTCGATGAATCCGGAACAACTCCAGGCAGAATTGAATTTAGCGGATACTCTTGATACCGAAATTATTATCAGCAATGGCGGTGATATTCCTCTCAGGCTTATCGCGATGGCGGAAGGAAACACAACAGGCGGAAAGGATTTTGTCAATAATATGTATTCCGGTGAAATGGACAGAAATTCATCCACTGATCACGACCTTGCTTTTACAAAATCAAAGAGGAAAGAGCTGAGTAATTATCACAGGAAAAATTCAGAGAATATACTCTTTTATGATAATGTGGAATCAGGCAACGCCGGCTGGATATCGGTGGCTTATACGGGTGAGGACCTGTGGCATATCACATCAATGAATTCCCGGAGCGGTTCTTATTCATGGCGGCTTGGAATTAAAGATCAGAATACCTATAACAATCAGCAGCGTATTAATAACGCCCTGGTTTCGCAGAAATTTGAATTGCCGGCCGAAGGAGCTTTCATCTCATTTTTCGAAAGTTATGACACCGAACCGGGATACGATTTTTGCATGGTGGATGTTTCGACGGACAATGGAAATGAATGGATTCACCTGAGAGGAGACGCGGTAAATAAAACCGCGCCCAGCGGAAGCAGCGGCGGTTGGATATTTTCATCACTCGATCTTTCTTTATTCGCCGGTGAAACAATACTGCTACGGTTCTATTTTGATACCGGTGATGCTATTAGTCAGGATTATCTTGGCTGGTTCATTGATGATATAACCATCAGTGAAGGTTCTATGAATCCCGGCTGGATAAAATTAACAGAAAACATCCTGGTGGTTCCACCGGGTGAATCACTGCCCCTTGAGCTGCAATTTATTTCGGCCGGATTTACACCTGGCGACTACACGGGAAATATCTGGATTTCCAGCAACGACCCTCTCCTTCCGATGGCCAATGTGCCTGCTGAAATGACTATTTTATCAACCGGGTCATTCTGGCAGGAGAGTTTTACGGTTCGTGACGGGGGAGCTTTTGAAACATCCAAAGAGCTGCTATTCGGGCAGTCGGAAAACGCTACTGATGGAATAGATGAAGTTTTGGGCGAAATGGAACTGCCGCCTCAGCCTCCCGCGGGAGTTTTTGACGCGAGGTTTATTTTACCTTCAGGAATGGAAGCTTCGGTGATTGATTTCAGAAACAGCGAACTTGACAGTATAGACTGGCAGATAAATTTTCAGCCGGGTGACGCGGGATATCCATTTACCTTCTACTGGCAGCCGGAAGCTCTTCCGGAAGGTTCATTCAGGATAAAGGACCTTTTCGGGGGGCAGATACTCAATCTGAACATGAAATCGACAGATTCTCTTCTGATAGATAATGAAAATCTGAATTCGGTAAAAATAGAGTTCAGAAAAACTGTTTGCGGACAAATTGATGTGGTGCCCGGATGGAACCTTGTTTCTGTTCCTGTGGAAACCGGGGATATGAGTGTGCTTTCCCTTTTCTCATCGGACGCGACAGGAGCCTACAGTTATCAGTCGGGATATCTTCCGGAAGATACTTTGCGGGCAGGAGAAGGTTACTGGATCAAATTCAGCGAACCTGGCCAATATGAGGTCTGCGGCGCTTCACCCTTCGGGCCTGTCGCTCTTGATGAAGGATGGAACATCATAGGTCCTTATAATTTTGATATGCCGGTTGACCAGATAATTACTAATCCCGTGAATATTTTACTGACGCCATTTTATGGATTCTCGAATGGTTATTCTGCCGCGAATATTCTTGAGACAGGAAAAGCGTACTGGATAAAAGTTTCTGAGGCAGGAGAGATTATTTATAATTCTGTCCCGCTGAAGGAGGGAGGCAAAACTTCAATTGTTCAGGAAACAGGAAAAGACTGGACATCGCTTCTTATCAGCGATAACGGCGGATATAGAAATACACTCTATATCACAGGTGAGGAAAATATTAATTCCGGCTTTGAGCTTCCTCCCATGCCCCCTGAAGGAGCGCCCGATATAAGATTCGCAAATGGCAAATGTCTGGCTTTTTCAGGGCAGAGTGTCAATGAGATTTTACTCCGGTCTTTGTTGTTCCCTCTGGAAGTTAAAGTTGACGGACCCGGAATAGAGCTTACTAATGACTCTGGTGAAAAATTCCTGCTGCAATCGGGTGAAAAGATAACCCTGGCGGAAAATACCGGAAAACTTACCGTCAGAAGTATTGATACTCCTGAATCCTTTGAGTTGTATCAGAATTACCCGAATCCTTTCAATTCCACAACAAATATTAAGTTCAGTATTCCCTGGAATGCCAGAGTATCTGTTGTGGTGTTTAATATACTTGGGGAAAAACTTCATACAATTGAAAAAGGGGAGTATGAAGCGGGATATTATCATGTGATTTTTCAGCCTGAGGAAATGTCCTCGGGAGTATATCTCTATAAACTGATAGCTGAAAGTCCGCAGGGAAGTTTCATCAGAACAAAAAAGATGATGCTTATAAAATAAAGAGAGCATTATTCATTTTATAAAGTTATTACCAGAATGAGTAATGTGTGAATTAAATGCCGGTAACTTCGCCGGTTGGATGAATTCTTTTCGTGAAAGTCTTGTGGAAGGGCGCGGCATGCAGGTTCCATGCGGGGAATGTGTGGCCTGCTGCGCCTCGTCACTTTTTATTCATATTGCCCCGGATGAAAAAGAAACTCTGGAAAGCATACCGAAAGAACTGCTCTTCCCCGCGCCCGGTTTTCCAAAAGGGTATCTCCTGATGGGATATGACAGCAAAGGTTTTTGTCCGATGTATGATGGCAAAAGGTGTGGAATATATAATATAAGACCATCAACATGCAGACAATTTGACTGCCGCGCTCTTGCCGCGGTTAATTATTTCCCGGCAGGTGAGGGCAATGAAATAATAAGGCCGGCTAAACGATGGTCGTTTGAATACGGGGATGAAGAGAACAAAACACAAAGGGGGATATGGTGAAAAGATCGGCAGATTTCCTGATGGAATACCGGGAGCTTTTCCCGAAAGGATTTGTGCCCGATAATGAAATAAAATTTGCTGTATTTGTGTTAAAAGTCTATTACCTGTTGTATGAGGCAATAGAAATTAAAGGTGAGAAATCTGCGGGGAACCTGAACAATGTAATTCAGGCAGCGTTAAAAAGGTTTGACAGGTAGAGTGGAGTGGACGAAACCAGGTATCCCCATTTTCTGTTCCGGAGAATGCAGGCAATAAAAAAAGTTGTTAATTCAAAAAAATGTAATCCCCATAATTCACGCGATAAATTTTGCATCCCATGTAGAGACAAGGCATGCCTTGTCTCTACCGGAATTCGCAGACTGCATCGGAAAAAGATGTCTGAATCATGATTAAAGGATTGAGTAATTATTTTTCGGCGTCGGCGTCGGCGTCGGCATCGGCATCGAAAAATCAGAGTAAGAGTAGGAGTATGATGGCCGGGGTGGGTGACGGCGTAGAGGTTGTCCATTTTTCCTGAGGGGGTGGGATTAAGATTAAGATTACGATTAGGATTATGATTTTTCCATTATAAGGGGGGGGGAATTATCAGGATACAGTTCTATTTGGGTGGTTGAACAAATATTGCCTCTTTTTTCTGAAGAAATAAAAAATATTTGAATTTATTATGAAAATCAAAACCATAATTGAATTATTATTTTTATTTTTGTGGAGATCGGATAAAAATATTCTATTCACTTAAAAAAGAGAAACAGATGATAAAATTGGGACCGGATAATCAAAGTTATGTTGTTGGCATCGGGGGAGGAACAGGATCGGGTAAAACTACTCTCGCGGGAAAGTTATGTGAAAGACTGGGTGAAGAAAACGCGCTCCTGTTGCAGCATGATTCATATTACCGGGACCTTGAGTATCTGTCATATGAAGAAAGATGTGAAATAAATTTTGATCACCCAGATTCCCTGGAAACAGATCTTTTCGCCGAACATCTTACGCAGCTTATTAATGGCAATTCAGTCGAAATGCCTATTTACGATTTTAAGACACATCGCAGGAAAAAAGAGACAAAACGTGTTGAACCAAGGCCGATTATCATTATCGATGGTATACTGATTTATGTGGAAGAATGTCTCAGAGATCAGATTGAGCTTAAAGTTTTTCTCGACGCGGCTCCCGATCTGCGGTTTATCAGACGACTTAAACGAGATATTGAAGAGAGAGGCAGAGATGTTGATTCGGTTATTCATCAGTATCAGAGTACGGTAAAACCGATGCATGATGAATTTGTTGAACCGACAAAACAATATGCGGATGTGATTTTCCCCAATTCCTATTTTAATAAAAAAGCTCTTAGTATGCTCGTTTACAAAATGAAGGTTGTTCTCGAAACACATTTTTAATCTTCATCGGGTAATTGGAAATTAGACATAACACACTCTGAATTTTATACGGAACTTTCGCCAGGGCAGTGAATTTAGAGGACTTAATTACTGCCTGTTTAACCCAGACATCGGCGGATGCGATGCTCGGAGGGGTTTGAACAGCCTTTAGATAAAACGATATTTGAAAAAAAATGAATACCCTAATAAAGTTTTTGTGTTAGTTTGTGTTTCATTTCAATCCTTACTTCGCTTTTATTTTATTGAAATGAAGAGTCTGGGAAATTAAGATAAAATAGCCTGATGAAAACCAAGAGTTTCGAAACAGAATTATTTTTATGAACAGAGAAAAACCAGGGATACTGATTGTTTTAGCGTTATAATTTTTCCCGGGGTGAATCTAACCCCTCCCTATCCCTCCCCTTAAAATCATAAGGGGAGGGGATTAAACCCAAATTTGTCAATAAAACAAAGAAATACATAAAAATTGAAAATTTTATAAACTGTTACAATAGCAGGAAACCGCCTAAATGCTTAAAATACAAAGGGATAGAGCCCCTCTCCTTTATAAGGAGAGGGGTTGGGGTGAGGTTGGATGCATTTGCTGTTATTGTAATATTTTCGTCCCAATTTTATTCATCATCCCCAATATTAATATCCTGGAACTCCTTGTCATACAAAACTTTGTTCTAATGACCGTCATCATGGCCAATTTCTAATGACAAATTTGGATTAAATTACAAAAAATTTGTTGAATTGAGCCCTGATGTATGAAATTACGACAAAATAGTTTACCGGGATCGTGAATCCTGAATTTACTTCATTTCAATTCGGAAGTTTGTCCATCCGTCGGCGTCGGTTCTTAATGAATAGCTGAATTTATGGTTATCCAGAATTTCCCTCACAAGTGTGAGCCCTATTCCCTGGCCGTTTTTTTTACCTGAGAAAAATGGAGTAAAAAGATTTTGAGCCACATGATCATCTATCCCTTTGCCGTTATCTTTTATCTCGAGCAGAATTGAGGAATTATGCGCCAGACTTGAAAATATTCTTATATCACCACCCTTTTCCAGTGCCTCCGAAGAATTTTTAATAATGTTAACCAGCACCTGTTCAAACTGGTTTAAATCTAATGAAACAAGCGGTAGCTGTTCTTCAAAATTAAAATCAAGATTGATATTTTTTTCTGATAGTCCGGGACGCAATACTTCCATCGTATCCTGAACTAGGTGGTTGATATCGCAAATTGTTTTGGAAGGGGGGGGAATTCTTACCACATCGGCAAAATTTTTCATAAAACGGTTTAATCGATTATTTCTATCGATTGACACTTTCATTACATTTTCGAAATCAGCCTGATCCTCCTCATTAAGTTGCGGACTGTAGTTCATGGAAGAGGTCAATATAGAGTTAATGGCTCCAATAGAATTATTTATTTCATGAGACATCATGCGGATGATTTTATCGTAAGAATTTTTTTCAGCTTTTCTGATTTCTTCGGTCAGCTCCTCCAGAATGATAAAGTAATGTTTATACCCCCGGTCAATAAAATGAGCTTTATGAAATTTCCATGCTCCGGAACCGGAATTGCGAACTGTCACCGGTTTCCCTTCGGCCAGTTCGGCCAGTCCTTTAAAGTGGTTCTGCAAAGTTTCATGGAAATATCTGCCGTCGATATCAGTAGTTATATCTTTCAGGAATTTTTCGGAAGCGGGATTGTGATGTGTTATTTTTCCATCAAAATCCATTATTATTATTCCCGAAGGGGAAGCCTTAATAAGCTGCTCCAGAAAAAAATGTTTTTCCTGCTGCAATATCCTTTCTTCCCGCAGAGTATCAAGCATACTGTTATAAACATTTATCAGGGTATCCATTTCATTTTGCCCCACATTTACCAGCCGGGCGCTGAAGTCTTTATCCCTGATATTTTCCGTCCCCCTCATAATCAGGCCTATCGGTTTGATAAGTAAGGAGTAAAGCAGTATGGAAAAAACAACTGATATAATTATCAGTATTTCGGCGGCGATAAAATACAGAGGGTCATGAAAAATAAGAACAACTGAAAACGCCGCCATAATGATATGAACAAATAAAATATATAATATATACCTGGTCTTAATTTTCATGCTGAATATCAAATTTTTCCATTCTTCTGTATAGGGATGAGCGGGTGAGTCCGAGTGATCTGGCCGCCTGTGAAATATTGCCGTTATAGAACTCCAGTGTTTTGCGTATCATATTTTCTTCCATTTCCTCAAGGGTCATGGCGCCGACGGAAGGGAGTTTTTCCCTGGCCCTGGAGTTTGGCCCTTTTTGTTTTTGCTCCAGAAAATCATTCACCTCCAGAATTTCTTTTCCCGAAACAAGAACAGTTCGTTCAACAATATTTTTCAGTTCCCTGATATTGCCGGGCCAGTTTTGCTCGGATAACCAGCGGAGAGCTTTTTCATCAATTTCAAGATTCTCCATTCTGTATATCTTTTTTATCTGTCCGGCAAAAAACCTGGCCAGCAAAGGTATATCGCCGGGTCTTTCACGAAGAGAGGGTATTTTAAGGGTAATAAGGTTTATTCTGTAAAAAAGGTCCTCCCTGAATTCATTGGTCTCAACCATTTTTTCCAGTTTACGGTTGGTTGCCGAGATTACCCTTACATCGACGGTTTTGGTAATGCTGGAGCCTAAAACTTCAAAACTTCTGTCCTGCAAAACCCTCAGCATTTTTACCTGGCAGTTAAGATCGAGGTCCCCGATTTCATCGAGAAAAATTGTACCCCCTTCGGCGGCGGGGAAACGTCCTTCTCTGTCAGATTTTGCGTCGGTGAATGATCCCTTTTTATGGCCGAACATTTCGCTTTCGAAAAGAGATGATGATATACCGCCGAGGTTGACTTTTATGAATGGTCCCGAATTTCGCGAGCTGTTATTATGAATCGCTTCGGCCAGCAGTTCTTTGCCTGTTCCGCTTTCTCCTGTTATCAGAACCGAAGCTTCGGTCCTGCTTATTCGGCCTGCGGTTTCGAGCAGACTAAGAATCGGGAGAGACTCACCGATTATAGCCCCGAAATCATATTTTTCATCGATTTCATTCCTGCCCAGGGCAGTTCCCTCCGATGAGCTTTTATCGGAAAGATCGAGAGCGGTTCTGACCGCTTTAAGCAGGTAATCATTATTCCAGGGTTTATTAATAAAATCTGCGGCGCCTCTTTTCATTCCTTCCACCGCGAGGGGAATATTACCCCACGCGGTAATAAGAATAACCGGAAGAGAGGGATTTTCCTTTTTTATTTTTTCAAGGAGCTGTAATCCTTCCTCACCCGAGGTGCTTAAAGAAAAATTCATATCCAGCAGGGCCAGTGTAACTTCTTCACGCTCCAGAATCCCGAGCGCTTCGGAAGGTGAGCCGGCGGTGGAATATACAAACCCGGCCTGCTTCAGCAGCAGCCCGAGCGAAGTTCTTACAGCTATATCATCATCAATTACAAGAATCATATCCTGTTAACTTAATATTTTTAGTAATATAATAAAACATTCATTTTAATCATCATGCAGCGCGTCAGCCGGAGCGATTCTTGCAGCGAGCAGTCCGGGATAAAAAGCGCAGAACGAAATAATAAGGTATAAAAATATTGCCGCCGCTATTATACCGGCGGTAAAAATAACTGTACTGATATCAAAAAGTTCAAGAAGAGGGGCCTGAAACGCGAGAAATACTCCCCCCGCGATGGAAAATGTCCCAAGGATTACCGCCTCGGCAATTATTTGTCCGGTTATTTTGGCGCCTGAAGCTCCCGAAGCCTTGCGTAATCCAATTTCCGGTTTTCGTCTATTAATGCTGTACCACAAAACACCCATCAGGCCAAGCGCGACATTGATAATCAGAAATCCTCCAATAAATGCCGGCACAGCCATCGAGAAAAGTTTGTCTTCGATATATACTTCACGGGTTTCTTCGGTTCTCCTCAGATTAACAAGCCAGCCTTTTGTTAACGCGCTGATATGTTGCACGATTTTTTCTTCAAATTCGGGAGGAGTTCCCGGTTTTACCCGTATCAGAATATAATCCGGCTTATAGTCATCATCAATATCGGCAATGGTTTTTCTCTGAAACATCGCCGGTCTGTTTTCAGAAAATTCCCCCCTGTATTTATAACTTTCAACCACCCCGATACATTTTCTTTTTCCTTTGCCTTCTGAAATATATTCACCGGCCGCGGGTTTATCGCCAAAATATTTTTGCGCGAAAGCTTTGTTCACAATGATATTTGCTACATCACTTTCCGCGTCATCACTTTTGTTGAACCATCTTCCTTCTGCCAGTTTAATTTCGGTTACATCTAAAAAACTGTCATCCGTATTAAAAACGCTAAAATTAATTCTGGCGCCGTCATCTTTTTCAATCCCCGTGGTCATTGCCGATTGTGTATAAGGGGTGTTATATGAGGGGGTAAAGGTAAAACCTTCAATTTCGCTGAAGTTTCTAAGACTAAGGTCAATCTGCCTGATTTTTTCTTTTACCATTTGAAGTGAATCAGGTTCCCATTGGTACTGAACTATCCACAGGTTTTTATGATTAAATCCTTTCGGATCATTATAATTGGCAAGCTCTGAAAAAACCGCTGTAGAAATGGCGAATATAACCAGGAAAGAGAGAAATACCTCAACCATCAATAACATTGTACTCTTCTTACGATTCCATATAAGTTTTATAAGATGTTTAATCACTGGACACCTCCTCTTATAGCTTCAACAGGATGTAAACGGGCCATCTTAAGTGCGGGCCACGCCCCTGACATAAGTCCGAAAAATCCGCTTATTATTATCGAAATTATAAAAATCCGGTAATTTATTGAAATATTCGCTTTTTCAATAAATCCGCTGCTGTTTATTAGTTCAATCGCGAAACCTGTCAGAAATAATCCCAGCATACCGCCAATAAATGTGAGTATAAGATTCTCGGTGATAAACTGGCCTACAAGCACCCACCTAGAAGCGCCGAACGCTTTCCTGACACCAATTTCAGAGGATCTTTCTATAATCCTGCTCAAATTGATATTTATAAGATTTATAGAAGGAAGCACCATAAAGAGCACCATTAACCCGACTATGCTTCCGAACATCAGGGTAGTTTTACTGATGCCGGGGCTGTCAATATATTCTGCTGATTTTGTGCTGAAATAGTCATTGTCAAAATCTGTCCCGAAAAATTTTCTTGCCAGAAAATCTTCTCGTGTTTCAAGTTTGGATTTAATTATTGAAAGTTTTGACTTCTGCGGCAAATCGGGAATAGCCTCGAACATATGTTTGTGATACTCCTTCTGAACTGCCAGCTCATCATTCCGGTCAAATAAGAGAGCTGTCGCGTTAAAACTTCCGAAAAATTTACTTTGCGCTACCGCGGAAGAACTTGTCGCGGGAATCCATATATCGGAATTTGTCGCCGAATTGAGAGCCGAAACATTTTCCACTACTCCGCTGACGGTGTAATTGCTGCCATCCACCTCGATAGTTTTACCGGCGACTTTTGTTGAGCCAAAATAATCTAACGCTGTTTTTTCAGAAATTACCGCTAATTTCGCGCCTCTTTCTTCTTCCGGTTTACTATATGGTTTTCCTTCAATAAAAACAAAATCAAAGACTTTCCAGTATTCCGAATCGGTAAACTTATAACTGAATTTCAACTTTTTACCATTCAGATAGGTGACATATTTATTCCGGTGAGAATAGACAGTAACCATTTCGGGGGTTTTTAATGTTTTAACATATTTGTTCGCGTAGGAATAACCGGGATGGCTTGACCATGCTATTGAATTTGTCGAATCTGTGGCTATAAGTGAATGGAGGGAAACCATTCTGTCACTTTTTATCTCGGTTCCTACGGGATTCAGCTGGTGATCGACTATTGCGGCGGCGACCATTAAAATAGTAATGGTGAAACTGATTCCGAATAAACTAATGATTGTAAAAAATTTTCTTCTTTTTAACACTTTGAATGCTATTTTAAAGTAATTGCTCAGCATAATTCCTCCTTAGTTAACCTGGGACCCGTCGAAAAGCCGGATGATTTTTTCCGATTTCTCGGCGAGATGTTCATCATGGGTTACCATAACAATTGTAGTTTTTCTTTCTTTGTTAAGTTCAATGAGAATGTCGAGAATTTCTGATCCCATAACGCTATCGAGGTTTCCGGTAGGCTCGTCGGCAAGAATAAGCTCAGGTTTTCCAACTATCGCGCGGGCGATCGCCACACGCTGCATTTGTCCACCCGAAAGCTGGTTGGGGAAATGTTCGGTACGAGCGCTCAGCCCGACTCTTTCCAGAGCTTCGAGAGCCAGTTTTTTCCTCTCCCTGCCCGAAAGTCCGTTCCTGTAGAGAAGGGGAATTTCCACATTATCAACAACCGGCAGATCATTAATCAGGTGGTAGCTCTGAAATACAAAACCTATTTTCTGATTGCGGAATTTCGCCAGGTTTTTATCCCTGAATCCAATGGTCTCCTGACCATCCAGGCTTACTTTTCCCTCACTCGGTTCATCGAGAAGACCCATAATATTAAGCAAAGTGCTTTTCCCGCTCCCGGAAGGCCCCATAATTGATATAAACTCACCTTTCCCGATATTCAGGTTGATATCCTGAAGCGCGAGTGTTTCCACTGTTTTTGTCCGATATACTTTCTGTACATTTTCAAGAACTATCATTTTTGCTCCGTTAATTTATTTCAATTTTTTCCATATGATAATATTTTTCCATGTTCGAGATAATGACCACATCTCCTTCTTTTATATCCCCGGTCAGTTCAATCCAGTCGAAATTTGAAATACCGAAGCCGATATTTTTCCTGACCGCGCTGTTTTCTTCCATCACATAAACTTGCTGATCTGAAAGGCCGGTGAAGAAGGGTCCGTTTTTTACTCTGAGCGCTTTTTCTTTTTTATCAATAATCACAAAAAGTTCAGCCTGCTGATTCGGCCTTAAAATCTTTTCGGAAGGATTATTCAGCTTAACATTAAAACTGACAAGGCTTTCATTGATTTCAGGACTAATACTCTCTATTTTTCCATATATATCATTTCTGTTGATTCTTATTCTTACCGGAAGGCCCTTTTCAAGTTTGCCCGCGTGCATATCGGAGATTTTCCCTTCCACTCTGAAATTATTCAGATCAGCGATTCTCGCGATAATTTCACCCTTGTTGACATTCGCGCCTGTTTCATTTTTAACCCAGGTAATAACACCGCCGAATTCCGCTTTAACCAGCGATAAATCCACCGCGTTCGCGAGTTCTCCCGCTTCCCGTTTTTTGATAAGCAGCAGCAGTTCCTTTTCTCTTAATTCAGCTTCGAGAACTTTCTTACGGTTCCCGATCTGCCTTTCCAGAAGCTCAAGTTCTCTCGCCGCGATTTTTTTATTCAGCTCCGATTGATCGAGGCTGGTTTTGGCAGAAGCGCCAATATCGAAAAGCTTATTTTCTCTTTCAAAGACAGATTCGAGATATTTTATCTGAAGCTGTTTTATCTCAAGTTCTGAATTCAGTTCGCCAAGTTCCCGCTCCATTTTTAATCTTAGTCTGGTAAGCTCATTTTCCATTATTTCCGTTTCATTTTTAACTTTTTCCGCCTGGTTGAGAATCTGTTCCCGTTCAAGTGTAATCAGAGGTTTGCCTTCAGGTATCTTTTCCCCTGAGAGACAGTTTACAGAGAGAATTCTTGAATTGATAGGGGAAATGATAATCTGCTCTTTTCCCGGAATAATTTTACCAGACCCATTCAGAACCGATTCCACCGGGCCATATTCTGTTTTATACGTACGGATTCTTTTTTTGTCGAGGGAGGGTGTCAGCAGATTATTGATAATTATAACCAGAATAATTATTGCTGCCGCTGCAAAAGAATAGATGAGTGTTTTTTTTACTCTTTCTTTTTTCAGATAATCCTGTGAAATTTCTCTGTCCATAACCTTTTTTCTTTTTTATTTTCTTAATCCAATTATCCTGCCAGAATATTTTCCGCAATTTGGGATAAAAATGAGCTATTGGATTGTATAATATGATCGGATTCGGACAGTATGATCGAAATCGAAAAAGGGAGGCAACTTTATGCCGGGTTGATATTCTTTAACAAAAAAAAGGAATAAGATGATAAAGCGAATAGTAATACTGTTGATAGTCATTGTTAATTTCACATTCGCAGCGGGGATAAATGATGGAAATAGTTCCGCGCTATTTCAGTCGGGGAAATATTCTGAGGTTATTAATTTGCTGGAAGGGAAACTCAAAACAGATTCTCTGAATATCGCTGAGAAAAAAGAACTTTCTTATTCTTATATGAGATTGTTTAAACACAATAACGCGATACCGCTGCTAAGGGAAATTAATTCAGAACTGCCCGGTGAAGAGGAATATATGATGGCGCTCGCTGAGTGCCTCGGAGTGGAAGGAATGAATATTGAAGCGGGAAATATTCTTCATCAAATTGTTTCCGCGAATCCGGAAAATATCTATGCATCAATTGAGCTGGGCAAACTTATGATGGAGCGGAAAAGTTACGGTGAAGCGCTGCGGATTTATGACCGGCTTTGCTGCATGGACAGCACAAGTTCATATTACAGACGACAGAAGGGCTACTGCTATTTTAGTCTCGATAAGCCTGACAGCTCGATCTCCTGCTATAAAAAAGCTCTCGATATAAATTCCAAAGACCTGAACGCGATGATACAGCTCGGTAGGATATATTATAAACTTGAGCGGTTTGAGGATTCTTATGATATCCTGAGTGAGGCAAAAGTATTGAATTTTAAGCACATTCAATTGCTTCGAACACTATCGGAAGCGGCGCTGAAGATTGAGAATTTTGACGCCGCGGCCCTTAATTACGGTGAGCTTATCGCGCTGGGTGACAGCAGCGCGGCAAATTTTCAGAAACTGGGCCTTTCCTATTATTATATAGGCGCTTCACAGCCAAATAACAGCAGGGGGAATGATATTAAAAACCTGAAATTCACAGAGGCAATGGAAGCTTTTACCACGGCTGATAACAAGGCGGCAAATGATCCCCTGACTTTATTATATATCGGGATTCTGCAGAAAGAAAAAGGTGAAACGGAGCTTGCGGCGGAAACTCTCGAGAAGGCAATAGAAAATATGTATCCCGATTTTATCGCTACGGCATATATCCATCTCGGTTCCGCTTATGAAATGCTGAATGAGTACCGTGAATCTATTATCGCTTACCGCAAGGCGCTGAAATTCCGCCCTTCAAAGAAGGACCTCTATTTTTACCTCGGCTCGGTTTACGATCGTTATTATGCTGACCGGCTTGTGCCGAAAATATATTATCAGAAATTCCTCAGGGACGCCGAAGAACCAAACCCGATACTGAAGGAATTTGCCGAATCCCGAATCGAAAAACTGAGAGAAGAGATCCATTTCAGGAAATAAAAGCGGGAAAATGAGAATTGGGAATGAGGAATTAAGCTCTTATCACCACACTAACGCCAACATGTTGAGGATAATCCGGAGAGCAAAATTTGTCAAAAAGCCCGCTAATAACATGTTGCCGATAGTCAGGCCGCGATTCTAAATCAATAAGCCGGTGGAGTCAGAAAAAGTTAATTTATCGATCAGCTCAAGGATAGTCCTCCCCCGTCTTCAAAGAAAAACACTTTGAATCCACCCCTCTGCCACAGGCATCCCTATGGGGCGAAGGGGGATATATATCGATAATCCCCAGCAATCAAAATGTCCCCCTCCGGAGGGGGTGGCAATGAAGCGTTCTTCTTCATTGACGGGGGAGGACACACCTCGAGTAACTACGAAACTTATGCCTGGCAATAAAACTTTCTAACTGCTGATAAATTTCTTACCAATTTGCGTATAATTTAACTTCTTATTGAATAAATCGTCTCCCGTTTTGCCAGAGAACTTTTCCCCATTAGGGCGTTTTCCTCAGCTCTGCCTGGGGAAAAATTAGTCAACTTAACAATAATATTCTTACATTTTATGGCAGAATTTTTCATGAACACAGCCGGAGGTTGGTCCGCTGCTGCGGATCGAAACCAGCGGCGGTAACTTCGACTCCGCTCAGCTACCGGACAGGTTCATTGTTTCTGGCTTGGCCAGATTCTGATTACTAAGTTAGCATTAAAATTCGGCATTTGATTCCGGTCTTTTTGCAAAGGAAACAAAAAACCGGAATGACAATCAATAAGGAATGTAATTGGGCAAAAACCAAATTTCTCATTTGTCCCATGAGTTCTCTTGTTATTTCACTTTTGGCTACGCCAGTCTATGCTAACAATTATGCTGCTTTGACACAAGATCTTTTGGTTCTGGTTTTACAAGCTTAAGAATTAGGAATGAGCCGAATTTATTCCTGATACTGCCCGGCTTTTTATAAGGTTTTACGTGGATTTTTTTGTAAATGTCAATTCCGGCAGGAGAATTCTAATTTCATTTTCCATTTCTTTGTTCTTCCACAGTACAATGAATTTTATGAAAGCGGAGGTTATTTCATATCCCTTTGAACTTTTTTCTTCAATCGTTTTTTGAAACTTCTTTGAAAAACGTAATATTTTTTCACGTTTACTATTAAGACAGTAATCTGTTTTCACAGTCAGAGGTTCGCCGGCATGGAGTTCCTTTATCGGGTCCTGAACCAGGTCAAAATAACCCAGGTTCAAATCTTCATGTCCCAGGGACATATATAACACCAGTGGTTCATCATAAGTATTATTGTCAAACTCTTTTTCAAGGTTTTCAGCGGTAATATTATCCATTACAGAGCTTTTTGTAAAGATAAAAAGATTCTTCTTGGTCCTGGTGATGGCGACATAAATCTCACGTATTTTTTCCTCTGTAATGGCGTAATCATCCTGAAGCATCAAAAAAACATTATCAAATTCTTTCCCTTTAGCTTTATGGATAGTTGAAATTAAAATTGTGCCTGTATCGCTCTTAGTGAAATCCCTGATTTCAGACTCTTCCAAAAAATATTGAAGATCAGTTTTATATTTGGTCTTATGAGTGTTCTCAAATTCCTTCATAATGTTTAATATTAAATCCAGGTTGCTGCTTTTGGCAAATTGTGTCTTCAAATCAGCTTTAATTTCAGCCCATTTTTCATCTGGTATTTTTGGATTCTCTGATTCTTTGTTGATTTTGCGCAGAAGAAACCTGACTTCCAGGAGATTAACAAGTTGAAATTCTTTACCCGCCTGGTTCAGTTTGGCCGAAATGTTTTCTTTGCGCAATAACCCGTAAATGATCAGCGCTTCCTCATTTGAATGTGTCATAATACAAACAGAACCGGAAAGAGCTGATGAAGAAACTTCACTGACCAGGGGCACAATCAGATTGTTTTGAGAATATTTGAAGATTTTTATGCTGCCATTACTGCTTGCGTATGAAGTTAAGTCATGAATTTTTAAACGCTTATCCAGTCGTTTAATAAAAACATTTGAAAAATGCACGAGGTTTTCGCAACTTCGATAGTTGAGGGTTAATTCATATTTGCGGGAGTTATTTCTTTTTAGCAGCATTCTCATATATTTTGAATTCGCTCCTCTGAATTCAAATATATTCTGATCATCATCACCAACCGCGATGAGTCTGATTCCATCATTCATTTCGCATATTTTTTCTATCAGCCGGTATTCCGTTTCATTGAGGTCCTGCGCTTCATCAATAACGATAACACTTTTTGTAACTCTGCATCTTTCAATTTCATTTCTTTCAAGTTTGTTAATAGTATCGGTAATAATCTGATCTGACTTTTCAATTGTCCCGACCTGTCCGGTGATATCAAAACACCATGAATGAAAAGTTTTAATTTCAATAAAATGGGCCGCGTTGCCAATAAGCTTAAGCATTCTTTTTTTGAATTCAGAAGCCGCCGCGCGGGAGAAGGTAAGCATAAGTAGTTGTTCATGTTTAATATCTTCCAATAATAATAACGACGCTATTTTGCTTACAAGAAGTTTTGTCTTACCGCTTCCAGGTCCGGCCGCGACCACAATAGTTTCCGATTCCTTATCATTGATGATTTCTTTCTGCTGTTCTGAAAGTTCTCCCAATATTTCATGATATTTTGACTTTGTGATTGGTTTATCGAGGATTTCACTCTGATTCCGAAAATACCTTCTGAGAAATGAGCTGTAATCCAGGTTGAAGTAATCGTGAACAAATTTCAGCGCCGCGTCGTAATCTTCAACCATCCTTTTCGCGTATTCACCAACGATATGAATCTTTTGTGTCCTCGCTTTGTAAAAATTTTCTAATGGCTTATAGTCATCCTGCTTGTATAGTATCCGGTTGTTTTTTTCAATCCGTTCTATTGTAAGTCTGTTATATACAACAAGAAAGCCGCTTTCGATATTTATTCCACGGATTTTGCTGAGGAAAAAAAGAGAATTTTCAACATCCTGAATAGTGATTGGATTCTCAAATAAAAGGGATGATTCATTTATAATTTCCAGCAGTTCAATAATTGAAAATTCTATCCTTATTTGATCATCATCCCCGGTATCAGGCAGCATTCTTTTTCTGTCATATAAATAATTGATAATTGCGCCGGTGATTGAATTCAATTTCTCAATCTTTTTCTTTAACTCTTCTGGTTCTTCCTTAAATATTATTCTCAAATGATGAGAGATATTATCCTGGTACTGAATTTTTATCCAGTTCCTCAGCTTCCAGAAATTTAATATGGTCCTTATTTTTCTTGGGGAAGAATGAGTATTGCCCAGTTCAATGAGGGATTCATTCAGCTCTTTCAGATTATATGTATCATCATTAATATTGAAGAGTGTCAGCAAATCTGAAGAAAGGCGGCACATCTGGCCCGAATGTGAAATAAGCGCCTGCATCTGTTTTGATTTTTCAATATAGGCAGTCATATCCATGCTGTCCGCGAGAATTTTTTCCTGCCTCATCAGTCTGATGACATTAATTACTTCTTCTTTAACTATTCCCAGGTGGTCTGAGATATAATCCACCCGCGATTCGGCAATTTCATTGTTTTTTGAAATTCTGCTTTTTCCGGCGATAAGTTTTACAATTATCCTGTGCGCCTGTTCTTTCTGCTTTTTTGTGAATAAAGAAGACTGGTCAATTTTTTCAATTGCTTCAGCAGCCGTTTTACACTGGATGCTGCTGGCGTAAATTCTTGGAACGTTCTGTTTCCTTTTCAGCAATCCGGCTATTTCGAGGGCCGATAAAGATGTTTTAACTCTTGTTTCAATATCAACCACAGTATCATTCCAGCCGGCTTCACGCGCGATCTCGAGAGGTGAAGCGGTAATCACCGAATGTTTTTTAGATAATCTTTTTACAGCGGTCCAGATCTGCTGAATTTCACTTATCGAAATTTTTGTCTGGTTCAAAAGGATAAAATGTTTATTAAGGTCCTCTTCATCAAAGAGAATAAAACATTCGGCGCTGATATTCTGATCTCTTCCGGCGCGCCCGGCTTCCTGAACATAATTTTCGAGGGAATCGGAAATATCAAAGTGAATTACCATTCCCACATCTTTTTTGTCAACTCCCATTCCGAACGCCGAAGTTGCCACAATTATATCAAGTTCTCCACTTGTAAACCGCTCCTGATTTTTATTCTTTTCCCTGATATCCATTTTGCCATGATAGGGAGCGGCGTTAAAACCATCCTGAGATAATCTGTCAGCTATTCTTTTTGCCCTTTGTGTCCGGGAAACATAAATGATGGAGGCGCATTTTTTGCTCTCGAGAAGCCTTCTCAATTCCTGGTATTTTTTTTCTTCGCCGGGATTTTCAAAAACCTCGTATGTAAGGTTTTTACGGCTTTCATCTGTTTTAAAAAGCTCAAGTGAAATATCAAGTTTTTCATTGAAATATCGCTGAATATCAGCAATGACATTTTGCTGGGCTGTCGCGGTAAAACATGATACGGGAATTTGTTGGTTGCCATCTTTATGTTTTTGCAGGTTCGCTATAAAATCGGCGATATAAAGATAATCGACCCTGAAATCGTGTCCCCAGGTGGAAAAACAGTGCGCCTCATCGATTACAAAACGGTTTATAAATCTGCCGAAAAGGAGCCGTTCAATCGTTTTTGACCTTAGTGATTCGGGTGAAATGTAAAGTATTTTTGCCGAACCGTTTTCGACTCTTTCAAAAGCCTTGCTTCTCTCAATAGGGTCAAGCATCCCGTTTATAGTAACAGCTTCGGTAATATTGCTTTCTTCAAGTTTGTCAACCTGATCTTTCATCAGGGATTGCAGTGGAGAAATGACAACCGTAAGGCCCCGGTTGTTATCTCCTGTCATCAGGGCGGGAAGTTGAAAGGTTAAAGATTTCCCACCCCCTGTCGGGAAAATAACCAAAATAGATTTATTGAAGAGGGCGGCTTCAACAGCCCTCTGCTGCAAAGGCTCACCTTCGAAGTTTCGAAAATTTTCGAATCCAAAATATTTCTTCAGCCCTCTGAATGGATCAAGGTTTTTAAGGCAAAAATTACATCCCTCAAGACAGGGTGTGTTTCTGAGCTTATGTATGATCGTTTCAACAGCGGGGAATTTTTTAAGCAGCCAGGGGGGAGTGACAGAGTCCCTGTCTCTGGCAAGGATCAGCGCGATAGCGTATGCCAGCTCCACCGGTTTATCCGTGATAAAGCGTTCAATTTGAGAGTTTGAACAAATTTCATCAGCCAGCAATTTTTTTATTTTTTGCGGAAGCCTTTCAGTCTGAATGCCCTCACTATTTTGAAATTTGAAGAAGCCGGTGAAATATTTACTGTTTTTTAATAATTCCCGATAAACCTGTTTTTCCGGCTCAGCGAGAGAGTAAAATTTATTCAATTCATCATAGAATAACTCTCGGGCTTTTTTTGAATCATTTAAAGGATTATTAAGACTATCAGAAAGAAGTTTATCATCCTTGACCAGTTTATGATAAGGTTTTTGGGGAAACAAAAGAGGTGATAAATAAAGTGTATCAATTAAAACGAATTTGCCACTATTTATCAGCGCCCGTTCTTTCAGAATGTATTGGAAATCATGATCTATGATGTTATGACCACAGATAAAATTGAACCGGTTTAGAATGCTTATAAACTTTTCAACAGAAGCGCCATGATAACTCCTGTTATCGCCGCTGGCGCAACCGATATCCCTTATTTTTCCCGCTTTAGAATCTATTTCAAAATCAAAAAATAAAATTGGTTTCATAGATGCCAGTCAATAAATCCTTTGATTATTCGCAGATGATATTCTCAATGCGTTAAACTTATTTTCATATAATTTAAGAGTCAAGCAAAATAAATGATAAAATCATGCAAAAAGGGAAAAATATTCAGATATTTTGTGTTATTCGGAAGAAGATTCTATCATTCGGGCATATTAAGCCGGTATACGGGAAATATTGTAAGCGCCTACCGGACGGAAAGCCAGAAAAACACCAAAACACAAAATCCCACAAAAAAAAGCTCAAAAAAACCTTATTCTTTTTTGGTTCTATGTGAAATACAGTGGGTGATTTTTGTCGGTCCTGACAATTAAATGAAACCTTTTGTTAAAGTATAACCGGATAATCCCGACGTGTAGCTTCCGCCCCTACAGGGCTTAAATGAACTTTTTCTTTTATTACCCCGGGCGTTGCCCGGGGGCTGGAGTTTGGCTAAGTCTGTTGATAAAAACAGGCAGAAATCAAAGGATTAACTAAAAAACCACCGCTTTGCAGTTCGTACTGATTTGCAACGAAGTGGTCAAAATTCAAATTTATTGATCTAGCCCAATATTGAGTCCTGAACATATTGACAATCTCCATTGTTGACTGTCGGTCGTTTTCATCTGGCTTGTTCCATTTTGCCCTTGGCAGCATATTTTTATTCCCGTTACATCTGGTTGATCTTATTGCCGCAAGAAGCATAAGAGCATAAACACCGACAATGAAGGCAGGCGCCCTTTCAACTGCTTTGCTTTTGACAACCTGAGTCTGACCGCATCCCATTATTGTTTTCTCATCGCGGAAATTGACTTCAATTTCCCACCTCCACAAATATGCCTGCAATATTTCTTCTATGTCAATTTCTGTTGATGTACAGATAAGGTAAACAGGATCACGGTACATTATTTTTGATTTTTTTGTTTTCCTGTAAGCAAGAGGTCGGATTACTATGACTGTCAGGTCCTGTTTTCCTGCCTTTTTCCATCTTACTTCTCTTACTACTTTTACATCAAATTCATGCACTTTACCGGCTCCCCAGGCTCTGACTTGTTCCCATGGATAATCATCTGACTGTCTTATTTGTTCCGGGGTAGGAAGACGATCACCATAAACCCGGTTTCTTCCAACACCCTTTTTGCTTGTATCGGGAATACTATAGAACGCGGCGTCTTTTCTTATCCGGCCGGTCAGAATAACACGATCCGGGAGGTTCTTAAATACCGTCTCATTTGTATAACTTCCATCTACATTCATTATAAGTGTTCTATCTTTTGCTCCATGACAATCGAGTTGATGGCGTAAGTGCTCTATTCTTTCTATCCCTGCCTGACTGAGCTTTGTTCTTTTCTGAGTTTCGTTATACTCTTTCCACTCCTGGTCGGGACTGTTTTTCTTTGGCTTCTTTGCTGTGGGAGCATGATAGAAATCCACTGGTATGGCTCTTGATCTCGAAGCTCCATCTTTTTCCGGGATTGCGATTGATGTCTGGATAAATCTCTGACCCCATATTAAATTGGTACGGAACCGGGGACCAAGAGGGTCTCTCCTCCAGGCTGTCCCACTTACTTTTTTGCCTGTCTTTTTGAGCAATGTATCATCCAGGAGACCATATACTGCTTTATTGGGTTTGGTTTCTTCTTTTGTTATTGTGCCAATAATGTTCTTAAATATTTCCGATGTATCAATTCTTCCCTGGTTGAACAGGCGATAGGTACTTGTCCAATCACGGAATTGTGAACCATTTGCTGTCAGCATTCCTGTAATAGTATGTCTTCCCATACAATTGATTGCGCCATATGCAAGCTCTTTGGCAAGTTGGGCGCTTTTGTCTTGGTTAAATGCAGAAGAGCAGGAATCAAATAAAGAATCGAATTCTTTTATTAACTCAGGGTTCAGAGTTTTTTTTTATCTTCATTTTCTGAACCATCTTTAACTCTTTTAAGAGTCAACGTATCTCTGTTTTCAATTTCCCATTCTACTTCATCACCCTTACCGAAATGCATAGCATGAGTAACAAAGGCGGGAAAATTGACGTAATATTGTTTACTATTGGCTCTTTTAATCTCTTGAATCTTAGTTTTGTAACCCATGAAGCAGCCTTAAAATATAGTGATATAACTATAGAATATAACCATTTTTATCCTTCAAGTCAAGTCGTTTTGCAATTTTTAAACTATGAATATGCCAAACTCCAGGCCCCGGGCAACGCCCGGGGTAATAAAAGAAAAAGTGTATTTAAGCCCTGTAGGGCGGAAGCTACGCGTCGGGATTATCCGGTTATACTTTAACAAAAGGTTTTGTTTAATTGTCAGGACCGACAAAAATCACCCACTGTATTTCACATAGAACCATTAATATTTTAAAAACGTTTTCCTTTCCAGGTCGGCGATGGCAACTTTGTAATCAATAAGGGCCGAAAGGCTGGCAAGCTGGGCGTTTGTGAGCCTGAGCTGGACCTGCGACAGATCAAAGCTGGTTATTTTGCCTACATTAAATCTCTCAACGCTTATCTCCCAGGTTTTGCGGGCCACTTCAACGGTTTTAGCGAGAGCTTCAACACGGGCTGTGGATGATTTTACCTGGTTGACCGCTGCGAGTATTTCATTCCGGATTGATTTTTTCAGGTTTTTAAGTGTGGCCGATTTCAGCTTCTGTTCAGCTTCGGCGGCTTCCACCTCGCGGCTGTTCTTACCCCAGTCCCATACCGGCACAGAAAGTTTCATTACCACGCTGCGTGTATCAAGGAAATCGCGGAATACATTATCAAAGTCGGGATCATTTTTGTTTATGCCGTAATTTGCGGTAAGTTCCGCTTTTATTGTGGTTCTGGAGTCAACTTCATCAATCTGCAGGAGCCCCAGCTTCAAATCCTCGGTAGCGTTCAGCAGGTCGGGGCGGTTTTTTAAGGCGCTTTCGAACGCTTCCTCAAAATTTACATCAACCGGATCATATTCAAGGCTTGGAATGATGCTTATTTTATCTTCCTGTTCGACCCCTA
This sequence comes from Melioribacteraceae bacterium, assembly GCA_963677445.2. GTDB lineage: Bacteria > Bacteroidota > Ignavibacteria > Ignavibacteriales > Melioribacteraceae. The sequence goes on along the minus strand of CAXXGF010000078.1, from coordinate 11,787 downwards.
TCAACAGTTTAAAGGAATTAAGACGTTCTTCATATCGCCGTTCGGCATCGAGAAGATCATTTTTACTTGTAGCCAGGTCAACTTCAAGCTGAAGGGCTTCCACCTCGGCTATAAGTCCCGCTTTTAATTTATTAGCAGCGGTCTGGTAGGAATTGTTTGTCTGCTCAACTGTTTCGCTTGTAATCTCCATATTTTTACGCGCTTTATAGAGATTATAAAATGAATTGGTCACATTGTAAACAAGGTCTCTTTCAGCCTGTGAATAGTTGCGTTCGGTTTTACGAAGGTTAATTTCGGCCCTTTCAAGGGAGGCAGACTGGCTGTTAAAAATAAAAAACGGCTGGTAAAGCCTGATGCTCAGGTTGGAATAATAATCTTTGCTGTCACCAGAGAATCCGCTGTACTGGTCTCTTCCGAAAAGGGAGCCGACGAGTGATAAAGTGCCATTTGAAAATACAATCGGCTGTGTGATAAACAACCGGCTTTCCCAGGTGGTGTTCCCCACTTCGAAAAATTCCTCACTACCGGTTGTGGTATTAAATTGTCCCGAAAGAGTTCTGCTGTAGTTCGGCAGATCAAATTCCATACTCACCGATGATCTGTTGCCGAGTTTGGTCGCTTCCAGATTTTTCATTGAGCTTAACAGATTAAATTTAGCCGATTTCATCTGGTAACTTTCAGAAAGCGCGATATCGAGAGCCTCTTCCAGGGTGAGCACTTTCTGGCCAAAAACCGCGCCGGCGGCAAAAATTAAAATAAATAAAACTTTATTAAACATGATTTTTTCCACTGTTATTCATACCGTAATGATTCAATAGGATCTTTTTCGGCTGCTTTTTTCGCGGGATAGATGCCAAACACAACACCCACAATCAGAGAAACAACAAAAGCAAGTATTATTGAAATTGGAGTAATAACCGTTCGCCACTCGGCATAGGTCGTAATCAGAGAGGTGAGTATATATCCGGTAATGATGCCAAGTATACCTCCTACGATACTGATAAAGATTGCTTCATAGAGGAACTGGTTAAGAATGTTTTTTCGTGTAGCGCCCATGGCCCGCCTGATTCCAATTTCTCTTGTGCGTTCAAGGATATTCGCGAGCATAATATTCATAATGCCAATTCCCCCCACAAGCAGAGAGATGCCGGCAATGGCTCCCATCACAACATTAAAGATCCGCTGGGTTTTCTGTTTTTGCCGAAGCAGTTCTTCAGGTATAACCACTTCATAATCGGCCACCTCATAATGGCGGCGCTTCAATATCTTTTTTACAAGATCGGATGCGGTTACCACTGAGCCTCCCTTTATTACCTTCGCGGATATCTGGTCGACCGAGGAGCGGTCAATAACATTGGCGTATCGGTCGGCGTCCCACCAGTAATAAACATTACCTTTTCCATCTTCGGGCACATTTTCAACTTTATAAACCAACGTGGTGAAGGGAACATAAATATCCATGTTAAAATTACGGATACCCAGTTTTTCCACTCCGGTGGAAGTTACCGATTTTTCACCCACAACACCGATAATTGTAAACCAGAGACCATTCAATTTGATTTTTTCACCAATCGGATTCCTAAACCGGAAAAATTCATTTTCCACCCCGGCGCCGATCACGCATACGTTCGCGAAATTATCAATATGCCTCCATCCGAAAAACCTTCCCGATGATATTCTGAGGTTGTAAATATCGGGATAATCGGGAGTTGAGCCGATCATTTTTGTTTCCCTAAATTCCGACTTATACATTACTTTGGCTTTATAAGAGCGTAGATAAGTGGCCGATTCAATAAGAGGATTTATTTTAACGAGAGCTTCGGCATCTGAAATGGTGAGCCCTTTTGAAAAATTGGAGCCTTTGACATTATCGCCCGACGGCAGCTTTTTTGTGTTTATGATTATATTATTGGTGCCAAGCAGTTCAATCTGATCAAGTGTTTCCTGACGGGCGCCTTCTCCAATGGAAAGCATGGCGATAACCGCCCCCACGCCGAAAATAATGCCAAGCATTGTAAGGGCTGTCCTCAGTTTGTTCGACCGGAGGGCAGCCACACCAGTATAAAAATTCTCTATTTCTCTCATGTATTTGGCAGTTCCGGGTTTTCTTCACTGATCTCTTTTTTCGCCTCTTCATCATAAGGGTCTATCAGAGCAACTTCATCTCCTTCATGAAGTCCTTTGGTAACCACAATGAAGTCTTCACTTTTTTCACCCAGTTCGACAACCTCTTCACGGAACCCGGAACCATCTTTAACATATACTATTTTACCATCCTCACCCTCAAAAACAGCGTCAAGCGGGATAGTAAGAACATTCGGTATTTCATTCATAATAATTTTATTTCTTGTGGTCATCCCGGGGCGAAGAATATCGGATGTATCTTTAATCGCCACAATTATTTCGAATACTTTTATCTGTGAATCTCTCTCCTTGCTTTTTCCGAGGGATGCCACATCTGATACCACTCCTTTGAAAACACTGTCCTGAAAAGCGTCCAGAGTGACATCCACTTCAAGGTCCTTCTGAACCTTACTAACGTCGACTTCATTGACACTTGTTACACTTTCCATCGCGGAAAGATCGGGCAGGTTAACGATTACCGCTCCCCGCCAGGGAGTATCACCGACTGTGAACTTTCTGCCGTTATTGCTCCAGTTGGGGCTGTAAACGACCAGGCCTTCCGAAGGAGCGATAAGAGTCATGGCGTCGAGGTCTCTCTGGGCTTTGTCGACTTCACTCTGCTTCTGGGCTATGTCGATTTCTTTTTCGTTCAATTCAGCTTTCTGGATAATTTTTTTCGATTCATATTCTTGTTTGGTCTGAAGATAACTCAGCTCATTTTTCTGATGCTGAAGTTTTGCCTCCTCCTGTTTTGCCTCCGCTTCAAACTTCATCTGTTCGAGATTCAGTTTACTGAGCTCATAACTGAGTTCAGCGCTTTTGAGTTGTGACTCCATTTGCGCTATTGTCGATTTCTGATTCGCGAGCAGTTTTTCCTTTTCCGAAAGGGCAAGCTCAAGTTTCGACTCAGCTTCTTTAAGTGCGGTAGTCGCGTCGGTCGGATCAAATTTTACTACGACTTCACCTTCCTTAACGTAGGTTCCTTCAGGGATCAGGTATACAATCTTAAGTGTTCCCCTGATACGCGGAGCCGAGATAGTCTGTGATTTTTTGGCCCTTATCTCTCCGCTTTCGGTGAGGGAGATAAGGAAATCCCCTTTTTTCGCCTTGTAAACAGGAACCATACTCATATCGGAAGAAACGCCGCCGAAGAGGGTTATTAGCAGAATTAGTATAATTATTGAGGCGCCTGCGATTAAATATTTGTTTTTAAGTAGCTGGGGGTAGTTTTGAAGTGAAAATTTCTGTTTTTCCATTGTCCGGGCATATTTTTTGAATTAACTTGCAAATTTTAAGGAATTGCTAAGTGAATTTCAATTCAAAATTTTAGGGACAAACATCATATTTTGTCATTAATTGTAATGAAATGTAATATACCGGCAAATTACTATTGAAGCGCTTTTGTTCTGCGGAATAAATTGGATTAGTATTTTTCTGCGTTTTCAGCGCGAAAGCGTTTTCAGCGCTTAATTGCAGAAAGGCAAATAACAATCCATGAGTCCGCTCAAATAAGCCCCAAAAATGAATTTCCGATAGCGTTTTAAGCTGAAATCGCAACTTTTTTTTCAAGAAAACACCTTTTTTGACCGGACTCATTAATAATTAATAATTGGAAAGACTTTTAAACGCAGATTTCTTTTATTGAGAATGAAGAATAGCCACAAAAAAGTTTAAAAATATTTTTATTTTTTTAACCTTCCGGTAAACAAGAATATTTATTCAGGAAAGCGTAAAAAATTTTTTTTACGAATTTATCGACTTTTCTCCGGATTGCTTTCAACTCAAGGCAGATCAAATTCTTCCATGCCCGAGGCAGGCGCAGCCCATCCTCCCATTATCATCTTAAGGGGAAGGGCTATTTATTTCCATTCGTTGAGTTGTTTTAGATAAGTTATTTCCTCTACAAAATTGTTGCTGTTAAATTTGACGTTTTCCCAAATTGGGGTTCCTTAACAGCAGAGGTAATCACCCCGTCAAGATTAAACCTTATTAGCCGAAAACCAGAGTAAAGATTTTTACCGGGATTGTTGTTTATTACCCTGAGACTGGCAGGAGAAAGGGGACTATTAGGTTATAAGGCTGACCTTAGTTCCCTGAAAAAATCCGGGCGGGGAAAATAGGACCATTGTCTCTAAAGCTGAGTCTTTTTTTAGCGGTCAGGAGTTCAGAATATATCATGGAAGGTAATTGCAAATTTTGTTTCCTGCTTTATCAGCTACTGGGTTATAGAATTTGGAAGGTAATTTTGGGCTGGTCTGATAAACCCATTGTCAATTATCGGGAATTTCTTATATTTGATGTCCTGAAAAAAAGTTTCCAGGCGCCGGCTAACAGGTCAGGGCCCAACTCCGTCAGGTCCGGAAGGAAGCAGCGGTAAGCATCTGGTTTGTGTAGTCGGTTTGCCTGGGTTTTTTAATTTTTCGGGGGCAGCAGCATTCTGAGAGTTCCTCCACCTTCCCTGATTTTCCCGCCAAAATTAATCCAGGCAATTGTGCCGGGTGAAAATTCGGCAGACATACCGGAGCCGGAACATAGATCGCTTGATATGTTTGCCACGTCGGGCAGATGTCCCACAACCGCCACATTCTTATCTTCATAACCTTCAATTAACTTCAATACATATTCAGTCCTGCACCCGGGACTCAGACTATCCGATAAAATCAACTCATTTTCGACATGATAAAGTGAGTGAAGTATCCCGGCTGTTTCTGCCGCTCTCGTGAGGGGGGAGGAAAAAACGATGTCGATTTTGGGAAGAAATTCCTGAAAGTATAAAAAGTTCATGTAACTGCTTTTAGCGCCCCAATGGGTCAGTCTTCTTTCCTCATCATTAAGTGAACGGACCGCCTGCCCGTGTCTGACCAGAATCAAATTCATAATATCTCAATAATATTTCAATAATTTTTTCAAAAATAGGGGAAATATTTTATTTTTGCTATTTATTATTGAATAAAGCCGAAGTTCCCGCTTTGAAAAAACTGATTATTCTTTTGTTGATACTCACTCCATTTTCTCTATTCGCCGGAGAGAATGGATTTCCCGCCATAGCGCTTTCCGGGATTAACTTCAGTCCCGGTGAAATTGAATCTGATACAGTCATCTTCCGCAGTCAGGATGGTGAAACAGAGTACCGGTTCAGCCTGCAAAAAGGAGAACTGAGCATCCCAGAAAGCGGCAATTATGAAATTTTTGCCGCAGGAGAATCCGCAGGAACAATACGGGTTTTGCCCGGCTGGCTCAGTCTGGTGCCCCCTCTGCTGGCGATAACACTGGCGATTATCATAAGGCAGGTGCTGGTTTCTCTTGCCGCCGGAATATATATCGGGGCGCTTTTTATTTATAATTATAACCCGGTAACCGCTTTTCTCCGTTTCGCCGATCTTTTTATTCTTGATTCGGTCGCGGATAAAGATCACATGTTTATAATACTCTTCACTCTGCTGATAGGAGGCGTGGTCGGGGTAATATCGGCCAACGGGGGGACGGCGGGACTCGCGGGTCTTTTGGTGAAATTTGCCAAAACGAGGAAATCGGCCATGCTTTCCACCTGGCTGATGGGAATGGCTGTCTTTTTTGATGATTATGCAAATACCCTGATTATCGGTAATATGATGCGCCCGATAACAGACAAACTGAAGGTATCGCGCGAAAAGCTGGCTTATATTGTCGATTCCACATCTGCGCCGGTCGCGAGTCTGATGATCATCAGCACCTGGATTGGATATGAACTCGGGCTTATCGCCGACGGGCTGTTATCGATCAACTCTGATGCCAACGCCTATAATGTATTTATCAGTTCGATACCCTACCGTTTTTATCCTCTCGCTTCCCTCTTTTTTGTTTTTCTCACTGCCTTTTCGGGAAGGGAATTCGGCCCAATGCTGAAAGCGGAAAAAAGGGCGTATCACAAGGGGGAACTGACCGATCCTGAATCGGGTAAAAATGATGATAAACTTACAGACTATTCGATACTGAATTTTGAGAATGCCAAATGGTATAACGGGGCTCTGCCGGTGATGATAATTCTTTTCGGCACAATAGCGGGACTTTTTTATACCGGAATAAGCGCGCTCGAAGCGGAGGGGCTGACCGAATACGACCTGAGAGAAATTATCAGCCGGTCCGATTCTTATTCCTCACTTCTATGGGCAAGTTTTGCCGCCTGTGTTGTCGCTATTACGATGACGGTGGCGCAAAAGACGGACACACTGGAAGGGGCGCTGAACTCCTGGCGCAAAGGGCTGCAGTCGATGCTTTTTGCATGCATCATTCTTACTTTTGCCTGGGGAATAAGTAAGGTGACAAATGATATTAAAACTGCCGATTTTATTATATCTGCCATAAGCGATACGGTTAACCCGGTTTATTTGCCTGTGCTGGTATTTATTATCTGCGGATTTATAAGTTTTGCCACCGGCACAAGCTGGGGAACCATGGCTATCGTTATGCCTATTGTAATTCCCCTGACAGGCAATCTTACTTCGGAAATGACAATTTTATACGGAGTAGTGAGTTCGGTGCTGGCAGGTTCTGTATTCGGCGATCACTGCTCCCCGATAGCGGATACCACTATTCTGAGTTCGATGTCCTCCAAATGCAACCACATAGATCATGTGCGGACGCAGCTTCCCTACGCGCTTCTTGTGGCCGCGTTCTCCATTTTGTTCGGTGACCTGATAACTGCTTTCGGCCTGAATCCCTGGATAGCGAACGCGATTATCTTCACGGGACTGGCGGGCGCCTTATATTTATTCGGGAGGAAGGTTTCGGAGTAGATTGTTGGGGGGCTAGGGCTTTTCTCTGTCTGGTTCCCACGGGCTGCCATCTTCGACGGCTGCCCGAGGTTATCAGGCTTTGCCCCCTTCGGGGACATTACGATGTTGAAGGTAGTCAACTCTTAAAAAAATATCAATAGAATATCGAAAGATTTTGAAACCAGATATAATGCAAAATCCCCCGAAGGGGGTTAAACCTAATAACCACGGGGTGTTTCCGCAGGAAATTCCCCGTGGGGACGGGACCAAAAAAAATGAACGACATCCACGATATGCGCAAACTCTTATGGGCTGATTATAATTACCGCCCGTCAATCCAAATATTTCTCTTCAAATATGGTTTTCTCCGGTTGGTTCCCACGGGCCGCCATCTTCGACGGCTTTCCGCTCAAGCGGAATATTGGGTTTTGCCCCCTTCGGGGACATTTCGATGTCGAAGGTAGCCAACTCTTAAAAAAATATCAATAGAATATCGAAAGATATGGAAACCGGATATAATGCAAAATCCCCCGAAGGGGGTTAAGCCTAATAACCACGGGGTGTTTCCGCAGGGAATTCCCCGTGGGGGCGGGGTGAAAAAAATGGACAACATCCACGCTATGCGCAAACCTTCTGGGTTGATTATAATTACCGCCCATCAATCCATGTATTTCTCTTCAAATATGGTTTTCTCCGGTTGGTTCCCACGGGCCGCCATCTTCGACGGCTTTCCGCTCAAGCGGAATATTGGGTTTTGCCCCCTTCGGGGACATTTCGATGTCGAAGGTAGCCAACTCTTAAAAAAATATCAATAGAATATCGAAAGATATGGAAACCGGATATAATGCAAAATCCCCCGAAGGGGGTTAAGCCTAATAACCACGGGGTGTTTCCGCAGAGAATTCCCCGTGGGGGCGGGGTGAAAAAAATGGACAACATCCACGCTATGCGCAAACCCTTCTGGGTTGATTATTATTACTGTCCATCAATCCAAATATTTCTCTTCAAATTCAACTCCCTCCTCGTTTAACAACCTGACAAATTCATCCCGGAACGTTTCTGTTTTGTGGTGTTCTTTTTGATTTTTGACATATTCAATGATTTTATATTTGTCCGAATGGGATTTTGTAAAGGCGCCGTAACCGACCTGCCAGTTTGTGAAACCGGGGAAAACATTGTGGAGGTCAATCCAGTCATGTGCGGATGTTTTCAGGTCCCTGATTAAACTGGCCGGCGCGAGGGTTTTGTGAATGCTGGTAAAAATATGGATATGGTCTTCAACGGCGTTTATCCTGTAAGGGTGACATTTTTTGTTTTTCAGAAACCAACGATATAGTGGAAGAGAGGTTCATGGTTGTGCGGAGAAAGAACCGATTTTCTTTCTTTTGTCGAAAAGATGATGTGGTAGTAAATCTGTGTGTAAGATGACATGGCTGCCCTCCTTGTTTGCCCCCGTTACGGGGACGTTTGTCGTTTTTTTCTCTGGCTTCCTCCACGGGCCGCCTCTGTTGAGGCTGCCCGAGGTTATTGGTGTTTGCCCCCTTCGGGGACATTACGATATTGAAGGTAATCAACTAAAATGAATATTTCAACAAAAGATTGAAAAACTGGAAACCGGAAATAATACAAAATCCCCGAAGGGGGTTAAACCTAATAACCACGGGTATTTCCGCAGGAAATTCCCCGTGGGGACGGGGTGAAAAAATGTACAACATACGCGAAATGCGCAAACCCTTCTGGGACGGTTATTATTACCGTCCAACAATCCAAATAATTCTCTTCAAATATGGTTTTCTCCGGTTGGTTTCCACGGGCTGCCATCTTCGACGGCTGCCCGTGGCTATTCGGCTTTGCCCCTTCGGGGACATTACGATGTTGAAGGTAATCAACTAAAATGAATATTTCAACAAAAGATTGAAAAACTGGAAACCGGAAATAATACAAAATCCCCCGAAGGGGGTTAAACCTAATAACCACGGGTGTTTCCGCAGGAAATTCCCCGTGGGGACGGGATTGAAAAAATGAACAACATCCACGATATGCGCGACCCTTATGGGCAGATTATTAACACTGTCTCTCAATCCAAATATTTCTCTTCAAATATGGTTTTCTTTGTCTGGTTCCCACGGGCCGCCATATTCGACGGCTTTCCGCTCAAGCGGAATATTGGACTTTGCCCCCTTCGGGGACATTACGATATTGAAGGTAATCAACTAAAATGAATATTTCAACAAAAGATTGAAAAACTGGAAACCGGAAATAATACAAAATCCCCGAAGGGGGTTAAGCCTAATAACCACGGGGTGTTTCCGCAGGGAATTCCCCGTGGGGGCGGGGTGAAAAAAATGTACCATATACACGATGGGGAAAAACCGGGGCGGGACAGACTGGAAAACCTCTCCTGCGAGAGGGGAATTTTTTCTGGTGAATTTTATGACTTTTATTTAAACGGGGAAGGGGGTAAATTGGGGGAAACTTTTTTGGGAGATTATGAGAATATTAGCCGTTTTGTTTGTTAATTGTTGTCTGATTTTCGGGCAGCCGGATGAGGAGAGGATAGCGGGTTTTTTTGAGGCGGTCAGAACGGGGGGTGATTTATCGGAATTTTGTGACGCCGGGGCGTTAAAAATGTCACAAAGGCTCGGTATAAATTACGAGGGAGTAAAGGATAAATTTATGGCGGGGGTGGTTATTCCGGAGAAATTTGAAATGCCTGAGATTATTTCCCTTGGTGGGGGATGGTTTAAAGCCGGGTTACAGGATGGGCGGGGATTAAAAACGGAGTTTTATTTCAGAGATGGTAAACTTGCCACACAGCCTGATTTTTATGCTTCAAATTGGGAGGTTATTGAAACACGCTTCTTTAAGGTGTTTTGTGGAGAGGCGGGTCTGACAAACATTTACGCGCTTGAATCGCTCGATAAATTTGTTGAGGAAACATGCCTTAAGTTTGAAATGCCGGAGGAAAAGATAAAGCTGCTGGAAAGTGAAAAAATATATTATTACCTCTGCGGTGATAAAAATGAGGTGAAAAAACTGACCGGTTTTAACGCGAGGGGTATGTACCATATCGGGTTTGATTATATAGTTTCGGCATTTACCTGTCATTATCATGAGGTAGTTCATCTGCTGGTAAATTTCAGACTTGAGGATGTCCCCCGTTTCACGCATCCTTTTATGCAGGAGGGTATCGCGGTGGCGCTTGGGGGAAGAGGAGGGCGCTCGCCGGAAGTATTGCTGCAGACGGCAGTTTTCCTGGAGCAGTCGGGGTTTATAAACAGCGCCGATTTTCTGAGTATGAAATATTTCAGGGGAATGGACGCGACTATTTCATATCCTGTAAGCGGGCTTTATAATCTTTTCCTGCTGGGGGAATTGGGGGCTGACAAATGGTTTGAACTCTACAGAAAATATTCATTCCGGATGCCGGACTGGCGGAATTGAAGATAAGTAAAAATGATCTCCCGCCGGGAGAAAAAAGGGGTAGATTTTATAAAATGTACGAAACCAAACCGGCCGTTTCTCTTGAGGTGAATCTTTCGGGGAGGGAAGCTGAGATTAACAAAGATTATCATATATTCGAAGGAGATGAATATTATACCTTCTGCATGAAAAAGGCTCTTCTGATAAAGGGGGATTTTCTCGCTGCCGGTTATGAAAGTAAAAAATTTGATGAGCTTTTTCCCGGTGTCGGTTATAACGGCGAGAGGTTCGCGGTTACAAATTTGAATGGGGAGCTGTCACTTTATGATCTGTTTACAAATGAACTGACAGCCAAATATTCTCCCGGCTTTTCCCGGATGGCAGGATGCCCGAAAAAATAAATGACCTGACCTGTTTTAGGCTGAAAAAAGGACTATTTGACGGAATTACTGACTTATCATCCCATCAAATCATAACATTACCCTCCGAAATGTGACAAAAATTCAGATATGGCTGACATAACGACACAATCCGCTGTCAAAATGGCAGCAGTGCGTCATATTGACAATTGCGCTGTCAATATGGCAATATAATTGATATGCCTGCACAGTTTACGTAACTCCTTATAAATAAAGGCTTTAGAACGTATTCGTTGCTTTGGCACGCGCTTTGTTAATAATAGGGCAGGAAAGCTAATAACAAAAATTAAGGAGAAAGAAAATGACATTGGTAAAATTCAGACCCGGTTTAAGAAACGAAATGTTCAACAGACAAATTCAGAAACATTTCGATTTGTTTAATGATCTGGCATGGAACAGGACAACCTCATACGTTCCGCGTGTTGAAATTTTCGAGGATGAAGATAAATTCAGCGTTAATGTAGAAGCGCCCGGTATGAATAAAAATGATCTCAAAATAAAATTTGAAGATCACGTTCTGACAATCGAAGGTGAGAAAAAAGTAGCCGAAGGAAGGGAAAAGAAAAATATTCATCTCAATGAAAGATATTATGGCGGCTTCAAACGGGCCTTCACAATCCCCGGCGAAATTGATGTAAACAAAATCAGCGCCGAATATAATGATGGAATTCTCAGCATTGAGCTGAAGAAAGCTGAAGAGGATGTGAAGAAAGAAAGAGAAATTAAAATCGGTTAAAAAGTTTATAAAAAAAGTAAAAATATAAGGAGATAGAAAAATGACAGAAAATAAAGAAATGGTAAAAGTGGAAGAGCAGAACTCCTGGGAAGAAACTTTCGAAAATGAAAAATGGATGTGCCCTGCCGTTAATGTTCATGAAACCGAAGATGATTATCTCCTGGTGGCCAATATGCCGGGAGTATCGAAGGAAAATGTGAAGATCAAGGTTGCTGATGACAGGCTGATACTTATGGGAAAAAGTGAAAGAAGTGAATTTGACGGCAGGTATATCCTCCGGGAATCGGGTGAAGCCAACTACTACAGGACATTCAGACTCCTCGAAGGAATT
>CAXXGF010000077.1:0-21466 GCA_963677445.2 Melioribacteraceae bacterium | reverse complement strand
GCCGCAATAATCGAGAAGCACACATTGCGAACGAATATTCAATTTTTCCATCTCATATCCGCCTGTAAGAAGATTAAGCGCGCAGGTAACGCCGATCACCCCTATTTCACTATTATCCTGCCATCTCTCAAGCCATTTGGTAAAATCGGATGAATGCGGAATCAGGTAAACCTCAAAGTTCTTATCGCGCCCCAATTTTCTGATTCTGTTAACATTACAATTTCCGCTGCATCCCCGGCATATTATATCAATTCCGTTTTTTTCGGCCTGGCATTTTTCATCGCTCAAAAGTCGCATACAGGCAGGTATCAGCACAGCTTTTTTTTCAGTATCAAGAAATTTTTTTCTGAAAGCTTTGTTCATAATCGCGGCACTCACCATATTCAGATGATATTCCCTCTCTTTTTTTCCACAAAAGAGAAGGTCTTCTTTCCATTTATAATTTTCCAGCTTTTCCCTGAGAAATTTATGAACATTACGTGTATATTTCGAAAGAACCAGGCTGCTTTCCTCAACAAACCATTCATTAAACTCCACACAACATTTCAGCAATGGTTCCACCTCAGCGCTGTCGCAGGAATAGAAATATTGCTGCCAGTTTTTTAACCTTATCACCTCTTCACGATATTCTCCTGTGGCTTCAAGCCAGTCAATTAATCGTGAAAAATTGTGTGTATTCATTTCCGCGTCTTCATCCCGGCTGGAATCGATATTCAGAAAAGCAGTTGTAAAAATTCCTTTAACGGCATCTACTGCCGGTTTCAGCTCTCTCCTTCTGTTTCTGACAGCCGCCAGAGTTGATAACATATGGAAATTAAATTTTGACAAATTCATCGCCTTACGAATATAGAGGTCCCATAACACCCCTATAATCAACAGCTCAATATAATACTCTTCACTGCTTCTGGGTTTTTCAATTCCATTTTGTCTGATAAAAAGTACAAACTTTTCCATTTTCCAGGACAATAAAGCCCGGGCTCTGCTCAATACTCTTTCCGAAAAATCATTGACAGCTTGATAATATTTTTCTGAACTGCCATTTTCACTCAATAAATAAGTGATTGTTTCCATGAATCTCACTCCTGTTGTGCTTATTTCACCATACAAGGAACAAAAAGGATGCCAGTTGATTAATAAGGAAAATCTGAGGAGTAATCACCTGTTCTGAATGATTTGACGTTTTAAATAAAAAAAAGTATCCGTACCGAAGCTTGATCCAGATTAAAAGAATGTTAAAAAACCCTCAATAATTTTTTTAAGAATCCCTGTTTACCGTTTCGGGAGAAAATGCCGGTGTACAAATGGCAATATATTCACAGCCATCCTTTCCGGGCGAGCTGTACCTGACCCATTCGCCGGGAAAACAATGGATCACCTCTCCCTCCTTAATCTCATATTCACCTTCTTTTGTTTCAACTTTCAGAAATCCTTTATAGACAATTGTAAATTCATGGAAGTCTGGTTTTTGTCCCGGCTCTTTCCAGCCGGCGGGGCTTTTCATTCTGGCAATGCTTATTTTTTCTTCACCTGAATTAACCCTGCCGATAAATTCCTCAATTATTTTCGGTTTATTGCCGGCCGACTCAATTTTTGTACCTTTCCTTATAATTTCCGGCATCAGATATTCTCCCTGAAATTATTTGAATAATCTTCCACAGATTTAAATACCCTCATAAAATTTCCGCTCCATATTTTTTTCACCTCTTCATCGGAATAACCTCTCTCAACCAGTTCAGCGGTGATATTGATTAACTGACTGACATCATAACAATCCTGTAAACCACCTCCCCCGTCAAAATCGCTCCCTATTCCCACATGATCGATTCCGGCAATCCTCACGATATGATCAATATGATCCACGAGATCGCTGACAGTAGCTCCGCTTTTTACAAATCGGCTATCAAGATCATACCATTCCTTACTGAACTCCTCTCTTTTTTCTTCAGAAAGTGAATTCCACGAGGCATATTTTTTCCTTAATGCCTTCCGCGCTGAATCACGCTCTTTATTTTTTGATCCTTTTTTAACATATTCCTCGTAGAGGCAAACCTGAATGACTCCTCCGTTTTCGGCAAGTTTTTTTATCATGTCATCTGTCATATTACGCGGATTATCACAGACTGCCCGGGCGCATGAATGTGAAGCGATTACAGGTGTTTTACTTAATTCAATAACATCATAAAAAGATTTATCTGACATGTGGGATACATCTATCATCATTCCAATTTTATTCATTTCAGAGACCAGCTCCCGGCCATAATCACTTAAGCCGTTATGCATCGGACCATTTTCATCATTCGAAGAATCGCAGATAAGATTATTTTTTACGTGGCAAAGAGTAACATACCGGCTTCCGAGATCGTAAAACCGGTAAAGATTTTCGATTTTATCACCCAGAACATGTCCGTTTTCAATTCCGATATAAACAGCGGTTTTGTTCTGTTTCACCCCTTTCATAAGGTCCCCGGAACTGAAAGCGAACATAAGCTTATCAGGGTTTTCTTCGATCGTTTCTTTAATTTTACTTATCAGCTTCAACGCCCGGTTCTCCGCTTTAACAAATCCTGAATCTGTCAGGGGACCCTGACTAACATATGCCGCCATAAAAACAGCGTCGAGCTGACCTTCGAGCATACGTGGCAGATCAATTTTACTCCTCGTGATAAAAGCGTTATGCCTTTCGGCAAAATTATATTTTCCATTAACCAGCCTGAGTGGAGTATCAACATGAGAATCAAGAGTTACCGCTTCTTTGTGTAATTTTTTCACATGGTTTTCCTTTTGGTTACATCCTGAAAAAATCAGGATAAACAACACGCTCAGAAAAATAAAATTTATATTCTTCATTAATTTTCCCCCGAAACTGTTAGATATTTGTTTATAACCTTATAAGTATCAAAATTCAGAACTTCACCAGAATATTTTCTTTCAAGTTTATTTATAAATTTTTTAAGCGCCGGAGATTGAGCGCCGAGTTTCTCTATTCTTCCTTTCTCCAGAAAAATCGTCAGTTTATTTTCCCCGTTCTCAGAGCTGACCGGGATTTGCATTCTGGAAGAGGGAGAACGTTCATAAATCCATTCCCGGCTTCGGTATTTTTCACCGGCGAGTTTTTCAATCAGTTCAATCTCATTATCATTAACAATATAAACGCCCAAATTCCCAAATTCCCTGCGGAAGGAATTTGTAATAATATCAATAAATGTTTCAAGCGAAAATTCTTTCCCCGTAAACTCCGTAACATTTGAAACACTGCTTCTTACCGATTTTGTGGCCCTGGATTCAATTTCACCCAGATCAGGTTTTAGTATTCTGTTCAAAAGATCAAGATCGGAATCAAAAAGCAGCGTTCCATGGCTCATCATCCTGTTTCTGCTTGTAAACTGGGCATTGCCCGAAATTTTTTTTCCTCCCGCTATAATATCATACCGTTCATTAAACTCGGCAGGCACTCCGATATCATTTAACGCTTCAACGACCGGAGCCATAAAAACCGCGTAATTATTAAATTTCCGCTGCTCAAAACGGGTAAAAAAAGCAAAATTGATATTGCCCGGGTCATGATAAACCGCTCCGCCGCCCGAAATCCTGCGAAATACAGGGATATTCATTGAGGCGGCAAGTTCGAAATTAATCTCTTCATAAATATTCTGGTTTTTACCAATTATCACCGAAGAATCATTTTGATAGATAAAAATATATTCTTTATCAAGATCAAAGTTTCTTACAAAATGCTCTTCGGCAGCGAGGTTAAAAGCCTGATCAAAACTGCTCTTAAATTTTATAAGCTGTGTCATCTTCAGGAATTTTTCCTGCTGAAAGAAGTAATCAGTTCCAAAACTTTGTCTGTGATTAATTCTGTATCGTAACTGCTTAACAGGTGCCCGTTTACAAGGAAGGAAAAGACAATCTCCTCACCATCCGCGGTAGTGGTATAACCTGAAAGAGCCCTGACATTTGATATTGTCCCGGTTTTCGCGAAAACTTTTCCTTCAGCGCTCGTTCCTTTCATTCTTCGTCTCAGGGTTCCATCAATCCCGGCGACAGGAAGAAAATCTTTCCATAAGGGATAATATTGGTCCTCTCTCATTTTTTCGAGTATCGTTACCAGTATGGAGGGAGAAATATAGTTGTACCTGCTAAGCCCCGATCCATCCATATAGGCATAAGAATCTTGAGGAATACCCCAGCTCTCCAGAAGTTCGGCAATAACTTTTTTCCCCATCCGGAAACTGCCTTGTCCGTTTACTTCAAGTGAAATAGCGCGGGGCATTATTTCGGCAAAAAGGTTCTGGCTTCTCTTCATCAGCATTTTTAATATATCTTTGAGAGGAACTGAATGATGGACAAGCAAAACAGCTTCAGGTTGCGGCTGGAAATCATTCATCCCGATATCATCACAATCGAGCGCTTTTCCCGCAACCTCAATGCCATTCGAAATAAAAGTTTCCCTGAGAACAGTGACATAAAAATGAGTCGGGTTTGTTATTGTTGGCGACTTTTCGAATGCTTTCCGGTCACTTTTCATTATCCCTGAAACAACTATTTTATTTCCCCCATATTCTCTCGATACTAATATTCCGCCCCTTCCGGTATCACAAACCATAGTATTATTCTCTATTTCAATATAGCCGGTTTCCACATTGGGAGTAATTTTCGCTTTTCCCGTTTCGGGGTCAGGCTCAATTTTAAGATCGATATAATTTTCATTAAAATTTAACGGCCCTGCCTCGGCTGAATACCATGCGTCCAGCCCCCCGTGCGACCATCCATATCCGATTGGGTTTTCATCGAACAAATTATCATACCCGATTATATTTCCATCAATTTTTTTTATTCCGCAGCTTTTTAATGAATCTGCCCAGCAGTTAAACACTTCCAGAGAAGTTTCGTAAAACCTGGAATAAATGGTCGGATCACCATTGCCGACAACAATAAGATCACCATGAAGAACAGAATCCCTTATTTCGCCGAAAGAATATAAAGTTGTAGTAAATTTAAAATCCGGCCCCAGTATCTTCAGCGCGGCGGCGGTAGTGGGAATCTTCTCATTTGAAGCGGGCATGAACATCTTATTATTATTTCTGCTATACCATATTTTTCCATCTTGGAGCGATTTTATTTCAACTCCCCAGTGAGCGTGTGAAAAAGCGGTATCATTGAAAATTTCGTCGATATTTTCTGCCAGAAGATTGATCTCCGGATTGGGATTGAAGCGGGATACAACCGAATGGCTGCCGCATCCGTCTAAAATTATAAGTAGAAAAAGGAGTATAAATATTTTGCTTAATATTTTCATAGTGAATTCGATAATTTGTAAATAAATAGTTTTATAAGGAACCTGAGGAAGGATTCCTTTGTTAAATTTTTTCGATAAACTGATTGATAATTCATCTTAAAATACCGATATTTACAGGATGCTAAATTTCAAAAAACTGCAATCAATCAAACCTTTTGTCGAAAACGGTGTGACAGATAGAAATATTCAGTTGTATCATAAAACAAATATATCTAATCACCCGGAAAAGAACAAATGGTATAGATACATTGTATAAATAGCGGGAAGAAAAAGATTTATTTAATTAATGTTTTAATCGTCGGGGTGTTTACGTGAAGATAACAAAACAATATACCAATCGTGAAAGTCAGTCACTTGATAAATATCTTCAGGAGATAGGTAAGGTAGACCTTATCACTTCGGAAGATGAGATAAGACTGGCGGAAATGATTAGAGAAGGCAGCCAGGAAGCCCTGGAAAAACTTACAAAGGCAAATCTCAGATTTGTTGTGAGTGTGGCCAAACAGTATCAGAACAAAGGCCTCTCCCTGGGCGACCTGATAAATGAAGGCAACCTTGGATTGATTAAAGCTGCAAAAAGATTTGATGAAACAAGAGGATTTAAGTTTATTTCTTATGCAGTTTGGTGGATACGCCAGTCGATTATGCAGGCAATAGCCGATCAGGCGAGAATGGTCAGGCTGCCTCTCAACCGTGTTGGAGCGCTGACAAAAATTAAAAAGGCTTATAATACCCTCGAGCAGGAATTTGAAAGATCACCCAGCGCGGCGGAAATAGCGAAAGAACTTGATATGGACGCTGATGAAGTTGATTACGCCCTGAAAATTTCGGGACGTCACGTCTCAGTTGACGCGCCCATAAAAGAAGGTGATGACAAAAACAGCCTGCTGGATATTATGACCAGTGACGATCAGCCGCTGCCCGATACTTCGCTGATGGATGATTCACTGCGCAAAGATATTGACAGAGCTCTTTCTACACTGACCGAACGTGAAGCCACAGTAATCAGGCTCTATTTCGGACTTGATTCCGAACATTCGGCCACACTTGAGGAGATCGGCGAAATGTTGAATCTTACCCGTGAAAGGGTTCGCCAGATCAAGGAGAAAGCTCTCATCAGATTAAGGCACGCTTCGAGAAGTAAAAATCTAAAGGTTTATCTCGGATAAATTTCAAACCCCCGTCAGAAACGGGGGTTTTTTATTATATACCTTGCCTCATCATCGGCATGATTATAAAATCAGCTATCCTCACTTTCCTCTTTTATCTCATCCTTATCCAGCAAATCATTAAACCTGGAATCAATATGCTGGTCAAACCACCTGTCAATCAGCGATTTTTTAAATCTCCATTCCTTTCCAAGTTTAGCGGCAGGAATTTTTTTACCCTGGGCCCATGTGTAAATAGTCTGCGGTTTAAGCTTAAGATATCCGGCCACCTCTTCGAGGGTCATAATTTCATTGTCCATTAATTCTCTCCTTCAAGAAATGGCACTCTGATTTCCTCCCTCTTCACAGGTGCTTTCTCTCCCTTCACCAGTTGGTTTACAGAGTAAATAAGAGCAGCGTAAAAATTGCCTTCATATTTTCTGAAAATTTGAACAGGTTCTCCCCGGTCGCCGAGAAAAGGACGCAGATTCCATGCAAGCTGAATACCAACAAAAAGCAAAATAACAAGCCAGAATTTAAAAACATTCACCCCGGTTTTCGGATAAATTTCCTTCTTATCACAGACATACTGCAGCGCGTCGACAACATTTTTCATCCCGAATAATCCGGAAAGAGCAATTACTGCGATATGAAGAAGTTGAAGGAAATAATAATTTCCGCCGGTCAGCAGAAAAAAGACGATCACAGGAATAAATGAAACCATTATTGTAGCTGTCATTACAAAACCGGATAGAATAACCGATAACATCTGAACAATTGAAAGTTTGCTACCGAGTATATACTGAATAATATAAAAAGCGGGAAAACAGATAAGGAGCACCAGTAAAAATAACACAGGCAGTTTAATTCCGGCCGAAAGCGCCTGAAGAACACTATGATAGCTCCCCATGGCGGCGCCGTAAAAAAAGGTAAAAAGAAAAAGGAAAAGAAAAAGTCTGATCAGGTTGGCCGCAGGTTTTTCCTGCGAAATTAAATTTTCAAAAAAATCATCCCTGTTGCTGAACGAGGGAATAAGAAGTGAAAATGTACTATTGGCAGTATCCATGATTCCTCCGGTTATCTCATCCGGAAGTTACAATTTTACTGCCAATTTGTCAAGTATTTTACTGTTTACTACTGTTTTTTATTGTTTTATCCCGCTATCTTCTCTTGAGCGACATTTTCTGCTGTACATTCGCTTCCCTGACTCTGATTTTATTCTGTATCGGGCCACGTCCCGAAATACGCAATGAGACCGGAAGATTTACCGGATTTGTGTTCTTTGTTTCTGTCGGGGTATTTGGAACAACAGGAATTTCTTTATTAGTCTTCCTTTCGGTTCGTTGACGCTGAGGTTTTCTTTTACCCGGTTGTTCCTGATTTTTATTTTTCCTGTTACCCGCGTCTCTTTTATTGCGGGGTTTACTGTTTTCTTTCACATTTTTTTGTTCAGGCTTTTTGTCACCCTCACTGCTTTTTTGTTCAGGAGCTTCAAAAGGTTTCAACAGAGATTCATCAGGGTATTCCACATGCAGGCTGCAACCGATAAATTCCTCAATTGCCGGAATATAAAAGCCGTCATCTTCGCAGGCAAAACTAATTGACCTGCCTTCATGTCCCGCCCGACCGGTCCGTCCGATTCGGTGGACATAATCTTCGGGATCAGATGGAAGATTAAAATTAAAAACGTGTGATATCCCGTCAATATGAATTCCCCTGCCCGCAACGTCGGTCGCTACAATCATCTGGAGTTTGCCTTCTTTAAACTCCTTCAAAGTCCTGAGTCTTTTTTTCTGATCGACATCCCCCGATAATTCTTTACAGGCATATCCCATTGTGGATATTTTTGCCGAGAGTCTTTTTGCCTCAGTCCTCCTGTTTACAAAAATTATTGCTTTGCTGACATCCTCTTTCCGGACAACATTAAAAAGCAGATTAAACTTTTCATCGGTGGTAGTAATATAAACCACCTGTTTAACGGTTTTAACAGCTATCTGCTCCGGTTCAATTTCAACATTAACCGGGTCTTTGGTCCAGTTCGAAGAAATTCTTTTCACCTCCTCGGGAATAGTCGCGCTGAAAAGCAGAGTCTGTCTTTTCGCTTTAGGAGGAGTTCGTCTTTCAATTTTTTTCATATCGGGATAAAATCCCATATCAAGCATTCTGTCCGCTTCATCAAGAACAAGAATTTCAATCTTGCTTAGATGTATTTCATGCTGACCGTGGAAGTCCAGCAGTCTGCCCGGTGTAGCGACAACAATATCGACCCTTCTCTGAAGGTTGCGTTTCTGCTTTTTATAATCCATACCGCCATAAACTGCCTGAATGCTTACCCGTAAATACTTGGCGAGCTTTTCGGCATCAGCCGCAATCTGAATAACAAGCTCACGCGTAGGGGCAAGAATTAAAGCGCGCGGAGTTCCCGGAGGACGTTTATCCCTTATCGGATTTTTTAGAAGATAGTTAAGAATGGTTATCAGAAAAGCCGCTGTTTTTCCGGTTCCTGTCTGCGCCTGCCCTGTCGCGTCCTGTCCTTTTAATGTTTTTACGAGCACTTCAGCCTGAACCGGGGTGCAATACTTAAAATCAAGGTCGGCAATCGCGTGCATTATTCTGTCCGGAAGTCCCAAATCATGAAACCTGGTTTTCCCCTCCCCAGGTTCAACGACATAGTCGGTCTGTCTCCATCGAGGCTTTTGCTCTGTTCTTGCATCTGAATGAACTTTCCTCTTACCTTGTGTTTCCCTTCCTTTATTTTCTCTTCTTCTATCCCTGTTTGGTTTAGACGCTACTTTAGGTTTTACTTCAGGATCTTTTTTCTCAAATCCTTTTCGCTCCTCTTTTTTGGCCTCTGTTTCTTTTTTACCTGTCAGTTTGCTGACAAAATTAAGAATCTTCTTAAACACTTGAAATCCATTATCTAATTCTACACATACTATTTCATATCAAACTATGAAATATACTAAAAATAGATGAAAAGCATCTTAAAGAAAAAAATCTCCTTCAGATTTTAGTTGATTATCTTTCAAAAATTCCTTTTATTTGGGGTCTGATATTTGCCCGGATGGTGGAATTGGTAGACACGCTAGGTTCAGGGTCTAGTCCGCGCAAGTGGGTGCAGGTTCGACTCCTGTTCCGGGCACACAAAGGACAGTAATACTGTCCTTTTTTTATACCCGAAATTCAATCTGTAAAATTCTCATTTTGCTTACTCCCCCCTGTTTTATGTTATATATTAATATAAGCGACTATCTTTTTAACCGGAAGAAAAATTGTTTTTTGCCATCCGCTGATATTTCAATTTCCTGTTCAATATCCTTATATCCGGGCTTTTTAATTTTTAATGTGTATTTCCCCGGGTACCTGTGTAAAGAGATATTTGAATACCCCTCCGGCTTATCGTCAAGCATAATTTGGGCATGGAGGGGTACAGTTGATATTTCAATCATCACAGGCGCGATAGCGGATAATTTGAAATAAAACTCTTTGTTTTCGGGTGATACCGTTATTAAAGTGTCTAAGGTTGAATACCCGCTTTTCATAACCTGCAGTTTGTGATTTCCCGCTGCTAAAGGGATAAGCGGATTATTTTCGAATGGCTTGCCGTCAATAATAAGTTCAGAGTCAGCCGGGTAAAGTGTAATATCAACAGAAATTGAATCCCCGTTTATTTCAGATACACTGAAATAAATATCCAAATCTTTTTTCGGCACTGAAAGAGGATCGGTATCTTCTGAATACCCGTTAATTTCAAAAGTTGTTTTCGCTTCCCCATTATCACCAAAGATGTTATTTGTCGCCTTAACAGATATTTCTTCTTCAGGGGATAAACCGTTTGCGGCAAAAAGTTTATTCGATGTGAGACAAAAACAAAATATAACCAGTAGTAAAATAATTTTTCTAACCATTTTTAACCTGCAATCAAATTTTAAATATGATTAATAATTTGAGAAATTTTAAGCTGATTTTCAATCAATTATTTCTGGCACAATATAAAAATCAGCGGGTAATAAATAGGCAGGCTTTTATTAAATGGACAGAATCATATTCAGAAAAATTACCGGATAGAGGCGCTAATCTTAATGCATATCGCAACCGAAGTCTAAATCGTCTTTACGGACCTGTGCCTGGAATTCAAAGGAAGGATATCAAAAAAAAAAAAAACGGCGGGCAGAATATTATCCGCCCGCCGAATCATTTTGGCTAATAACAGGATTAAACCGGCAATATGGGATTAAAAAGCAAAATGGGCGTCAAAAGCGAGGGTTCTCACCTGGTGATTATAGACTCCCGCCCAATTTCTGGCATACATAAAATTCTCTTCATATTTCCATTTTTCAAGGTCTTTATCTTTGTAACCTGAAAATTCATAAGCCATATTGATATGCAGATTTCCAAACTTAAGCCCGAATCCCGCGGTAAAAATATTTCTTCTTATCGGATCGAGAATTGTGGGAATAATATTTTCATCGGGGGATGGAGAATCAACGGCATGCCAGCCCCCTCTCAATTGTAATTTTGAGGTTCCCCTGTGAAGAATCGTCCATTCAAAACCGAGTCCCGCCTGAATAGTGTTTTTCCAGTCGAGTAGCGCGTTGTCCACAATTTCACCATCAGCGCTGACATTCAAATCGCGCCAGTCACTCCAGTTGGTCCATTCAACATCACCCGAAAAAAGGAAACGCGGATGCGCCTGATAAGCAAATCCCAATCCGGCGGTAAATGGGAGCGGCATTGATGAGCGGGCATTATTCGATTCTCCTGTTATTTCATTTTCACCGTTAAAAGCGCCAACCATTTCAGTTTTATTAACTTCCTCTGCCACGCCATTCTCAAAATCATAAAATTCTGCCGGCATCTGGTTCAGTGTTGAATAGATTATTTCATTATAATGGGGAACTTTAGTTTCTTTATAATCCCCTTCCAGATCGAGGTTCATATAATACCTGCCTGAAAGCCCCATGCTGAACTCATCAGTGAATCTTACATGAAGCCCGAAGTTGAAACCTACGCCGGTTCCTGTCATATCAATATTCTTCTCATAAGCGATCCTGTTCTGGTCGGCGCTCAAATCAGGAAGCGCGAGTCCAAGCAAATCCGCCCTTTCCTGTAAAATTCTCCAGTATTGAACCGCTGGATTAACAGGAAGATTTACTTTATCCTCCGTTACTTCCCCGTAAATGAAACTCATACCGAATCCGATTGACAGATTAGGATCAACTTTATAAGCGAATGTCGGCTGGAAACAATAGACCCTGTACCTGCTATAGGTATCATCTTTATTTGTCAGAGTGTTGCCGTAATTCTGAGGCAGAGTAATAAGGTCCCACTCGCTGTCCAGAGCGAAAGGGGTAAACATTCCCAAACCGACAAACAATTTTTCAGAAAGCCTGTAGAACAGAGCTCCCGACGGTGTAAAGGTATTTTTTTCGGTCATTTTTGTTGTTGAGGTATGCAGCCCGGAAAAAGGCATGACATCATAATCATAAGCTTTCAGTTCTGTCCTGGGCATAACAATACCTGAAGATGCGCCGAAGTGCCAGTCGCCGATCATTTGGGTTATTCCGGCGGGATTATAATAAACCGCGCTCCAGTCATTTGAAATAGCTCGGTAATTGCTGCCCATAGCCATTGCCCTGGCGCTCGAAGTAGCAACCCTGATTCCTCCGCCAGCCATAACCGGGGATAAAAATATAAAAGTAAAAGATAAAATCACCATCAGGATGTAAACTTTTTTGACCATTTCATTCTCCGATTTATAATATTTTTATTTTTATTATCCATCAATTTATCCCGGTTATTTCATCAGGATCATTTTTTTTATATCTATCATACCGGCAGAGCGCAGCTTGCAGAAATAAATGCCTCCCGCGGCCGCGATACCATTTTCGGTTCTGCCATCCCAGGTAATCTCGTACGTTCCGGACGGCTTAGATCCGATATCAAACATTTTTAATCTGCGGCCGGTAACATCATATATTTCAATTTTTACCGTTCCCGCCTCTTTTAAATAATAACTAATCTTCGTCGAAGGATTAAAAGGATTTGGATAATTCTGCAGCAGGGTTGTCTTTTCAGGAGCAGTTTCTTCCAATAAAAGCTGACTTTCAGGTTTTCCATACATGGAAATATCTGTGTTGGCATAAGCAACGCCCCTCAGCAAAAGATCAAACCAGACAAAATGCAGTTTTTCCGAGTTATCGACAGCGCAGTAAGGTTTCATCCATTCGGAAGGAGTTGTGACTAACATCTCAGCCTCAAATTCTTCTTCTGAAACAAAACCATCCACGTTATAAATTGAATGACCCAACTCTAAATAATCCTGGTTCCACCATATCAGGTGTACAAAATTATCTGCATCAATGTCTGAACTGATAGTTGCGATATTTCCTAATACCGACTCATTATTGATTGGAATCGCTGTAATAGCTTCAAGGCTGGCAGGTCCTCCATCCTGATCATCTGAATATGGATCGATTATGGTAAAGCTGACATAATTTTCCTCATATCCGAAATTTTCATCTTCAAGTTGTTCGAGCCAGAACAGGTAGGCATGTCCCTGATCATCAACCTCTATGGTCGGGAAAAAGCCAGCGTCATTGTCATCTTCCGTTATCAGGGTTGCGTCAATCAGCATGTGTATTTTACGAGAATAATAATTACCATCAATCATGGCATAATAAATTTCGTAATTCATAGTGTTTTTTCTGTCGCTCCAGATAATATGCGCGTTGCTATTGTCATCGACGGCTATATCAATTGAAGTCATAAACGCGTCCGGAATTTCTCTTATTATTGTGGGCGGAATAAAGGGAGTTGTGGAATCATCTGATATTCTCATATAATAAATCCCTTCATATGTATTTTCCCAAACTATATGGATATAACCTTTTTTATCAATCTTCAAACGGGGGGTCGTTGCCCATCCTTCACCGAGATTTGTCAGCCTTGTATCATCTTCCAAAGTTATATCTTTTTCCACAGCCGTCGTACCATCCCTGTCATCTTTATACGGGTCCAGTTTTGTATAGGTTATTTCGGCAGACTGGTGATCATCCCACATTTCATCGCGCCAGACAACATGCACTTTATCTTCTTCATCCACCTCAATCGCCGGCCGGGTTGATTCGATGCCGTCCCACCTGGATATAAGAGTAGGAGCTATCATCAGGGCCCCGGTTGAACCGTTGATCATGGAATAATAAATTTCCTTCATATGGACAGGTTTCAATTCCGGATTCCAGTCATCCCACAGAGGAGCAATAACCTTAAAAGCCGATGTATCGGGACTTGGGAAATATAGAGGATTTGAATAATCATCAGCTACGGCGTTGTAAAAGCTTATATAACCATTTGAGCTTACTGCGCAATACTCAAATTGTTCATTATAAAAATCAAACATAAATCCAATCGGCACTATTGCCGAACAATCATCTTCTTCCACCCATACAGGTTTTTGCTCACCTTTATTATAAACATCGATCCAAAAGGGAGCCGATAACTGTTTAACAGTATAACTCGCCCCCTGCTCCAGGGTAAATTTCCATGTTGTCAGGCTTGCCGGAGGATTCGTATCTAAATCAGTTCCGAAAAATTCATTTTTATTAACTCCTGTTATCGGAAATTCATCAACAGCTCCCGAGTTATCTTTAATACTCAGCATTATTTTACCGCTTTTGTATAACACTGCCTGAAATATCGCGGGTTTTCCATTAGTGCGGTGAAATGTATTCCACTGAATAATTATATATTCATTTGTACCGGTATAATTTCTGTAATTGCATGTAAAGCTTTTGTACCTTGAGCTTGCAATATGCACATTGCCTTTACTGTCGACAGCTATATCGGGCTGATCTCCGACTCCCGCGTCACATATTTTCAAAGCTGTGACTCCGGCTTCTTTTGTGAGCAATCCGCTGCTGATAAGCTGTTTCATCTTTTTCTTCAGGCCGGGATGTTCAACCTGTCCATAAAGCTCTGCAGAAAAAAGCACAAAAAACAACAGAGGAACCAGGAACAGATAACGTAAGCCATTTCTAATAAAATTCATTTGTATTTTCTCCATTATTTCAGCAATAACATTTTTATACTTTTTGAATACTTCCCTGCTTCCAGGCGGCAGATGTAAACTCCTGAACAGACCTTAAGCCCCTGGTAATTTCTGCCCTGCCAGACTGACCGGTATTGACCAGGCTCCATATTTTCCTTTACCAGGGTTATCACTTCATCACCAAGAATATTGTAGATTCTGATTGATACCATACCCGCGGAGGGCAAATCGTAGCTTATAGTTGTCGAGGGATTAAACGGGTTCGGATAATTCGCGTGAAGCATAAATTTATCCGGTATTCCCCCTGTCAGATCATCTTCATGCCTGGGAAAGAAACCGCCCCGGAAATCAAGTTTTATTTTTTCAAGATTTGTTATTCCGGCTATATGTAAAAATTGAGAGTTTTCACTAATTCCCGCGGCATGGCTCCCAATCCTGCCGTAACAGTTTAAGGATTTATTATTATTCACAGATTTTATAAATCCCGCGGGTTTTAGTTTTATATCGCAATTGCTGACTTCTCCCGATGATCCGGGGATAATAGCTGCCGCAAACAGCAGAAGAAGTAATATTTTTATTGATTTCATCTTCTTATTACCTCTTTCAATATTATCTCCGCCGCGGTTTTATTTTTCAGAATAGTAGACATATTCAGTCCTCACTATTTTTACCGGTTCATCAAATTTATTGTAATGGACCTGTTCAATAATATTATCTTTCTCATCATATACATTTCTTATTTTGGAACTCATACGCGCGGATGGGATATTTGAATGAACTTCAACAAGCCTTCCCTTCTCGTCATATATATTATTTTTACTGCTTAAAAGGCGTTCTTTAATATCCATTACATTTTCCCGTGTAATGTTGCCGGTTTCATCCAGTTTTTTTTCAATGATCTGATCAAAACCCTCTCTCGCGGATAGTTTTTTTTCTTTTATCGTTGATATGTCATAATCGGTGTATTCTTCACCGATAAGATTGCCTTCGGCGTCATACATCATCATCCTGACCTTTCGGCCTTTTTCGTCATATTCACTGGCAATCCTTTTATAGATACTGTTATCCTCTGACCGGGTAATCATCTCTTTAACTTTTTTATCTTCGTTATAGAGATAATCCATTGTGATTTTAGTGTCTCTTTTATTATTTGTGCCGAAGGCTCTTACCAGTAATCCGTTGTTATATTCATATTTTACGATGGTGGTAAATCCCGTCGCCGGAACAGAAGTGATACACTCAGTTACCTGGTTAAGATCATTATAATGATAAGTAATTTCCGATTTGATATCTCCATTATCATTATATTTTAAGAATTCCTCAAGAAGACCATTCCTGTTGTATATTTCCTTCGAAATTATCACACCATTTCCAGAAGGAGAGCCATCAGAAACCCTGAACAGGTAACTGGTTTTCGATTTCAACAAAGTATCTCCGGCAGCCTGAGCCGAAGCCGGAATTGACCAGAAAATAATAGTAGCGACGATAAGAACAGCCGTTAATAATCTTCGTTCCATATCGTCACCTCTGGTTTTCTTCTGAGCTGGTAAATCTTATATCCTCTTTTTTTCTGATTTGATAGAGGACCTGTTTGAATTCGGAAATATCTTCCTTAAGTTTTCGTATCTCATCTTTTGTCTGTTCCAGCCTGTAATGCTGCTTCTGAACAAAGTTTGCTATGTCACCAGAATTTAACCCGACCGCTACATTCACCAGTTTGACATCTTCAAGTTCATTTGAATCCCAGGCTCTGCCCAGAATTTTAGTATACTCTTCAGCCGTCATCAACTCGGGCGAAACAGCAATCCCTATCCCATTATTCATTCCACCGGGAATAATATAATCTCCTTCTTTTACCGGGCCGAGCACTTTAACCTGAACCTGTCCCAGAAAAGCGACTTTTTCAAAGAGATGTTCCTCGCCTGCCGGGGGCATGTTGCCAAGTACAATAGGCGCGCTTGA
The DNA here is from genome assembly GCA_963677445.2 of Melioribacteraceae bacterium. Taxonomy (GTDB): domain Bacteria; phylum Bacteroidota; class Ignavibacteria; order Ignavibacteriales; family Melioribacteraceae. The sequence continues at coordinate 5,007 of CAXXGF010000077.1, read as the reverse complement.
AACAACCATAAGCTGATGCGCTCCACTTGTCGATTTTGTAATATTGCCTCCGAAAACACCAACAATATCTCCCGCCATAATGCTTTCATTTTCATCCAGTCTTTTCAAACACTCGGCGTAATCTCCGGAACCTGACGAGATATAAACCCCGACATTATCTTCAACATAGTCGGTCCAGAGCGCGTAGTGAATTCCATAGGCGATTGCCTGCGCGGCGCATAAAGCGGCTTCAGCCCAGTCAGGTCCTCCCGGAGGGCCGTTTGAAATAGCGGCGATTCCATTCAGGATTATAAACACTTCATCGACGACAAACCATGCTGTTTCCCATTCATATTCCCAGGAATCTCTAAGCTCATCCATCGTCTGCCCTTCGATCCTCCCCTGGATATCATTATCTTTATTCAGGAATGTCAGGTAGTTATGATCAGCGTCCGGAATATCCCCCACGTTCATTTTAATAGCGATGCCGTCGCCATCTTCATTCATATTTTCGAAAAGCGCGATATGAGATTTTTCTTCTTCCGGTCCGAATGTTCCCGTGCCTTTAACATGGAGAAGGCATGCCGGATCATTCGTTCCTATGCCGACATGAGCGCCCATGATTTCTATATCATCATTATCCTCATCAAAAATAATTCTCTCCTGATCCTCTTTCACACAGATCATGTTATCATCATCCATATAAATATCATCTTCAACCACTAATTTTCCGGTTCGGGTGATCTTCATCCTCAGGCTGTCATTTGTTTTAAAGACCAGGTCCCGTTCATCCTTTGTACCGAGAAATTGTTCCGGTGCCTGTATTTTGCTGTTACCCCATATTGACCAGACATTCGGCACCGAATCGGTTGAAGATACGTTCATTTTAGCCGGTATCTGTTGGATTTTATCCCAGCTCACACTTCTGATTTTATCATTGGTCACCGCGCCGTCCGATATTTTTTCCGCGGTTATGGATCCATCCGGAACTTCATCTGCAATCCCGGCCCTGAAACTGTATGGTGAAGCGTTCAGTTTTATTCTCGGCTTCAGTTCTTCTTTGTTCATTATCTTCACGCCAATATAATATTGTTGGTCGAAAGGAAGATCAAGAGGATTTGCCGGTGTTCCATCTCCAAGATAAAGATGAACAAAACCGCCCTGGAGAGCAACCGACTTATGTTCCTCCAGCCATAGGGCCTCCCCACCTTCCGCTTCGGAATAAATAGCGAAAGTCAGATCATAATTACCATCGGCAAGAGGAACCCCATCCGAATCGGTCAGATATCCTTCATAACCGAGCAGTAAAGGAATATCGGTTTTACCCGTTTGAGAACCGGGCCCGATTTTATTCTGCGCTGATATTGTTACGGTTAAGATCAGCAAAAGGAACAACCAGGTCCTGAATATCAGGTTATTGAATTTCTCCATTGTTATCTCCGTTCAATAGATTTATGTTATTATTCTTTTCATTTGATTACTTCAACAGCACACATTTTTTTGTTTCCCCGAAATTTTCGGTTATCAGCCTGTAATAATAAACACCGGAGGAAAATCCCGATGCGTCAAATCCAACTTTGTAATTACCAGGGTCATATTCACCTTCCCCGATTGTAAGTAATTTTTCCCCCGCGGTATTATAAATAACTATCCGGGCCGGGGTACGTTCAGGAATTGTAAACTCGATAACTGTATTGGGGTTAAAGGGGTTTGGATAATTCTGTTTCAGCTGATATGACAATATCTCACCGGTTTCATCTTTCACAGAAACAACATTATCAACGTTGAGTGTAATTTTTAGACCCATCATTTGAAGCAGGAATTCATCATAACTTCTTCTGTTTCCGGCCACATCAGCGATACCGATTTCGGTAACGGTCCATTCACCGGGATAAGAATGTTCTTTAATCATGCCGGTCCCTGTTGCTGTTCCTGCCGGAATACCTTCTTCAAATTGCAAAAATGTAGCGGCGGTGTGATAACCCAGCGGAGATTCAAGACGAATATCCGCGCTTTTTAATCCGCTTAAATTATCTGTCCCAGATATTGTTACAGTGAACAGCCCCTGCCCTGAGCCGATATTTACAGTTTCGGTTTCCATCTCACACGAAACCATCATTGGCGCTAAAATATCCGATGTTGAAAGCACTTCGCAGGTAAGAGTAGGAAAACCCATCATCTGAAGCAAAAGGTAATCATAAGTAAAATCATTGCCGACAACATCTCTTAAAGTAATTTCATTGACACGCCATAGTCCCCCTTCGACGAATACCCCCACTTCCGCGGTTCCTGATTCGGTTCCGCCCGCGGCTCCCGACTCAAAGTTAATAATTCCCCCCGCGGTATGAAAACCAAGTGGAGATTCGAATGTTACAAAAGCGTTGGCCAGACCGCTGACGGCATCGGTAGCGCTGACAATAAAATTAATCATATCCGGACTTGTCATTGTTTCATACGGACCAGGATCAAGAATAAATCCTGTTATAAGAGGCGCGGTGATATCCTGATTTGAGATTACCTCTACTTCAATATCATAACTGCCCTGCAGAAAAAACTGGTGGTAGTTTGTTTTGTTTCCGTAGGAATCATAAAGTGTTATCTGATCAACTTTCCATGTGCCTGACTCAACATACTCATCAATTACAATTTCTCCCCCGGCTGTACCGGAAAGAGGCGAGGTGAGAAAAATCGCCATCCCCGCGGCATTGTGATTACCCAGCGGAGATTTAAGCAACACCGAACAACTGCCGATACCGGTAATATCATCCATAGCGGAAATGCTGAACCCAATAGTATCCGGCCCATTCTCAACATTCGCTGAATGATCAATAAACTCAAAATCGACAAGAGATGGTCCTGTAAAATCCTGCCCGCTAACATAAGTTACAATAAGAAAAATTATGATGACTAGGGTATTCTTCACCATAAATAATCCTCCCGATTTCTAAAGATCAAAAATTTTTGCGCGGATCATTACCGATCCTTAACACATCGCGATATTTGTTTCGCTGTTATTTCAGAGACGACTCAGATTGTTGCGCAAATCTTTGATCGATATCGAGGGGGGGGAGTTGAACTGAATAGAATCATCCACAAAATTGTGTAAATATTTCCTGTCTGAATTGTAATCAGTTTTCATTTTAATCCGGTTGTTGAATAATTCCTTCCACAGTTCATCATTAAAATAAACTATATAATCCAAAATGTCAATTATAGTTAATAGAATTAGCACAAATATCCTTACTATTTTAACAATTATTATAAAATAGTGTTTACAATTTTCTACTATTTAGTCTAAATGAGTTTTTAGTCCGATTATTCTTTTTTTTATTTATAGTACATTAATTATCCGGTTAAAAATTCTTAATCCCCTTCTGTTGCATTTTAAATTTATACGGTTTATCATGTATTGTTGATTCCATCATTTGAGTTTTTTATGAAAAAAATTGTTCTTTTATATCATTTTTTTGTTTTCACAGACAATTGTTTTTTCTGCCCGTTTTCCTGATCAGCAGGAGGAGATCAGGATAAAATCAGATTGGCTCCCCGGAAAAATTTACAACTACAGTTTAACAAAAATTTATTCAGATTTTTCAGCATTGCCAAGGTCAAAAAATGATACGATATTTTCCGGTTTTTCAATACGTGTTATATCGACTGCGAATAAGCAAAAACAAATGGAAGTTACGGTTCATAACACAAAGACTACATTCTCCGAAATCGTACCTGATAAACTTTCAAAAATCACTGATAATCTGACCGTTAAATTCAGTACAGATCAGAATGGCGCTTCTCCTGTTCTTGAGAATGTGAAAATGTTAAGGGATTCCATAATTAGCCGGGCTAAAAATATAGCTAAATTAATGGAAGGAAGGCCCGGTCTGGATGAAATGCTGAATATGACAATCGAAACCTATAACTCAGATTCCGCGATTGAAAAAATGACTCTCAGGGAAATAAAGATATTGCATCAGCTATTCGGCAAAGAATTTCATAAGAAAAAATCAGCAATAGTGAATACAAAAGAAGCGGTAATCTTTTCAGATGATTCGGTTAACGCTGAAATTATTTATAACGTTAATCCCGCAGGCTCAGGCAGCGATCGAATACAGATTGAATCAGAAAAGAAAATGAACCAGGATGAACTCAGGATTATTGTCGAAGCGTATATACAGAATATAATGAAAGCGAAAAATATTCCCGCGGCCAATAACTTCAGACTTCCTGCATATGAGTTCTATGAACACCAGCAAATATTATACGATGCTGATGAAAATATTATCACCGATCTTAAATATGAATCCGGCGTGAGTCTCGGCGGAAGGGGTAAAAAGGAAACGGTTATCTTAAAATTAAAATAGAACCGTCTGTAAACTGACAACGATTTTCTTTTTTGCCCGGCTTTAAAATAGCCATATCTTTGTACTTTAAAATTAACATAGTTGTTATTGTGAAAGATAATCCCGATGTAAATATCGCGTATAAAAAGGCGCTGAAACTTGCCGGTGAACATTATGAAAATTTTCCGGTAGTTTCTTTCTTTCTCCCTTCATATTTGAGAAAACATGTAGCGGTAATTTACTGGTTCGCGCGGACTGCTGATGATCTGGTCGATGAGGGTGACATCTCACAGGATGAAAGAAAAAACAGACTGGAAAAATTCCGGGAAAATCTTTCGGCTTCACTGGCCGGCTCGCCTCCTGATGAAATGTGGTTTTGTATACGGGATACAATAGAAAAGTTTTCTCTCTCCCCCGATAATTTTTATGCTCTTCTCGACGCCTTCAGGCAGGATATTTTTATCAGCCGCTATCAAACCTTTGACGATTTAATTTATTACTGTCAACGCTCGGCCAATCCGGTGGGAAGAATTATTCTTGAGTTCTATAATATAAGAAGTGAGAAAGCTTTCGGTTATTCAGATGATATCTGCACCGCCCTGCAGTTAACAAATTTTTATCAGGATGTTTCAGTGGATATAAAGAAAAACCGTATTTATATTCCGCGGGATGAAATGCAAAAATTCAA
>CAXXGF010000076.1:0-23782 GCA_963677445.2 Melioribacteraceae bacterium | reverse complement strand
GTATAATTCTTATGGGCTCAGTGAAATATTTTTTACTCATGAAGGAGTCACTTATTATTTTGCGTTCATTCTTTCTCTTTCACTTCTTACAATCATTTTATTCGCTACCCTGGTTGGCGCCACTATACCTGTTTTTATGAGAAAACTTGGCGCGGATCCGGCAATTGCCACCGGACCTTTTGTCACTACGGCCAATGATATTCTCGGATTACTCATTTACTTAACTTTCATAACCATGTTCTTTATCACCTGATGATTAATCTTAAAAATTCCCTTAAAATTCTGTTTCCGGCCGATAAGCTGGTAATCTGCTTTTCCTTTGTAGTAATTATCATAAGTCTGGTATTCAGCGCCCGCGTCGATTCATGGTTTAGCAATATTATGCTAAGTATCCTCCTGATTATAGCGGCTGTTGTTATTGCCAGGTTTGATTTTAATACATCCTCATTATTATCACGCGGCATTCATTATCTCTACCTGACGGTAGTAGTTCTCGCTGCTTTTAAACTCCTTTATACTATTGTGGACCCGGTAAGAGGTCTGATAGTGGATTCTCATCTTATCAATATCGACAGATTCATCTTTGGAGCTGATCCGACTCACCTGCTCTGGAAAATTTCCCACCCTGCCCTTACAGAACTGCTGCAAATTTCTTATTCAACATTTTTCTTTCTTCCAATAATTCTGGTATCTCGTTAATAAGAAAAGGGGAATTCGAAGAGATAGATTACGGCGCATTCATAATTCTTTTTGGTTTCTGGCTCTCTTATATCGGATATTTATTGTTTCCCGCTATCGGACCCAGGTTTACCCTCCACTCATTCGAAATGACCAATAGTGAATTGCCGGGAATATTTCTGACCGATTTATTACGGGAGATTATCAACTCGGGTGAATCAATTCCGGCGGGAACCGCAAACCCCGCGCTGGTGGTTCAGAGAGACGCTTTTCCAAGCGGCCATACTCAAATGACTCTGCTTACTATATATTTATCAGTTAAATTCCGTTCTCCGGTTAAATGGTTTATGATTATTAACGGAACTTTATTGATTTTTGCTACTGTTTACCTAAGATATCATTATGTTGTTGATCTGATCGGCGGCATAATTTTATGATTATGACATTATATATTGGTAAATACCTGTACCAGAAATGGTCAGTCAGTCTCAGGCCGCTTCATCCACCCGGTTCACAGAATCGATGATGATTGAGAAATATCTTTCGAGAGTGCAGTTTGCGTTATCCCGAAGATAACAATATCCCTCTTCATCCCTGGCCCGGCAATTCTGGCAGATTACTTTTTTTAAACTGTTATAAAGTTCGTCATAGTCATCATTTTTTGTATTATGGATTATTTCAACAACCTGGGGAAGAAAAAATTCTATCGCGCAGATTTCTTTGTCCGAAAGTTTGCATTCACCGTGCTCATCTGAATCCGCGCATATTGAGCAAACATCCTCTCTGATTGCCTTGAGATATTTATCCATACCTAAACTCCGATTTTTTCTGAGAAAACATACTAATTAAGATAAGATTTATCAAGTTGATGGATAAAAAAAGAAGAGTAAAAAGAATATTTGATTCAATTTCCGGAAAATATGATTTTCTAAATCATTTTCTCAGCGCCGGTATTGATTTTTACTGGAGGAAAAAAGCTCTTGATTATACCGGTATCAATAAAAATGCCACTCTGCTCGATATTGCCTGCGGCACCGGAGACTTCGCGATTTCCGCCCGAAAAAGAGGAATAAGAAATATTTACGGCGCGGATCTGTCATTAAATATGCTTCGATTGTTCCAAAAAAAAGCAGGCTGGATTAAAGGAAATAATATTCAGGGTGTGGCTGAATTCCTTCCTTTCAAAGATTTTTCTTTCACCAATATTACTGTCGCTTTCGGGGTGCGGAATTTTTATGACATAAGTGAAGGCTTCAGGGAGTTTTTCAGAATCCTCGATCACGGGGGAAAAGTAACTGTTCTGGAATTTTCTCTTCCTTCAAACTTTCTGGTCCGATCATTTTACCTTTTCTATTTTAAATTTATTCTTCCCTTCCTCGGCAAAATTGTTTCCAAAGATAAGGAGGCCTATCAATATCTTCCCGATTCTGTCAGCGAGTTTGATTCTTCCGTTGATATTTCAGCTTTGTTACTCGAGAGTGGATTTAAGAATGTTCAAAGTAAAACTCTGACTTTCGGAATAGTTAAAGTGGTAGTGGCGGAAAAATAGTTTTATGTGAGTTCTAACAAAGGAGAAATAATAAGAAACATTTCAGCATAAACTCGGACTAACGCCGATTTACTTTATCTGATATTCAGTCAATATTCTCTGAACTGTCGTCAGAGTATCTGAAATATTAATATCCCCGCCCCCAAGAAACCCGACAATCGCTCCGTTACCTCTTATCCCCGTAAGGCCAGTTGATTCGGTAAACCAGGCTTCTCCCTTATAAACCGATGCAGGGGGATCAAAAAGATTATCGACAGAAGGTATTCGCAATGTAAACTGATATTTAATTTTCTCCGAGAGCATATCATTAAAAACTTCACTTCCTTCATAAAATGCTTTAATATCAATGATACTATATGAATACCTTATAGAATCCTGTTCAATTACCATATTCAGCTTATATGCTGTCCACGATTTATTATCCTGAAAAGGGGTCGATAAAACTATCGCCTCCCTGTCTGCCTCAAAGCTGATTATCTCCATCAACTGCGGAGGAAGCGAGAGTAAGAGGCTGCCAAGTCCGGTCGTATCGGCATAAAAATATAACGCGGCATCGCTTCTCCTGAAAAGTAACTCAGTATCTCCGGTCTCATCGTTTATCTGCCTTATATAGTTTGTGCCGCCTGAAATTTCTTCACCTGAAAACAGACTGACTCCTGCAGATACGCTGTCATATAACGCTGTAGAAAGATTGAGAGTATCAGTTCTGTATTTCAGTATTGTACCTTCTCCCCCTGGATAATAGTCAGCCGCGTTAGCCGATACTGTCCGGTCAACAGGATTAACGGAACTATCCTTGCATGAAAAAATGAAAATCAATATTATAACTGTAACTATTGTGTATCTGAGCATACTAAAAACCTGTAATAATTTCTCTTAACTTCCTGAAAGCGATTGATCGGTGACTGATGCTGTTCTTTTCACTTAGCTCCATTTCAGCCATTGTAATTCCATATCCATCCGGTATAAAAATGGGATCATACCCAAATCCTTTTTCCCCTTTTGATATTTTTATTATCCTGCCTGCAACTTCACCTCTCGCGCTGTGTTTTTCAAATCCATTATAAAATACAGCAACACAGATAAATTTAGCGGTGTGAGGTTCAGGTAAAGATGAAAGTTCCTCAATCAGTTTGATGTTATTATCTTCATACGTGCAGTTTTCCCCGGCATACCTTGCAGAAAATACACCGGGCCTTCCATCAAGCTGATCGACCGCGAGCCCCGAATCATCAGCCATTACCGGTTTCCCGAAAATGTCATAAATCTTTTCCGCTTTAATCCAGGCATTCCCTTCAAAAGTATCCGCGTCCTCAATAATGTCAGGCATTTTTCCAATTTCAGCAGGACTGAATATTTTCATATCAGTTTCTCGGAAAATATTCCTTACTTCCTGTAACTTCCCTTTGTTTCCGGTGGCAAATATTATTTCCTTCACTTTTTATCCCGATTTATTTTCTTTTAAAAAGCAGAGCTGTTGGTTTATCTGAAGTTTTCCTTTTGTCTTTTCCCGCTAATTATTCAATCCTAATAATTTCGCGCTGGTAATAACCGGTACAATTTAACTATTTTCCGGCAATAACTCATCCACTTTTTCAAAAGCAAAACGCAAATGAGGAATAACAATTGAGCCGCCGACAATGAGAGATATATTAAAAGCCTCATATAATTCCTCTCTTGTCGCTCCTTCTTCAATCGCTCTGTCAATATGATAAAAAATGCAGTCATTGCACCTTAGAACCATTGAAGCTGTTAATCCCATTAGTTCTTTCATTTTCGCCGGCAAAGCGCCGTTTATATAAGCTTTATTATCCAGCGCGAAAAATTTATTAAAATCCCTGAATCCTGAGTTCAGAATTTTTTCATTCATTTCCAAACGGTATGATTTTAGCTCATCAGCTTTTTTTGCCATAGATCACCTTAGATATTAAGTTCCTTTTTCAAATAAACCCCTGTAACACTTTTTTCGTTCTCTATAATCTCTTCAGGTGTTCCGCAGGCGACAATCTGTCCCCCGTATTCACCTCCCCCTGGGCCAAGATCAATAATATGATCGGCTACTTTTATAACATCCAGATTGTGTTCAACAATTATTACCGTATTCCCTTTTTCAACAAGTTTATCAAGAACATTCAGCAATATATTTACATCTTCAAAATGCAGTCCGGTAGTTGGTTCATCAAGAACATATAAAGTTTTTCCGGTGCCGATCTTGCTCAGTTCAGTGGCAAGCTTAACCCTTTGAGCTTCACCCCCCGAAAGCGTCGTCGCCTGCTGCCCGAGTCGCACATATCCCAGCCCGACATCAAATATTGATTGTAATTTCCTTTTGATTCTCGGATGTTCATCAAAAAAATCGAGCGCTTCTTCAACTGTCATATCCAAAACATCTGATATCGATTTTTTATTGTAGAGAATTTCAAGCGTTTCACGGTTATATCTTTTCCCCCGGCACGTTTCACATCCCACATAAACATCGGGCAAAAAATTCATCTCAATTTTTTTTAGTCCGTCGCCGCCGCACTCCTCACATCTTCCTCCCTTTACATTAAAGCTGAATCTTCCCGGCGCGTATCCCCTTACCTTCGATTCCGGAAGCTGGGCGTAAAGATCCCTGATAAATGTAAATAATCCTGTATAGGTCGCCGGGTTTGAGCGTGGAGTTCTTCCGATTGGTGATTGATCAATCTCAATAATTTTATCAAGATTTTCCAGCCCCTCAATTTTTTTAAAAGGAAGCGGAACAACCTTGGAATTATAAATTTTCCGCATCATGATTCTTACAAGGGTTTCATTGATAAGTGAAGATTTTCCGCTTCCGCTCACTCCGGTGACTGCGATCAGTGAACCAAGAGGAAATTCAACATCAATATCCTTAAGATTATGCCCACTCACACCAACAAGTTTAAGAGATTTTCCATTGCCTTTCCTTCTTTCTTCCGGCACTGTGATGCTTTTTTTATTGCTGATATAGTCGATGGTCAGTGAGTTACAATTGTTGGCGGCTGAAAGAATTTCCGAGGTTTTTTCAGCTATGCACACTTCACCGCCATGCTCACCCGCTCTCGGGCCCAAATCGATCATATAATCGGAGTTTTCTATTGTTTCCCTGTCATGTTCCACAACTATAACGGTATTTCCCATATCACGGAGATTCTTGAGAGAGTCAATAAGCTTAATATTATCGCTCTGGTGCAATCCTATACTCGGTTCATCAAGCACATAGAGAACACCGGCAAGCTGCGATCCTATCTGTGTCGCCAGCCTGATTCTCTGCGATTCTCCTCCCGAGAGTGTCCTGGCTGAACGATCAAGAGTAAGGTAGTTCAATCCTACATTCAGAAGAAAATCGAGCCGGGAATTAATTTCTTTGAGAATAGGCCTGGCTATTTCAGCTTCCCTTCCATTCAGCCTGGCCTGCCCGAAAAATTTCCGCGATCTTTCAATCGAGAGATTGGAAACCTCGCTGATATTTTTATCCAGAAAAGTAATTGAAAGCGATTCTTTTTTTAGTCTTCCCCCATCGCATTCCTTGCATGTAATTGAGTTCATATATGACTCGGCCCAGTCCCTGATTTTATTCGAAGAGGTGGTTGAATGAAAATGCCTTATGTAATTATGGAGTCCTGAGAACTTATGCATGTAAGTTACTTTTTCATCTCTGTTGAATTTGTAGATAAAGGGAATTTTATCCTTGCTGCCTTCAAGTATTATTTTAATCTGTTCCTCTGAAAGATCGCCTAATTTGTCATCGAAGGAAAAGTTATATTTAGCGGCGATGCTTTCAAGCTGGTTAAAAAACCAGATATTCCTCGGCTTTCCTATCGGGTCCAGTCCCCCTTCATTAATACTTTTATCATAGTCAGGAATCATCAGGTTAATATCCAGCTCCTTGATAACTCCGAGACCTTCACATTCTTTGCATAATCCATAAGGTGAATTAAAGGAAAAACTGTTTGGAGCAAGTTCCTGGTAACTGATACCGCAATGCAGACACGCAAAATTACGGCTGTAAAAATGCTCTTTATCCCCTTCCAGGATAAGGATATTACCATTGCCGTAACTTAGCGCCACCTCGACAGATTCGGAAAGACGTGAACGGCTCTTTTCCGAAGGTTTTATCCTGTCAATAATTATTTCGATATTATGGATTTTATAACGGTCGGTTTTATAACCGTCATAGAGCTCAACCAGTTCTCCATCCACCCTGGCCCTTAAAAATCCTTCCCGCATATATTCTTCAAAAAGCTCCCTGTAATGTCCCTTTCGTCCTCTTACTACAGGGGCAAGCACAAGAATTTTTTTACCATCGAAACGGCTGATTATGCTGTCTATTATCTGGGCAGAAGATTGTTTATCCACCTCCCTGCCGCAATTATAACAGTATGCCTTACCCACTCTGGCATATAACAAACGCATATAATCATATATTTCAGTCACTGTCCCGACCGTCGACCTCGGATTGCCCGAAGTAGATTTCTGTTCTATTGAAATCGCGGGACTAAGCCCCTCAATCAAATCCACATCCGGTTTTTCAAGGAGATCAAGAAATTGCCTGGCATAAGCTGAAAGAGATTCAATGTATCTTCTCTGTCCTTCCGCGTATATAGTATCAAACGCCAGGCTCGATTTGCCGGAACCTGAAAGTCCTGTAACAACCACAAATGAATCCCTCGGAATATTAATATCTATATTCTTGAGATTATGTTCACGCGCTCCGCGTATTATTATTTTGTTTTCGAAATTCATTTTTATACATTTAAAAAAGTTTAATCCGATATTTTAGCTATAATAGGCTATAAAAGCAATTAATTTTTCAGGTAATTTTTCATGCATTCACCTTTGGTAATAAAAACAATCCGTCAGCAGGGGGAATTCAAGTTCAAAGAAAAAGGTTCACTTTTTATTTCACAGGTATTTCACCTTAGTGATCAGGAGGAAGCCGCTGAACTGCTGAGATCGATTAAAAAGAAATACTATGACGCAACCCATCACTGCACCGCCTGGCATCTTTTCCCGGATACTATTAAATATTCCGATGACGGCGAACCGAACGGCACAGCCGGAATAAGAATTTTAAACGCAATTCAGCATTATGAGCTTACAAATGTGTTTATAGTGGTTATTCGATATTACGGAGGAACAAAACTTGGCGTCGGTCCCCTGGGCCGGGCATACTATGAAGCCGCTAAAAATGTGATAGAAAACAGCCCTGTAATCTCCCTTGAACTCTATTCTGAATATTCAGTTATATTCGATTACGAGTACACCAGCTCAGTTCATCACTTCCTTTCACAAGCCGGCGCGGATATAAAAGAGAGCAGATATACTGATAAACCTGAACTCATTTTTTATATCAAACCTAATGATTTTGATAGCTTCAGGGAAAAACTCAAAGAAATATCGCGCGACACAATTACGCTTAATTGCTTAAACGAAACTGTTTACAGGTAATTGGCATTTGTTTTTAATTTATTTTACAGATATATAGTTATTTTATCCTGTTTATAGAATTATATTCTTTTTTTCTTTGTTTTCAACTTTTTTATGCGAGGAGACTCTCTATTTTAAATAAGATAAAAAAATCGTTAATTATTTTTCAATATCTTGACAAAAAGTTCTGATTTTCCTATTTTAATTTTCAATAATATTGCACCTAAATTGTTGTTTAGGATTGAAGTTTACTTAATTATGAGGATAAAAGCATGATTTATACGAAAACTGGTGAATATGCTATAAGGGCCATCCTATTTCTGGCGCGACAACCTAAAGAGACATTAATAATGTCCTCTGAAATTGCTAAAAGTGAAGAAATTCCCGCTCATTATCTTGCGAAAATTTTACAGAGAATGGCAAAATATGGTTATGTTGATTCATACAAAGGAAGAGGCGGCGGATTTAAAATTACCGAACTGGCCAGAAAAAGTTCAATCCTCGAAATTGTCGAAAGAGTTGAAGGCCCGGTTATAAATCTAAAATGCGTTACCGGTCTCAAGGAATGCTCAGATGAAAATCCCTGTCCCCTTCATGAAGAATGGGCAGAATTGAGAGACAGAATATATAATCTTATCTCCAGCAAATCTGTGCAGGAGGTCGCTCAAAAATATTCCGAAACCCTGAGAAGAAATAAAGCTAACTAATTTTAAGGCACAGTGATTGTGCCTTTTTTTTGGCCCCCACTAAATCATAATCGTAATCTTAATCGTAATCCTAATCCCCCACCCCCAATACAAAATGAACACCCTCGCCGCTGTCACTTACCATGCACTCATACTTTTACTTTCCCCCTGTTTCACACAACCGGGCAGCGCGACATTCACCATTCATAATTCATAATTCATTTCAGGTATATCATTTTTCCCATATCGGAATAGACTATTCGGTTTTCTTTTCTTATCTCAAGAATATAAAGATAGACTCCGCTGGAAATTGTTTCTCCTTTAAGTTCCGGAATATATTCAACTGTGTAATACCCTTTCTCCACTTCGTCATTGAAGATTTCTTCGAGCAGTTCCCCGTTTACGTTGTATATTGATAACCTCGCTCTTGCCCGGTCAGGGGAATAAAATACTATGTTCGTCTGTGGATTAAATGGATTTGGGTAATTATGGCTCAGTTTGTATCCTTCCGGGTTATTCTTCTTTTCCTCTTCAACACCAACAAGAATTATCTTTATTTCATGCCTTTCCGATACATTCCCCTGCTTATCCACTGAACCGATATAATATTTGGCAACCTTTGTGCCTTTGGGAATTATATCCCGGAATTGGGTAGTGTCAAAGGAAGTGGTAACCTGTGTGGAATCCTCGTCATAGAAGATATCAATGCTGTAATGGCACAGGTCAGCCTCAAAACTCCTGTGCCAATTGAATACCACAAGGCTGTCATCAACACTTTGTGTGAGATGTCGCGGTTTCAGGGGGGGAAGGTCCCGGTATGTGTATGATTCACCAAAAGGACCGCCGAAAAGACCGATATCGCTTCGGCTGCCATCTTTATCCGGTATTTCGGGATCACCCGCGTCTATCATCGGGGAGTACATCTGGAGCCGGTAATCACCCGAGTCAGGATTAACAAACATAGGGTATTCCGAAATATTGCTGCTATCGAGATTGGGAATATTCAGGTAATTATAATCATTATCCCAGCAGTTATTATGAGTAACAACCGGGTATTGTCCGGCATATCCTTCTATTCCGCTTACCGCTCCGCTTACGTAATTATTTTTTACTATATTATTACTGCTTGTAGCCCATATACCTCTCTTAAATTTTCCGAGAACTATATTGTTTATCGCTTCCATGTAATATTCCCCGATGCCTATTCCTGACCCGTCAGGTTCAAAATCTGTCATTACAAGGTTATTATAAAGACGGAGGGTATCTGAAAATCCGGTCAGCACTGCATGACTGTTCCTGGTGATAAATATATTATTTATAAATGTCGGGGAGGGGCCATATAACATCCAGACACATTCATCTCTTGAGCTGATTACATTATTTTCAATGGTCATGTAATAGCCACTAATATTTGCACTTAAACGGAATCCACCGCTGGATTCAGCGATTATACAATTTTTTATATCCAGCATCATATATGATGATGCGATGCCAACAATTCCATCTATCATTTTGCATGATTCCAGAAGCCCAATATCCTTTATATACGGAGCGTCTCCCAAGGCACCGAGGCATACGTCAGTATTTCCATTATAGTCCCTATCAACAATCATCGTAATAAATTTGACGACACACATATGTTTCATGATGATCGCATGCTGATCTTCCGGAATGCCGCTGATATCTATAATTGTACTATCAATACCGGAACCGAGAAGTGTCAAGCCCTGAATCAAAACAACAGCTTCATTATACACTCCTGGTCCAACTATTATTGTATCTCCTGCAGCGCAAATATTAATAGTTTTCTGAATACTGTCGCATGCGGTTTCCCATGTGAGGTAGGGTGGTTCCGGATTTCCTGTTTTGCTTACGTAACGGATTTCGGCTTGGATATTGAAAGTTAAAATAAATATAAAGATAAAAATTTTTGGTATGCTCATTATGTTTTTCCAGGGAAACTTTGATATCAAATATAAATAAATAAAAATAATAAAGAAGGGGGACAGAATAATATTCTGTCCCACATATTATTTAAGGTAACTCATTTTTATTGATTTCACAAATTTTTCAGTTGTAATTCGGCAGATATAAACCCCGGAAGCCAATCCTTCTGGTTCGAATGTTACAGAATGATTTCCGGCTTTCATTTTTTTATCCGCCAGAACAGTGATACTGTTTCCAAGTATATCAAATAATTCGAGCCTGATGTCTATATCCTCGGGCAGATCGAATTTAATTCTTGTTGGCGAAGTTATTTTTAACTCAATTTTATAAAGAGTCTCCAGCCTAAAAAATCATAATCCTAATCTTAATCATAGACTGGCAAGCCAGAAACAATGAGAAATTACGAATGACGAATTACGAATTGGTTTTCCCAGGAATATATTTTTTGAATCGATACTGCCTTGGAGAAGCAGCATTATTGCGGAACGTCCCCATGGGGTAGTAAAGAACAAAAAAATTTAGTGAGATCCCTGTAGGGAATCAACAGAGCTAAGGAAAAACTACAATCCGAATTGTTGCCAAAAATTTTGTCATTTTGCGTAGAATTTGACTTCTAACTGAATAATCCCACCCCCAGGACAAAATGAACAATCCCCGCGCCGTCACCGATCTGTTCATCATACTCTTATTCTTACTCTTACTCTGATTTTTTATGACCGATACCGAAAAATAATCATGTAATCCCAAAATCTTTTAATCATGGTTCGGACAATGGCGGGATTGGATAATGCACATACTGTCAATTTCCTTCCAGCCGTTCTTTGGGCTAAAGCCCTTTGGGGTGTCTGGTTCTGCTGCGAGTCTCCGGCCTAAAGGCGCGGAGTTATTCTCCCTTGTGTTCTTTGTTCCTTCCCTGTGTTCCTTGTGATTAAGAATTCGATTTCGATGACGATTTGAATTTCGGTTTGGATAATTTCAATCGATATTTCAACCATTCAGGAATTAATTCATCATTCACCACTCATAATTCACAATTCATTTCAGGTATATCATTTTTCCCATATCGGAATAGACTATTCGGTTTTCTTTTCTTATTTCAAGTATATAAAGATAGACTCCGCTGGAAATTGTTTCTCCCTTCAATTCCGGAATATATTCAACTGTGTAATACCCTTTCTCTACTTCGTCATTGAAGATTTCTTCGAGCAGTTCTCCGTTTACGTTGTATATTGATAACCTCGCTCTTGCGTGGTCAGGGGAATAAAATACTATGTTCGTCTGTGGATTAAATGGATTTGGGTAATTATGCCGTAGCTGATAACCTTCCGGATTATTCTTCTTTTCCTCTTCAACACCAACAAGAATTATCTTTATTTCATGCCTTTCCGATACATTCCCCTGCTTATCCACTGAACCGATATAATATTTGGCAACCTTTGTTCCTTTGGGAATTATATCCCGGAATTGGGTAGTGTCAAAGGAAGTGGTTGCCTGTGTGGAATCCTCGTCATAGAATATATCAATGCTGTAATGGCTCAGGTCAGCCTCAAAACTCCTGTGCCAGTTGAATACCACAAGGCTGTCATCAACACTTTGTGTGAGATGTTGCGGTTTCAGGGGTGGAAGGTCCCGGTATGTGTATGATTCACCATAAGGACCGCCGAAAAGACCGATATCGCTTCGGCTGCCATCTTTATCCGTTATTTCGGGATCACCCGCGTCTATCATCGGGGAGTACATCTGGAGCCGGTAATCACCCGAGTCAGGATTAACGAACATAGGGTATTCCGATATATTGCTGCTATCGAGATTGGGAATATTCAGGTAATTATAATCATTATCCCAGCAGTTATTATGAGTAACAACCGGGTATTGTCCGGTATATCCTTCGATGCCGCGTTTTGCGCCGCTAACAAAGTTGTTTTTTACAATATTATCACTGCCAGTTACCCAAATACCTCTTTTAAACCTTCCAATGACAACATTGTTAATCGCCTCCATATGATAATCGCCGATCCCAATTCCAGAGCCATTTACTTCATAATCGGTAATAATAAGATTATTGTATATCCGAAGCGTATCTGAAAAACCGGCCAAAATAGCGTGACTCCATTCTGTAATAAATATATTATTTATTATAGTTGGTGATGGGCCATAAAGCATTGTTACGCAATTATCCAGTGAACTTACAACATTGTTTTCCCAGATTGGATAATAACCTGATATATCCGCACTCGGTCTTATTCCCCTATCAACATCAGACATTATGCACTTTTTAATATTCAGTTCTAAATAAGAGTTTGAGATTCCTCCTCCTCCATATCTTAATTTACATGATTCTATTTCTCCGGTATTCTTTTCCTCAGGTAATGAGTAATGAGCATAGAATAATTTATCATAATTCCCGTTCCCGAATTCATCCCCTGTAATGGTTAAATATTTAACAATACATTCGTGAGTGATAGTAACCGCATACTGGTTTTCCGGATTGCCGCTTATATCAATTATTGTGCTGTCAATACCTGAACCCAGAAGAGTGATTCCTCTGGGTAAATCAATTATTTCATTATATGAACCGGGACCTACTAACACTGTGTCTCCCTGAAAGCAAATGTTTACAGCTTTTTGAATACTGTCGCAGGCAGTTATCCAGGTGAGGTATGGTGGTTCTGATGCGCCTGTTTTACTTACATAGCGGATCTCGGCTTGTATATTGAGATAAATAAGGAAAAGGAGGGTTAATATCTTAAAGTAATTCATTTTTTGTCCAAAAAAACTTTCAGAAATTCTTCGAATATGCTATTTAAGTTTTTTGAAAAAACATTGGGACAGAATACAATTCTGTCCCATGATTTATTATTTAAGGTAACTCATTTTTATTGATTTCACAAATTTTTCAGTTGTAATTCGGCAGATATAAACCCCGGAAGCCAATCCTTCTGGTTCGAATGTTACAGAATGATTTCCGGCTTTCATTTTTTTATCCGCCAGAACAGTGATACTGTTTCCAAGTATATCAAATAATTCGAGTCTGACATTTGTATCCTCCGGCAGATCAAATTTAATTCTTGTTGGCGAAGTTATTTTTAACTCAATTTTATAAAGAGTCTCCAGCCTAAAAAATCATAATCCTAATCTTAATCGTAATCATAATCCCCCACCCCCAGGACAAAATGAACAACCCCGGCGCCGTTACCTATCCGGTCATCATACTCCTACTCATACTCTGATTTTTTAAGGCCGATACCGAAAAACAATTTTTTAGCCCCGTAATGTCGCGATTCCCACTCCGTCACCAACCGGAAGGATCACAGAATCAAGTTTATCATGCCCTGTAAATAGTTCGTTAAATTCCCTGATCATATTGGTGGATCGCCTGTATTTTTCAGGGACATCATCTGACGCGACATATCCCTGCCACAACAGGTTATCCACAAAAAGCACAGCCTCATTATTTAATAAGGAAATTGACAAATTAAAAAGAGACTTGTGATCCTCTTTGTCAGCGTCGAGAAAGACAAAGTCATACTTTTTATCCATCTTTGGCATTATATCCAGGGCGTTTCCTTCAATAAGATTAATTTTATCAGCCATACCTGATCTTTCGATAAAACCTTTCGCCAGTTTTATGCCATCTTTGCTTAATTCAATGGTGTCAATTATTGCCCCTTCCCCAAGATTCCTCGCTATTCTTATCGTTGAATAAGCGATGGCGCATCCTATCTCAAGCGCCCTTGCCGGCTTTTTAATCCGGATTAATCGTTCAAGCAGTTGAGCAGCATTCCAGTTCAGAATGGGAACCCTGTTTTCACCGGCATATTTTTCCATTTCGGCCAGTAAAACGTCCGGTTCCCGTCTCAGTTCCCGGAGGTATCGCTCCTGCTCAGGAAAGATAATACTCATTTTATTTAAGCATTATCATTTTTTTAGATTCTATTTTTCCACTGACACGCAGCAGATAAAAATATCTTCCGGACGCTACTTTCCCGCCGCTGTCGCTCAACCCGTTCCAGGATATGCGGTTCATCCCTTCATTTGATATCCCTTTGAAAAGGGTTTTAACACTTTGCCCGAGAATATCATATACTTTAACTTCACTATATTCCGGGGTCGCGGTATAGAACTCAATTACAGTCTGATTATTAAAAGGATTAGGGTAGTTCTGATAAAGGTAAAAGTTTTTATCCGGCAGGTCCCTGTTTATGCTTGTAACCAGCGAAACATTCAGATCGCCAAAAAGGAAAGTATAATCATCACCGGATGGCACAACAAAATCAGAACCGGTTGAATCTGAATAACTGATGGTAAACTGCACGGTATCGCCATGATTGGCATATGGAATATCATAATAATAACAACTGCCGTCAAATGTCATCGTTTCATTTTCCATTTCACCGCTGTTAACAGAAAAATTAATCGTTACCGATTCAGGCGCTATTTTATCAACACCTACAAAACTTTTATGCACTCTGTAATTGCCGTCAACACCTTTCAAATTTGGAAAATTAACAGCCCTTTTTGCCGAGAGAAGTCCGTATCCCCTGTCATTATTCGGATTATCAGCATTCAGACCGGCTTCCTGAATAATTTTTCTGAGTTGTTTGTTATTCAGATGAGGATAATGCGAAAGCAACAAACCCGCGATTCCCGAAGCGATCGGAGCTGCCGCCGAGGTCCCGCCGCCATAGCTATATCCGCCCGATGCTGATGCTCCGTAAACACTCACACCCTGCGTGGTAATATCAGGCTTTATCCTGCCATCGTAAGTTGGTCCGTGTGAACTATAAGAAGCGAGCTGATTAAGGTAATCAACAGCTCCTACGGCGATTGTATTAAATCCGTCGGCGGGAGCGGTTATATAATACCAGGAAGCATTTCCTTCATTACCCGCTGAGGTAATTGTCAGTACTCCCCTTTCAAAAGCCAGCTCAGCCGCTTTCGTAACAATTGTTGTATTGCCATCCATGTCTTCATAGGCATATGAATCCTGTCCTGGATCAAAGTCACTGTAACCGAGGGATGAGGTGGTAATATCAACTCCATATCCTTCCAGCCATTGAAGCGCCGCCACGTAGTTATCTTCTTCAAGATGTGTTTCGCTGCCAACAACCTCTGTTTTCGCTAAAATAAATTGTGAATCAAATGAGGCTCCTATCAATGTCCCCTCCTCTTTTGCCCCTATTATGGAAAACACATAAGTCCCGTGGTCATGCTGAGTAGGAGGATCACCTGCTTCATTCTTTGTTACGTTATCCTCATTTATGAAATCATATTCAGCGAGCACATTATCCGCCTGAAATATCCCGGCTTCTTCCCAGTTGAATCCTGTATCCAGCAAACCTATCAAAACATTTTCTCCTGTAATCCCGGCATTGTGCACTTCAGGAATATCTGATAGCTCAGCCTGGGTAAGAGAAGGTCCATAATTATGGATATATTCATTATTACTACCTGACTTGAATATTTTATCTTCATCGGGATAAATATCTTTTTTCTCATATTTCAAAGACTTTACCGGGGAAACTTCCTTAACGAATGGAAAAGACTCTATAGCCCTGATATCAGCCTTATTTATAAAAGCTGAAACAGCGTTAAACCATTTAAGTTTTCTGACTATTTTTATTCCTTCTTTTTCCAGTTCATCCAGATACGGTCTATATAATGGCAAATCAGCCTCGGTGATGATATTTTCACCCATATTTTTTTTTCTTCTCTCAATAGCGCGGGGAGTCAGATCAGATAATGCTTTTTTATAAGCTTCACTGCTTTTGAGCAGTTTCTCACCTTTATCCTTAAAATAGATAAAATATTTAGTCTGGCCATTTACAATAACCGCGGCAAATAAAAGGAGCGCAATGATTATATTTTTCATAATTTTCAGTCAACTGGTTTAATGAATAAAAAAAAGTAATCTCCCGGAAGGAAATTACTTTAATTTAGCAGTAAATTGATCAAATATCAATAGCTAATTATTTCAATGATTATTTTTTCTAATAAACAAGCTTCGCGATTCGGTCGAGCCTGACAGAAGCGAGAAGTTTAAAGAAATCAGAAAAGGGTATATTCGGGTTCCACGACCAGTAAATCATTAAAGCTCTGCCCACAACTTTACTGCGGGGCACCAGTCCCCACATCCGGCTGTCTGAGCTGTCGTCCCTGTTATCACCCATCATGAAAAAATAATTTTCTTTCAGCACGTAGTAGTCAGCTTTTTCCCCTTTAATCAGGACATCATCACCTTCGATCGTCACAACTCTTTCACCAAACTCCCGGTCGATAATTGTTCTGTATGCTTTCGCAACTTCAGGTGTCAGGAACAAAGTGTCACCTTTCGATGGGATAACCAGGGGACCGTAATTATCTGCGTTCCATCCCGATCCGGCCGGGAATATTCTCCGGTCAGGAATACCATCCGGTATAGGAAATTGTTTAAGATACTGAATGTTGGGAGGTCTGAAAAACTCCTTCCCGTTTACAAAAAGAACTTTATCAATAATTTCCAGTGTATCCCCGGGGGTGCCAACACATCTTTTAACGTAATTATCAACCCTCTCCGGTTTTAATTCATCTCTGTCTCCAGGGTATTCAAAAACCACGATTTCATTTCTTTCAGGTTCAGCGAAAGCGGGCAGCTGGAAATAGGGCAGCCTCACATCGGTAAAGGGAATATTCCTCGGTGATGTTGAGCCATAGATGAATTTATTAACAAAAAGGAAGTCACCCACCTTAATTGTGCTTTCCATCGAACCAGTCGGTACGCGGGAAGTTTCAATTAAAAATGTTTTAATAAGCAGAGCCGCGATAAGAGCAAAAAGAAGATTTTTAAAAAAATCCAATCCTTTTTTGGCCTGTTTTTTTAAGTCTATCGGCTGGGGCCGGGTATTAAATTTCTTTTTTTGCATCAGGGAAATATTCCATTTTTATTTTATTTTTATTATACAACCTAAAACCGTATGATTGTTCCGTCTAATCTTCATCGAGCTGAAGCACAGCGAGGAACGCTTCCTGGGGAATTTCAATATTCCCGACCTGTTTCATTCTTTTCTTACCCTCTTTCTGCTTTTCGAGCAGTTTCCTTTTACGGGTAATATCACCACCGTAACATTTTGCGGTTACATTTTTTCTGAGCGCTTTTACATTGGTGCGTGAAATAACTTTTGAGCCGATAGCGGCCTGGATGGCAACTTCATACATCTGGCGCGGAATAAGCTCTTTTAGCTTGGAGCATACTTTCCTTCCCCAGTCATAAGCCCGGCTTCGGTGGACAATAACCGACAGGGCGTCTACACCATCGTTATTCAGAAGGACATCCAGTTTCACAAGATCGGCCTCCCTGTATCCGATATACTCATAATCAAGTGAGGCGTAACCACGGGAAATAGATTTTAATTTATCAAAAAAGTCAAAAATTATCTCAGAAAGAGGAAACTCGAATTCAATATCCGCCCTGGTGGGGTCGATATAATTTGTATTTTTATATGTTCCCCTTTTCTCCATTCCCAGCTTCATTATACTGCCGACATATTCACTGGGACAGACAATCTGAGCTTTAACATAAGGTTCTTCAATTTTTTCAATATTACCCGCTTCCGGCATTTCAGACGGGTTATTTATTATAATTTTCTCAGCCTGCTTTGTATAAACAATATACTCCACATTGGGCATTGTGGTTACGATTGACTGATCAAACTCCCTCTCCAGCCTCTCCTGAACTATCTCCATATGAAGCATACCGAGAAAACCACATCTGAATCCGAATCCCAGGGCGGCTGAGGTTTCAGGAATAAACACAAGAGCTGAATCATTAAGCCTTAGTTTGTCGAGAGCATCCCGTAAATCTTCATATTCATCCGATTCGGTCGGGAAAAGTCCGCTGTATACCATCGGCTTGATATCCTGGTAACCCGGAAGAGGTTTATCCGCTCCTCCCTTAAGATGAGTAACAGTATCACCCACTTTGGTATCATGAACATCTTTAACTCCGGAGATCAGATAACCCACATCACCGGTCTTTAATTCTTTTGTTTTAATCCTTTTCAGCCGCAAAATACCAACTTCTTCGGCAAGATAATCTTTCTGATTGATAAAAAACTTTATGGCGTCCTTTTCGCGTAGAACACCATTAAATATTCTTACGTAAGCGATGGCGCCACGGTAGGAATCGAAAACAGAATCAAATATTAATGCCTGAAGAGGGGCTTCGGGATCACCTACAGGATGTGGTATCCTTGTTACTATGGCTTCGAGGATTTCACTTATTCCTATCCTCGCTTTTGCGGACGCCTCTATAATTTCATCTTCATCACACCCTATCAGATCAATTATCTGACCTTTAACAATATCAGTCTGAGCGCTTGGCAGATCTATTTTATTGATAACAGGTATTATTTCCAGTCCCGACTCAATGGCAAGATAGAGGTTGCTGATGGTTTGGGCTTCAACACCCTGGGCGGCGTCAACAATCAGAAGCGCCCCTTCACAGGCTTCAAGCGATCTGGATACCTCATAGGAAAAGTCCACATGCCCCGGAGTATCAATAAGGTTTAGTGTATATTCATTTTTATCGGAAGCTTTATAAATCATCTGGATGGCATGCGACTTTATTGTAATTCCCCGTTCTCTTTCGAGGTCCATGCTGTCCAGAAGCTGATCTTTCGATTCTCTCTGGCTGATCGTTTGTGTCGACTCAAGCAGACCATCGGCAAGTGTCGATTTGCCATGGTCTATATGAGCAATAATGCAAAAATTTCTTATTCTTTCCATAGACTCAAATTTTTATAATCTTGTAATATACCCATAGATTAATTTATTATCAAATCTTCATTTAATCCTTAATATGGCGAAACCTGGTTTTACCATGTAATCATAATTAATTACCTTTGCATTATAACTTTTTTAATTACTGACAAACAAGTATGAAAACTCTTTTATTCTACCTAATGCTTTGCGCGGCGATTTACGCGCAAAATCCAAAATTCGCCTGGATTACCGACACACATATCGGATATCCCGGGGCTGACGTCGAACTCGATTCTGTGGTCATGTCGATCAATTCTCTCAGCGATTTGTCATTTGTTATCGCGTCGGGTGATATTGCCGAAAAGGGACTTAACAGCGAACTGAACAAAGCTCACGAAATTTTAAGCAAACTGGATATACCCCTCTATATTATACCGGGTAATCATGATACAAAATGGAGTGAAAGCGGTATGCTCCTATTTAATGAAATATGGGGAGATAACAAATTTTCTTTTGTTCAGGATTCTATCCTCTATATCGGTGTTAATTCAGGAATTCCCTGGCGCGGAGGAGGAGGACATATCGCTCCGGAGGATTTACGCTGGCTTGAAAAAGAAATCAAAAAGAAAAAAGGTTATAAAGGAATATTTTTCTTTGTTCATCATATGCTTAACGATCAGATAGACAACTGGTATAAGGTTATTAATCTTCTCCCCCCCGCTAAAACGTATGGTGTATTTTGCGGACATGTTCATAAGAACCAGATAACCGATTTCTCAGGGCTTCCCGGCGCGACTTCCAGAGCGACACTGAGTAAAGGAAAGTCTTCATGGGGATATACAATTGTTGAACAAAAACAGGATTCTCTCCTGTTTTACGAAATAGAAAGAGACACAATACCCAGGCGCTGGGGTGGGTATTCATGCCTTGAAAAAAAAGAGATTACTCTGCCTGAGTCAGAAATTTTTGAGAATAAAACAGCGGAAATAACCGGCAGCTATGATCTGGGATATACTCTTTCCGCGTCACTTTTCGCAGACACAGCGCGTATATATGCCACAGATTATTCCGGCCTTGTTTCCTGCCTCGATACCGCAGCGAATGTTATCTGGGAATATGACACATTCGGCAACACAATGTCCCGCCCCGTCGCCGCGGATGGAATTCTGGCCGCGGCAACCCTCCAGGGAGATCTGATAACACTTGACGCCGGGACAGGCTCACAGCTTCAGTCTATCGGCTTTGATGAAACCATAACATCCCAGCTTGTGGTTTTTGATCATAAAGGCCCCAAACAGATGCTGGTGCCCAAAAACACCGATTCCGAAGCCGCTGTTGTTTTCGGAACGGCATCGGGAAAGTTATATTGTTATGATCTTGAAACTCTTGAAAGAATCTGGGTCAATGAAGAAGCGAAAGGAATGATTGAGGTTGAGCCATTAATCTATGAAGGTAAAATTATTTACGGAAGCTGGGATGGTTATTTGTATTGTATCGATGCCAACAGCGGGCTTCTTTTATGGAAATGGAGTGAAAACCCGATATTCTATTACTCCCCGGCGGCTTGCCATCCTGTAACAAACGGCAGGGATCTGTTTGTCACAACTCCTGAAAAATATGTTTATTCAATTAATCTTTTGCTTGGAAAAACTAACTGGAAAAAGAAAGTTTACAGGGCATGGGAATCCATCGGGATTTCTGAAGATGGTAAAAAGCTATTTATCAAGAGTATGGAAGATAAATTTCATGTAATTTATACAGCCGACGGAAACTGGATAAGAGAAAGGAATCCAGGTTTTGGAATCGACACAATGCCGGTTGAAATAATTGAATGGAATAATAATATTCTTTTTGGATCAAAGAATGGATTTATTTATAAAGCTGATAAAAAATACCGTGTTGAAAAAATGCTTTACATGGGGAGTTCCCGGGTTCATACTGTAAGACATATAAGGGGAAATCTATTCGCCGCTTCCAATATGGATGGAAATATTGTAATATTTAAACTTAACTGAGGATGAATGAACAAATTTAAAGGAATTATTTTTGATGTTGACGGCACCATAGCTCAAACTAATGAGCTGATATTCGCGTCATTCAATCATGTTACTGAAAAATTTATTGGGAAAAGATACACTGATGAGGAAATAACCGCCCTTTTTGGTCCCACTGAAGATCAAATTCTGAAGGAATGGATGAAAGAAAATTATCAGGAAGCGCAAAAAACATATTACAGATATTATTCTGAAAATCACGATTCGATGGCATCAATATTTACCGGCATGAAAGACTTGATTGAGGGATTAAAGAAAAGTGGTTTGCTGCTCGGCATATTTACAGGTAAAGGAGAAAAATCGGCTAAAATTACTTTGCGAAAGCTCGAAGTGCTCGATTATTTCGACTACATCGCCACCGGCGATAATGTGGCCAATCATAAACCGGCTCCTGACGGAATCATCGATTTCCTTAATCATACCGGCCTCGCTAAGGAAGAAGCGCTTATGATTGGCGACGCCCCTTCCGATATAAAAGCCTCTGAAAAGGCGGGGGTGAAAGTTGCTTCCGTGTTATGGGACAGCTATGCCGCTGAAGAAGTCGAAAAGATGAATCCTGATTATAAATTTTATGAAGTTTCGGAATTGAGCGATTTTCTTCTTAACGGAATTTCGCGATAAACAATTGTAAATAATTATATTTTAAGAACAAGTAAATTATAATACTCCGGTTCTGACATCCCTTGATCGGTTATCAGAACCGGAATTCAAATCACGATTAAGTCAGGGTAATTTGACCCTGGCTTTAAATTATTTGGGAATACTTTCGAGAATCCACATTGGATTTTTACGATCATTCCAGTGAGCCATTTTTGGTGTGCATTTAACAGTTCCGGATCTGCTGTTAAGAAATGTTCCTTTCCATCTGTTTTGGAATCTGACAAAATTTGTTCCCGGAACCGGCTCAATCAGCCAGTGGGAACTCCAGGCTCCGGCTCCTATATTGGTGGCTTCAGGCTCTCCATTTTCTATATGCAGATATGTCCCTTTCCACCGATTTTTAATTCTTACATAATTCGTCCCGGTCACTGGTTCGAATGTCCACATTGAACTATGCGCCCCAGATCCTATACTGCCTGTTTCTACTTTCCCTTTTTCAATATTCAAGTATGCTCCCATCGTGCGGGTCTTTATACGGGTGAAACTGTTATTATCCGCGTAAGATCTGCTTAAATTTCCATTGTCATCACATCTGTATAGTTCCCGGTCACCATTTTCATCTTCAAAAACTATCACCCCGTCAAAAGGACCATCGGGCTGCCAGGAAATTTTTGCCCAGGTTTTACGAATTCCATTTAATGGAGCATTTATAATATGGCGCATATTACCGGCATTATCGATACTATACATATCTATTGTTCCCATGTCTTTGGCATAGAACAATATTTTTTCCTGAATATCCGGTTTGGCAGTATAACCGATGCTTAAAATTGTATGCCAGTTTTTATACCATCCGCAGTATTTTTTTACCATCTGATCATTCCGGTAAAATGTTCCGCAGCCGGCTGTGCGGTCATATTCAATTCTGACAGGTAAAGGTATCTGTTTTGATATCAGATCATTATAAAGACGGTCCCTTAAATTGATATACTCCTGTTTCCTTTTCTCTACAATGGCCCGATATATATTCCCCCCTTCAATCGCCGCGCTTTTTCTGATAAAAAGGCCGTAATAAAATTTATCTTCCCAGATGCTTTTCCAGTCTTCTTCAATGCTGTTGTTCAGCTTTTTCCAGTCCTCAAGGAAAAACGCTTCACGAATATTTTTTGTTTCCATCGGATTGTTCCCGACAAGCACAACCATATCATCTATTATCTCATCATGAAATGACTGAATTGCCTGCAATGAAGGAGGCAGCACCTTGCCAATCAGAAGTTCGGCTCTTTCCGGGATACATTTTTCGCGGCATACATGTTTATTCACCGGGTGAAGCAACCCATTCGGATGGAGATGTTTCGCGTTTTCAATACCAAGTGTAACCACCTTCTTTGCGAATTTAGCTCCCTGGCCAATTTGTTTGCCTGCTGTTTTTGCCGAATTGCCAATTTTACCTGCCAGCTCTGTTGCTTTGCCGCCATATTTTTCAACAATTTTATCTACAACATTGCGAACCATTTGTTTTACATCAAAAGTAACCTGCATATCGGGAATAGGCACACGTTCATTAAGCACATATACTTCATAATGACTATTACCTTCTAATTTCAGGTCTTTCCCCGCTTTCATAAAAACTTCAGCTTTTTTAACCTGAAGCGTGTTCAGCACAGGAGTTAACATTTTCGAGAGAACCTTTTTATTGCGAAGTTCATTCAGTATCGCGTCTTTAAAATTATTATCCATTACAAAATATAGTTGAAATCCGTCGCTGAGATTCGCGTAAAAATCAAGATCAGCCTGGAAAGTATTTGCTAATTTAGCATATCCTTTTAAGGTAAAACCCTGGTCAATAGGAATTTCACCAACTGATCCACCCTGCGGCGCGAATAATATTTCAGCATCTTTGATGAAGATATTTTTCGGGAATACATCAGGGACTTTCAGATTAAATCCTTCACGAAGAATTTTAGCAAGATCATTCATAGTCATTTCATTTCTGTTCGCTTTGATGGCAACTTTCCCGTCATCAAGAGAAAGACTCATGACAATTCCGAAATCCAGGTGAAAAAATTTTCCTTTTTCAATAGCAAATCCGAGTG
>CAXXGF010000075.1:0-65519 GCA_963677445.2 Melioribacteraceae bacterium | reverse complement strand
GGTTGCGGATAGATTCATCGCTGGCTTCAAGAATTTTAACCACTTCCAGTCCGTCATATCCATTGGTCAATGGCTGGCGATCCTCTTTAATGGCATTGATAAACTCTCTGGCGCCCAGGGCAAGAGCCTCAGTATGTATTATCTTCGGAGAATACATATCCCCTATACGGTACTGGACCAGGGCTTCATGAATGCTTTCCGGAGTCTGCATTACCACGCCGCTGTCATATACTTTGATCTTTTCAAAGTTTTCCATATCATCAAAAACCAGCATTTTTTTGCTGCCGCCAAGAACCATCTTGCGTATTTTGACCGGGGAAGTCCAGTTAACATGGAAATGAGCGAATGAATTACCATCGAAATAAACAGAAAGATGAGCGATATTTTCCTGCTGATAATAATTCGCGATTCCATGCGCGGCTACAGCCGACACCTTCATATCGCCAATAACATGTTTCATAATAGAGAGATCATGCGGAGCAAGGTCCCATACAACATTGACGTCATGCTGGAAAAGTCCGAGATTTATCCTTACGGAATCAAAATAGTAAATATCGCCAAGCTCACCGCTATCGGCAATTTCTTTCATTTTCTGTACTGCGCCGGTATAAATAAATGTATGGTCAACAAAAATTTTAAGATTCTTTTTCTCCGCGATCTCTATCAGCTCTTCAGCTTCTTTTACGGTAGCTGTAAATGGTTTTTCCACCCATATATGTTTTCCATTTTCCAAAGCTTGTTTCGCGAGCTCAAAATGATGCTTAACAGGAGAGGCAATTACTATTATATCTGTCTCTGATTTCAGAAGATCATTATAATCTTTTGTAAGAAATGCCGAAGGAAATCTGTTTTTTATAAAGTTTAATCTTTCTTCTTTAATATCACATCCGGTAACTTTTTCAACTTCCGGATGAGCCAGGAAATTTCTCACCAGGTTCGGGCCCCAATATCCCAGGCCAACTACACCAATTTTCATTTAATACCTCGTTAATTATAAATTATTTTCCAATCGATAGTACAAATTTATTAAATTTTCAGATTCTATCTGCCAGTTATATTTTTCTTTCACCCAATGTTTTCCATTGGCTCCGTAGTCTTTTTCACTTATCATCATTCCGGCAGCCTTTTCCGCGAAACTTGCAGAATTGCCCGAATGAAACCATTCGCCCGCCGAAGTTTCAGAAATTATTCTTTTCAGAGGAAGCGCGTCAGATACGAGCAGAGGTTTCCCCATTGCCATATATTCGAACATCTTATGGGGAATAGTCGTATTTATAAAATCATTATTAGGCTGGGGAATTATACAAATTTTAGCCAGAGCAAGAAACCGCGCTAATTTGTCATGCGGCTGCCAACCAATAAATTTCACATTTTCTTCCAGTCCCATATTCCTGCTTTTTTCCATCAGGGAAGGAACCGATTTTCCCGCTCCCACAAGAAGCAGCAAAATCCGGGGTATTTTTTCCTTTAATATTTTTATTGCCTCCAGGGGTGTTTCAAGCCCCCTTTCCGGGCTGATTGTGCCTGTATATAATATCACAAACCTCTCTTCAAATTCTTCATTGTCTGCCCCTGAAACTTCCCTGTTAAAATTATTCAGATCAACCGTATTTGAGATAACGGTCACTTTTTCTTCAGGAACTCCCCGCCCGGCAAGTCTCTTTTTGTTCTCCTCAACCACAACAATAATATGATCCGAATTTTTGATGCAATAATTTTCCAGCCGGGCAGCCCCTTGGGGATTCTTCAGGAGAAAATTGTGAATTCCTTTTTTATCAAAAACCCTTAGCGCTTCAGGATAATTTTCATGCATATCGAATATAACCGGCACGCCAAAAATAAATTTCATCAGAAGACCGAGGGGGACCATCGGCAAATCATGCGCATGTATGAAGAGTGGTTTTTCCTTAAGGATGATATTGAATACCGCGAAAAAAAAACGGGGATTAAAAAAAAGAGGAATATTAAACAGCCTATTTAGTTTCTCATTCCTGAAAAGCGCCTTTATTCTTATTATCCTGCAACCCGGGAATTCCCTGTTATCATCCTTCCTGTACTGATTGCATAACAGGATCACCTCATATCCTGCAGCGTTAAGACTCCTGATTTCTTTTTCCAGCCTTATATCGGGAGGGAAAGGAGATTGCAGCAACATTAATATCTTCTTGCCTGTCATCAGAAAGTTAGTCCCCCCTGCCGCCGCTAAGTTTTTTCGGGAAAACAAAAAATTGTTTAAGGTAAAACCAGGCTTTCATAATCAGAGTTTTATTGAAGCTGACTAATCCTCCCGATAGATATAACGGCACACGGATTAACAAACCGATATAATGTACAAGCACAGCGAGCAGAAAAACAGGCAGTGAAAAAAGTTTAAAATACATCATTATCTTGCTCAGGGTCTGATGTTTATACTTGAACCATGGAAGGTCTTTGGTCACCGCTCCCCCAATATGAATCACCTCAGCTTCAGGGTAATAGATTACTTTGCCTCCGCTTTCTTTAAAGCGGTAACAGAGATCGGTTTCATCGCCATAAAAACGGAATCGTTCATCAAAACCGCCCAGACTTCCATAATCTTCAGCCTTTATCAGAAGAAAACAGCCCTTTACAAAATCAACCTCCTCAGGTTCCTTAAAATCGAGATAGTTCAGGTAATATTTATTCAGGAATTTCGAACGGGGCATTAGTTTGTACAGGAAAAAATTGGTGGTAATTATATATCGGAGATCATCAAATTTGCCTATTGAAACCTGGAGTGATTTATCCATGTTCAAAACTTTCGGACCTATAACCAGCCGCCCCTTCTGTTCTTCGGCAAAATCGAAAAGTTTCTTCACAACATTTTCAATAAAGATCACATCATCATTGCAGAGTATGAGATACTTTCCTTCCGCCGATTTTGAGGCAATGTTATTCGATTCCGAAAAACCCAGGTTTTCCTCGTTTCGCAGGAACTTCACTCCCTCAAATTCATCTACAACAGGTTTGATTGTTCCCGGTCTGCTTCCGTTATCTATTACAATTACTTCATAGGAAAAGCCTGCGGTATGTTCGAATAGTGTTCTGAGACAATCCCTGAGAAGATGACCGCCGTTATAGGTTACAATTATAAAAGAGAGATCAAATTTGTATTTGGAGGTCATAATCCCAATGCGTAATAATTATGATAAAATTCAGCGAGCTCATCCCACGCGGTTCCTTCATCCCAGCTTTCCCTGATAACCATATCCACATCGGTATTGATCCTCATGAGAGGTTCGGAAAAGTCAGTCTGTGCATTAAGTTTGAATTCGCAGGGAAGAGACAGCCTTTTTTTCATTTCCGCCGAAAATCTTCTGGTGAATGATCCCTGGCTTTCGGCATAACCGGAAGGATTAATTTTCATGTACTTTTCCCTTCCCCTGACAAACCGCTCAAGGAATATCAAATAATACTTTGCCAAAAGTGAAACATGGATATTATCCCTGACATAGTCCGGTGTATTAACTGCTGGAACTTCCTTCCTTATCCAGTTTTTTATCAGGTAGGTGGTAAATCTCGGCTCTTCATAAGGACCGAAAGGATTTGGGATTACAAATTTCCCCAGGTTAACACCAAAATATTCACAGTAATATCTAAAATATTCCGAGGTTAATCCCTTTGTCAGACCATATGGAGAAAACGCCCGCATGGTTCCCGAACCGGCTCCTTCATTCTGCTCAAAAACGCTGCCTGTAAGAATCATATTCCGGCAGCCTCCCGATTTTAAACTTCCCAGTACATTCCTGCTGCCCGAGGTATTATTCGAAAGACCCGATACCACGTTATAGTCCAGACTTTTATAATTAGTTACATCCGCGGCATGATGGCAAAAAACATCCCATTTCATATCGGGATCAAGAAGCTCCATGAACAATTCGCTTCCATATTTACACCCGAAAACCGGTTTGCTCAGTTCCGTTAGTTCTTCAACTCGTGATTTTCTTACGCCGTCATATGCTTCAGGTCCTTCACCGGTAAAAATGGCCGTTACTTTATGGCCCGCGTTTACCAGTTCCCTGACAAACCAGAATCCTGTAAATGAACTTGCTCCTGTAAATAAAATATTCATCCTTCTCCCCTATTTAAGATGAATATCAGGATTAAAATCGGGATGGTTTTTATCTTTATCCGAAATTATGACCGGATCAAAAGGCCACTTTATGTCAAACTTCGGGTCGTTCCATCTAATTCCCCGTTCCAGTTCGGGGCGCGTAATATTCTGTCACCAGGTAAAGAGCTTCGGTATCCTCGGTAAGCGTCAGGAAACCATGGCCGAATCCTTTCGGAACGAGCATCATTGTCCTGTTTTTCAGGGGTAAGTTCAGCGGCGAACCACTTGCCGAATGTTTCCGATCCTTCCCTGAGATCAAGGATAACATCATATAAAGCTCCCTTGACACATCTTACTATTTTTGTTTCTGATTTCGGAGCCAACTGGTAATGAAGCCCTCGCAGTGTGCCTTTATCTTTGCTTAATGAGTTATTAATCTGTACTATTTCATTATCGAGACCCAGCGCTTCATATTCTTTTTTGCAGAAAAATCGCGCGAAAAAGCCCCTGTCATCGCCAAATTTTTCAAGTTCTATTGTATAAGCTCCCTTTAAGGGAGTTTCATTAAATTTCATTTTACTGCCTTTTTGTTAATTTCGATAAACTTTTGCTCAAAGCGCGCAGCCTTATAAACTGGTCGCCTTCAAAGTCCTCTTTGCCGAAACCATGTTCATTATATTTCGAATTTAGTTCTTCCATTCCACTGCCAAGTGTATAAGACAGGTTAAAATCGGGCAGCAGTTTATTCAGCAAATCAAATTTCACCCGGTAATTCCTCGGGTCTTCCCCCACCTCGCCCGTATAAACTATATTGGCATCGGGCATAAGCTCCTGAACTTTATCGGCAACATCCCTGACCTGGAAATTTTCTTCATTGGCGCCGATATTCACAGCCTGGTCATGAATTATTTCACGGGGCGCTTTGGCAAAGGCAATAAAGGCGCGGGCAATATCACGGCAGTGAACAAGAGGCCTCCATGGAGAACCGTCACTCTTTATCCTTATATCGCCGTAACTTTTTGCCGAGGCCAGCAGATTGTTTACAACGAGATCAATCCTCAGGTTGGGTGAATGCCCATACGCGGTGCTGTTGCGGAGAATCACAGGCGAAAATGTTTCATCCGCCAATTTATGCAGCTCTTTTTCAACTTCAACTTTTGATACCGCGTAGGCTGAAACCGGATTTAGATTTGCCGATTCATCAAGGTCAAGTTTTTCCCCTTTTCCATATACCGAACAGCTTCCGGAAAAGAGAAAACGGGGCACACCCGCTTCTTTGGCTTTTTTAGCCAGGGCAACCGTTCCGTGAAGATTGACATCATAAGTAATGTTGGGATCAAGCTCCCCCATAGGGTCATTTGAGATAGCCGCGAGATGCATGATCGCGTCATAACCTTTAAGCATATCAACTGTCAGGTCCCTGAAATCCATTTCCAGCTCAGTATCCGGTTTAACCCTGTTCTCCCATTCACAACCGTCAAAAAGACCAATATCCACACCGGTTGATTTTATTCCTTCATTTTTCAGCAGTTCTGTCAGATGTGTTCCTATATATCCTTTATGTCCTGTTACCAGTACTTTCAATTTATCCTCCGCGTAGTTACTTGTCTGTTTTCCATGGCGCGTTCCCGCTCTGCCATAATTTATTAAGCTGTTCCCTGTCTCTCTGTGTATCCATACAAGCCCAGTATCCGCTATGACGGTACATATTCAAGCCACCGTCCCTCGCCAGATCAACAAGAGGCTGTCGCTCAAGCACACAACTTTCATCTTTCGATAAATATTTCAGGAAATCCTTTTTAAAGAAAAAATATCCGCCATTTATCCATTCATCAGTAAATTCAGGTTTTTCGGCAAACTCGGTCACAACATCCTTTTCAATTTTAATCTCTCCAAATCTTGAAGGAGGATTGACCCCGAGTATTGTCCCTGTTTTACCATGCTCCAAATGGAAATCCAGTTCATCCGCCAGATTCGCGTCGGTGAGTCCGTCACCATAAGTTACGGCAAAATGTTCGGCATCTCCGAGATATTTTTCCGCCGCGCGCGCTATTCTCGCTCCTGTCATCGCCAGCTCGCCGGTATAAGCGAGGGTAACCTCCCAGTCCAGATCATGAGCGACCGAATGAACCGTTACATTATTTGTATTCAGATCGACGGTAAAATCACTGTTCAGTTTTGAATAATTGAGGAAATATGATTTTATCACCTCAGACTTAAAACCAAGGCAGAGCACAAATTTCTTAAACCCGTATTTCCTGTAGGTTTTCATAATATGCCATAAAATAGGTTGTTCTCCTACCGGCACCATAGGTTTGGGACGGAATTCTGTTTCCTCTTTTAATCTTGTACCCAGCCCGCCGCAAAGAATAAATACAGGCAGACTGTTTCTAAATTTATTATCCATCTCTTTTCCTGTTTTTAATAGGATGCGGCGCTCGTCAAAAGCTCCGCTCTATAAAACTTTTTATCTCTTCAACCCGGGACTAAAAAGAAACCGGGTGAAAAATATTCTTATTCATAAACTGGCGAGTCCGGAATAAAAACAAAATCGCGAATAAACAATCGTTCTCGTGATCGTACTTCGTACTCGTCTTTCAAAAATGCCATCAGCCGCAAAATAATTTTCAGCGAAGCGTTTAATTACGCAGAAGAATTATAATTGTTGCCACACCTCCTAAAACACTAACTATTTTGCTGAACCAGGTGAAATAATACTCGAAATCTCTATCTTTTTCACGTGGTATCCAGATCATATCCCCCGGTTCAATTTCGGTATCCCCGGCTTCAATCCAGTTCCTCGATCCCGCTTTAATGATCATTACATCACCATCTTCAGCCATGATTGTCGAACCGCCGGCTTTTGAAATGTAATATTCAAAATCCATCCCTTTCTGAAATGTCAGATAACCCGGACGAGCCACCTGCCCATAAATATAAACTGTGTTGCTTTTCGGAGGCACAATTATTATATCACCTTCATCAAGCGTTATATCTGCCGATTCTTCCTTTTCCTCAAAAAGAGCGTTAAAATCGACTGAGAGGAAATTTCTCTGGATTGTTGATTCAAAGTTAAAATACTGCCTTTCTTCAGGGTCCATGTCACTTAGCCTGAGGGTAACCATTCTCAGGTAATCGGGATTACTTTCAGTTCTGTCGAGCGGATCGCTGAACCTTACCACTTTAGCTTCCGAAAGTGAAGCGTCGGCAGTAAATCCGCCGCAGGATTCTACCAGATCGGAAAGTTTTGTAACATCCCTTATTACAGGATACATTCCGGGCCTTTTAACTTCACCTCTCACCATTACGTTAAATATTTTTTCTCTTGTTACTTTTGCCCTTACGACAATTCTGTCACCCGGTAAAAGTGGAAAATCTTCAGCTTCACCGGCAATAACTTTTTCCAGATTTATAACTTTGTGAGAAAAACTTTCCTCTTTTTCATCAAGCCTGTAAAGGTCAACATTCTCTAAGTCAGCGTTTTTTCCGGCGCCCTGGACAATGGAAAAAATATTGCCTATCGAATCGGTGGCTGAATATTCAAATGTTCCCTGCAGACTTACATTACCCGAAATGGTGATACTGTTTTTCTCCAGGTCAAGATTCGGTACGATCAGCCTGTCTCCATCATTCAGATAAGGATTGAACTGAAGATCGCCGGTAGCGTAATACCGCATCAGATCAACCGAAAGGGTATCCCCGTTCCGCCTGACAATATGGATATTTCTCAGGGACATCTCTAATTCCCCGCTCCCCTGCTCTTCCTCCCTGAAATAGTTAAATGTTTCAGGTTTATTTATGAATTCTTTTCTTAATTGTTCAAGCTTTAATTCCTTTTTTCCAGGGTCAATCAGGCCAAGGTTGGCCTGGTATATGGCAAAATCGGCCCTGTGAAAGGGAGACGCGTAAAAAGTGCCCGGATTTTTAACAAGTCCGCCAACATAAACATTAAAGATGCGGGGGCTTAATAAAGTGGCTGTTATTTTGGCCTTCCTGTATTTTTCACCAAGCTTTTCCGCTATTTCTTTTTTCGCGTCAGCAAGGGTGAGTCCTCTTACTTCTATTGTTCCAAAAAGAGGAATAGAAAGAGTTGCCTCGGGGCTGACCGACACAGGAAGAGTGACAGGAGCTTCACTTAAAATATTGATTTCGAGAACATCGCCCGGGCCAAGATAATATTTATATGGATCAACCGGCCCGTCCATCGGTATCATTTCCCTGATTTTGTTCAGAAGCTGTTCTTTGTCCTGGTCAAAAGAGGGTGCGGGAAAAACAGAGGCTCCCTCGCCCGAAAGAGAAAAAATACTCTGGTAATGTTTTTGAACAGACTTGCTGCTATAGGAGGTTTCTGTCCCGAAAAGTTTTTTCGAGTTTTTATCCGTCTGATTTGTTTGAAACTGTGCTGTTGCAGATGTAGTCAGCAAAACCAGCAAAAAGATTGCCGGAAATGTTTTTTTAATACTATTCTTTACCATATTTACTGCCATATAACTCTTCATAATACTTTAAATAATCTTTGTTAATTACTCTTTCCCACCACTGCCGGTTATCCATATACCAGCGGACGGTATGTTCCAGCGCTTCTTCAAATTTATTTTCCGGCTGCCATTCAAGTTCCTTTCTAATTTTCGCCGGATTTATAGCGTACCTTCTGTCATGTCCGGGCCGGTCTTTCACATATTCAATGAGAGTCTCCGGTTTCCCGAGAATCGATAATATCCCCTTTATAACATCCAGGTTATTCTTTTCTGTCTCGGCCCCTATGTTGTAAACCTCGCCAGGTAAACCATTTTTCATTACAGCCAGAATAGCTGAAGCGTGATCCGCTACAAAAATCCAGTCTCTTACGTTTTTGCCGTCCCCATATACAGGCAGCTTCTTATCCTGCATCGCGTTGAGGATCATCAGAGGAATAAGTTTTTCGGGAAACTGCGCGGGACCATAATTATTTGAGCATCTTGTAACGATTCCCGAAAATCCGAATGTACGATGCTGTGAAAGAACAAGCATGTCGGCTGAGGCCTTGCTCGCGGAATAGGGACTGTTGGGTGAAAGGGGAGTTTCTTCAGTGAAAGCTCCGGCCGGTCCGAGGCTGCCATAAACCTCATCGGTGGATATCTGTATGAATTTTTCTATACCATTTCTTTTTGCGGCCTCAATAAGAGTATTTGTCCCCAGAATATTTGTCCTGATAAACTCTTCTGTTCCGAGTATACTTCTGTCTACATGCGACTCAGCGGCAAAATTAATTATACAGTCAATCCGGAATTCTTTAATGATGTGCTCAACCAGCTCACGATTACATATATCCCCTTTTATAAAGCCGTAATTTACGTGGTCTTCAAAACCGCGCAGGTTTTCCAGGTTTCCCGCGTAAGTAAGCTTGTCGAGATTAACGAGATGATAATCCTCTCTTTCCAGTATATATCTTATAAAATTGCTTCCGATAAATCCGGCTCCGCCGGTAACCAGAATATGTTTCATCAAATTACTCCTAAAAAGCAAAAAAGCCGAAGAAAAGGCCTGTCTGAATAAAAAAGGAATCTCCGTTCAGCTCCGACGGGACATTATGAAGTGTCTGATCATTTTCAATTTTCCAATCATCACCGAAAGTCATCAGGTACCCGCCGCCAATTCTGAAGGCGATAAAACGGGCGAAGGGAATATCAATATTTAAAGTGGGACTTACTGTAAAAAAGTTTGAGCTGAGTCTCCGGCTGATATTCTCACTCGGGGAATTCAAATCGGTAAAAAGGTTGTTAAAAGAAAAATCACCCTTGTTTTTGTATATATCTATCTGCACCGATCCTCCCCCTATCATCGCGCCGACCGAGACTGCCATTTTTCTTATAAAAGGCAGGGTATATTCAACCGTAAACGCTCCCGCTCCAAGCTGGTAATCCACCTGCTGCCGGTATCCGTTTACCAGTCCTTCAACACTTGTATTGCCGCTGAATCCCATTCCCCCGATGCGGAGATTTTTTACAACCATTATATATGCGTAACCTGAGCCGCCCATAGCGAAGAATCCATTTTCAGGCAGTTTATCCAATCCAAATCCGGGCATGAAAGCATTCAGCGCATCCATGTCGGGCATTATCCATGTAGGAGTCACTCCCCCCGCCATGCCAAATTTCGCTATCCAGCCCATTTTCCCCGACTGAGCTTCACTCGTGGAAAAAATCAGCAATGCTGAAAATATTACAAGAAATAATTTCTTCATTCTTTTCTCGGAAAATCAAAATTTATCAATCAGGTAATATAGATAAATATGTGTTAATATAAAATTAAAAATGGGCCTTAAAAAAGAGAGAACAAGTGCAGAAAAAAAGGGATTTCCTGATAAAATTGATAATTGACAATGGACAACGGATAATTTAATGATGAACAATTTTTATTGCGCTTAGAATGATCCGTACCTTAATTCCAATTCTGAAAATCCTGTTTTAATATCTGCTTTAATCTGAGAAACCTGTGGGAATTTTGCCATTCAGTTCAGAATTTGATTGTTACTGAGTAATTCATAATTCACCATTCATAATTCACCATTCAAACCGCTACCTGCCGGCAGCAAAATAGTCATAAAGAACACCCCGAAATTATTTTCACATCCGGTTCCGCCGCTTTTCATTTTTTATTTCTGCCATTTTATTTAACTTTGTATTTTTTAAATAAGAAGAGAGAAATATATGGTTTCCACTGCTGAAAATAATCCCCAGAAAGAATCCTGGAAATTCCCAAAGGAATTCTGGCTCGCTAATTTTATGGAGCTCTGTGAAAGAGCCGCTTATTATGGTTTTTTCATTGTTCTTACTTTATACCTTACCGATATAGTCGGGTTTACAGACACAGAAACCGGTTATGTCGCCGGATTTTTCTTTGCCGGGTTATACCTTTTCCCTCCATTCGTCGGTGCTATTGGTGACAAAATAGGGTTTAAAAACGGACTTTTAATAGCATTCGGTTTGCTGACTATCGGATATTTTTTCCTCGGTATTTTTACCGACAAAGTTTCTGTTATTTTCTTCCTTTTTGTTGTTATGATTGGCGGCTCATTCATCAAACCTCTTATTACAGGCACAGTTGCAAAAACCTCTAATGAAGCCAACAGAGCCCGCGGTTATTCCCTTTTTTACTGGATAGTTAATATCGGCGCTTTCAGCGGTAAAACTTTTGTACCTTATATCAGGCAGGGACTCGGACTTGAATATGTAAACTTTTTCTCGGCCGGAATGGCTTTCCTGGCCCTTCTTTTTGCCGCCTTCTTTTTCAAACCTCTTAAAAATAAAGAAGCCAGTTCAAAAAGCATTGATGATGTAATGAAAGCCCTCATAAATATTTTCACCACTCCCCGTCTTATAATCCTTACTCTTATCGTAACAGGCTTCTGGATGATTCAGCACCAGCTTTACGCGAGTATGCCTAAATATGTTATCCGCCTTCTTGGTGAAGAAGCAAAACCGGAATGGCTCGCGAATGTCAACCCCCTGGTTGTTGTAATTTTTGTGGTATTTGTTACCCAGTGGATGAAAAAATCGAAAGCGGTTACCTCAATGCTCTGGGGTATGATTCTCATGCCTTTTTCAGCTCTCGCCATGGCCATGAGCACCTCTCTTGAATCGATAACAGGAGACGCTGTTTCTATCCTCGGGCTCTTTATAATGCATCCCCTTACAATTATGATGATCATTGGAATTGCTATACAGGGACTCGCCGAATGTTTCATCTCCCCCCGGTTCCTCGAATATTTTTCATTTCAGGCCCCCAAAGGTGAGGAAGGACTTTACCTCGGCTTCAGCCATCTGCATTCCTTTATTTCGGCGATTGTAGGATTTATCATGTCGGGATACCTGCTCGATTATTATGTGCCCGATCCACATACACTCCCCGCGGGAATATCGGCGGCTGAAAAAGCGGCCTATTACGCCGATGCCCACCATATATGGTTTTATTTCCTCGCTATCGGACTGACCGCCGCGGTCGCGCTATATATCTTCCGGCTTGTCACCGAAAGAATCGACGCAAAAAAAGAGGTGGCAAAAGCTTAAAATAAAAATTTATTTTGATAAAAAAACCCTCACTGATAATGTGAGGGTTTTTTACAGTAAATGTTTATTTTTATTTCAATAGAAGTGATTTTTTTGTTATAAACTGCTCTCCTGCCTGAAGTCTGTAATAATAAACTCCCCCGGCCAAATTTTCAGCGTTAAATTCAACAGTATAATCACCGGCATCGTGTAATCCTTTTTTAAGTATGGCAACTTCCTTTCCCAGCACATCAAAAACAGATAACTTAACAAAACTTTCATTAACAATATGATAAGATATCTTTGTGGAAGGATTAAAGGGATTTGGATAATTTTGATGAAGAACAAAATTTAACTGCTTTGCAGTCTCTTCTTCATCATTATCCTGAATAGAGCCGTATAAATTTTCCAGAGAATTAAGAGCCATTGCAAATGAGCCGCTCATATTAATATCAACACCCGTTGCGTAAGTGACGAGTATTCTTTTTTCTTCTCCGT
The DNA here is from genome assembly GCA_963677445.2 of Melioribacteraceae bacterium. Taxonomy (GTDB): domain Bacteria; phylum Bacteroidota; class Ignavibacteria; order Ignavibacteriales; family Melioribacteraceae. The sequence goes on along the minus strand of CAXXGF010000075.1, from coordinate 52,922 downwards.
AGTTCAAATCAAATGGACCGACATTTAACATAATCTGCTGGTCACCTTCAGTTGTGTTGAGCCAGCCTTCCCCGGTAACCGGGTCCCCGGAATACCACCTTTTGTTATCGATAGAAGCACAGTCATCAGGTAAATTCCCAAGGGTCCAATTACATGGATCAATAATATTTCCATTACGATCCAGTCCCATCTGAATATTCCTGAGCTCGGAAGGATTGGTCGGGTGATTAATATTGGACGGGCTCTGCTGAAAATGAATAAATGATGAAAAATAGGTTTCCATATCCCCCGGCGTCCATGAAGAGATGAAAAGAGATAAATTCACACCAAAATCCTTACAGTAAGTAAATCCCGCGGAATAGTCAGTTTCACACCCCGAATAATCATTCGAAAAATCCTCAAGATCGGGATCAGCCCAGATTCCAAAAATAACATCCTTAAAATCATTCATATCCGGATTTTTATTAATTATCCGATATTCAACGTACATGGTAGTATATGGATCGGATGAATTCCAGTAATCATAAACATACTGCCTTATTTCAATGCCCTGGGGCGCCATTCCTGGATAATAAGTCCTCTCTTCGACAGGTTGAGAATCATTAAACACACAAAAGGCCGCATAAGTGCCCGGGAATAAAGGTTTGTCCTCGTCCGGATCCCACACTCCATTGGAATTTAAATCATTCGGATCGTAAACACCGTTATTATCACCATCATAAAAATCCGCCCCAAGTTTCACTGCGTCTGCCCAGTCTCTCCAGGACTGACCGAACGGAGTATCACTATCATTGATAACATAGATTACAGCATCCTCGCTAAAAGAATCACCCACAATTCCAGGCTCATAGTTTATTACGAGCATTGCGCTCGCCTGTCCATTGCCCCATAATGTATCGGCTGTAAATCCTGAAATTAAAAATCCTCCGGAAAATAAAATGTTGTAATGATCAAAGTAACCTCCCTTCTCTCCATTAATATTTATATCGGCCAGTATTCCTTTGTTATCCATCATAATTTCATATCCGTATGTATGGAATTTGTATTTATCTCCCACTTTACCACTTTGCGCAAATATATTTTGTAAAAAGATTGTTACTGTCAGCAATAAAAAAAAGGATCGCATAATTTTTATTCCTTAATAAATAAATCTTTATGAAATTGTGCCTGCAAATAATTTATTCCGGCAATATTAACCACCATCGGGATCTGAATATTCACAGGGTAAGTCCCGCGGGATTTACCCTGTGAAGTTTAGAATTGCTGATTACTTTCTCATTTTATATGTTGTAATAAGAATCCTTATTTAACCAGCATCATTTTTTTTGTCAATACAGATTCAGATGTGTTCAAAATATAAAAATAAACGCCTGAGGACAGGCCGGATGCGTTAAAATCCGCTGTATATATTCCCGCCTCAAGTGTTTCATTCACTAAAACCGCGACAGTTTCGCCAAGAATATTTGTCACCATCAGATTAACATTCTCTTTCACGGGAATGCTGAATTTAATTTTAGTTTCCGGATTAAACGGATTGGGATAATTTTGCTCCAGAGAATATCCCTCGGGGATTGTTGTTTTATCAACACTTAAACCTGTTGTGGGTCCGAATAATTCTTCCGCTGTTTCTCTGGTTTCGATAATCGCGTCGCTCCATACTCCCACCGACGATCCCAATATGTAAGTAGCTGTTATTATTCTTTCCTCATCATATTCCAGATCAAAAGGACCGATATTAAGCATAATTCTTTGATCAGTAGGAACTACATTCAACCAGCCCCCGCCTGTCACCGGATCTCCCGAATACCAGAATTTATTATTGATAGTATCACATCCGGGCGGTTTATTTCCCAGCGGCCAGTCACAGGGATCTACTTCCTCCCCTTGTTTGTTCAAACCAATATTATAATACCGAAGCTCAGTGTGTATATCTGGATCACCTAAAACGGGATCACTTTGTTGATAGTGCATAAATGAAGAAAAATCTGTCAACGGGTTTTCAGTATTCATAACAGAAATCATACAACAGAGGTAGGGATTATCATTCTGATACTGATACACAAATCCCGCAGAATACCTTCCATCATATCCCGCCAGATCATCCATTGAATTGGAACCAATATCAGGATCAGCCCAAACGCCGAAAATTATATCGGTCAGATCATGCTGTTCCATATTTTTGTTCCTGATCCTGTACTCTATATGCAGAACATTATTAAATTCACCATTTAATTCTGCCGGGGCGTAAATATACTGGCATATCTCAATTCCCTGGGGATTAACTCCGGCAAAGCGCGACCTGTCGGCAATTGGTTGCGAATCGTTATAAACACAATATGCTAATCTTTTGCCCTGCATATAGGGCGCGTCCTCATCTGAATCCCAGGAACCGTTGCTGTTTAAATCAACCGGATTATAATCGCCGTCATTATTGCCATCATAAAAGTCAGCGCCCAGTTCAACCGCGTCAATCCAGTCAATCCATGAATCACCGAAGGGTGGATCATCCTGGTCAATAACATAAATTACCGCGTTACTGTCAAAAGATCCTCCCACAGGACCCGGTTCATAGTTTAAAACGAGGGAACCGCTGGCCTGGCCGTTTCCCCATAAAGTATCGAGATTATACCCCGTTAAGAATATACCTCCGGAAAACAGGAAATCCTCGCCATAATAAAATCCCCCTTTGATTCCATTAATATCTACATCAGCAAGAACTCCCCTGTTGTCTATTGGAAGAGTAATATTATTAATATCAAATAAATAACTCTCCCCCTGTTTACCCCCTTGTCCGAATATTTGCAACGTAATCGCAAATAAAAAGATAGTTCGAATAGGATTTGGAACTCTCATTTTTCCTCCATCGCCCTTAATTAGAGCTTTATAATAAATAATTTAGTGTTATTAAAAATTCAGAAATAATCCGGTTTAATATTAACAAATTTTATTCTTAATTTCCTGTTCAACAATTAAAATCATAATTAAATTTTGTCTTATTCCTTCTTTTTGGTTTACGAAATTATTTTCTGTAAAGACAAAATTCATATTGTGCTCCAATTCTCTTTCGCAATTTCAGCCAACTGATTACCTTCACCGATGGGCCTATTATAAACTCTCGCCTATCCTCAAATAAAGATGTCTCATTACAGCAGGTAAAAAGATGTTTCTGAAAAACAATTATCATTTCAACACAAAAATGAATCTGTTATACTTTATATTTGGACAGTTAAAAAAATAATTCTGAGAAAAAATGCTAAAAAAAGGAATCTTTGTAGTATTTGAAGGTATAGACGGATCAGGTAAATCTACACAGATCAACCGGCTCTATGATTATTTCACTGAAAAAAACATCGGGGTATCAAAATTCAGGGAACCCACAGAGGGGCAATTTGGATCAATACTCCGAAGCCTGGCGGTAACAGGAAGAGATATCACAGCCGAAGAGGAGCTTGACCTGTTTATTAAAGACAGAATAGAGGACTGCCGTATAAATGTTGCCCCGGCCCTTGAAAGAAATGAGATTGTCCTGATGGACAGATATTACTTATCTTCAGTTGCGTACCAGGGAGCTTTCGGCCTGGACCCGGAATACATCCTCAAACGCCACATGATAAAAGAAATCCTTACCCCCGACCTTATATTATATTACGACTGCCCCGTTGAAATAAGCGTTCAGCGTATAACAAAAAAAAGAGGGGAAAGTCTGAACCATTTCGAAAAAAAAGAATACCTGGAAAAAGTAAGAGAAATATACCTTCGCTACTCAACCATAAAAAAACTCCACACAATCGACGCCACCGCGGATACCAGCTCAATTTATGCAAAATCTCTGTCACTGATAACAAGTCTTAAATGAATGGGTAATTAATGGTAAATGACGAATGAAATTTACAATGATACATTATTAACCTCAAAGAAGTATTATGAATTGTAATGATAATAATCCTGTAAGACGAAAAAGTTATGATTTTGCGCTGAAGATAATTAAATTATGCAGGCAACTTTCGGTTGAACAACATGAATTCATTCTTTCAAATCAACTTTTACAGAGTGGAACATCAATCGGAGCAAATATTGAGGAGGCGATTGGCGCTCAGTCAAAAAAAGATTTTTTGTCAAAAATGAGCATCGCTTATAAAGAGAGCAGGGAGACAAATTATTGGATCAGACTACTCAGGGATTCAGGAGTTTTGGCTGCTTGAAGTTGCTAAAGATTTGCTGTAATTGAATGAGGAACTTTTAAGAATTATAGGATCCATTCAAAAAACCACAAAAATGAATATAAATTAAAAATTCGTAATTCGTCGCTCGTAATTCGTAATTACAAATCTTTCCCTATTAATTTGAGAAATTCCCGGCGGAATCATATCTTTACTTTCCTTTTTCAATATTTTTTGTTGCTGGAGTGGTGAGGGTATTAAGAAATGGAGTGATTCTTAATTAACGAGAGTTTTTTTGATAGAACTTTTTATTAAAGGTTGTCTGGTCGGACTTGCTGTTTCGGTACCTATAGGCCCTGTCGGTGTTCTTTGTGTCAACCGCTCGATAAGGAGCGGGGCAAGATATGGGTTTGCCACCGGACTGGGCGCTGTCGCGGCTGATTTGATATTCGCCATGCTCGCTGCATTAGGGTTTGTCGCGGTTATAAGGCCTTATATTGATAATAATCCCTGGCCTGCGATATTTGGAGGAGCTTTCGTTATTTACCTCGGGATAAGCACCTTTTATCACAGCCGGACAAAAACCGATGACAATGAAAAAAAGGATGATTCTATCATTAAATCATTTCTTTCCACTTTTCTTCTTATGATGTCAAATCCCGGCGCTGTTTTAATATTTCTCGTAATTTTCACAGCCGCCGGAATTGATATTAAAGACGCCGCGGGAATAAACAGCACACTCTTATTTATTGGAGGTGTCGGAACAGGAGCGGTATTCTGGTGGCTTTTTCTTTCCGTTAGTTCAAGGCAGCTCGGCAAAAAGATCAATATGGAACTGGTAAGAAAAATAAATATCATTGCCGGAATTGTGGTGGCAGTTTTCGGCATACTACTTATCCTTAACGCGGTTAATGAGTATCTTCTTTAAAATCATAATCTTAATCGTAATCTTAATCTTAATCCCCCCCCGGTATACAAAATGAACGCCGCCGTCGCCTTCACCAAACCCGGCCATCATACTCTTACTCATACTCCTACTCTTACTCTGATTTTTTAATACCGATACAGAAGAATAAGGCACTGAGGTTATTTTTTTTGAGTGGGGGATCCTCTGCCTCTAAGGAGCCCCAATTTGAAAAAACACTAAAATTCAAATTTGCAACAACATTTATAGAAATTATAACCTCAGAACTCCTTACTCCTCGCAAAATGAAATCGCGGAAATTTTTGGAAAATATCATATGAAATTGTTATCCATTTATTACTTGACAAAGACTTTTCTTAGCCATACATGATGTATTAGAAAATTGAAATTCTATCGATCTGGGTTTATCGAGGATGTCTTAAGGTGTTCGATTATCCGGGGTGGTTTGTGAATCCTCTACAAGGATTTTGTCTTATAGTGTTCAAAATTTTCTACAATAATCATTGCCTCTACAAGGCAAATGCAATAAATAGAACCTTGTATAGGTTCAAATTATTGTAGAATATGATAGACCCCCTGATAAACATCTCTGTAGGAGATGCATAAAAAGGCGTTCAAATTATATCTTTTTTAAAAATAATACAATGTCAATGTATTGGTTCAGTACACTATTCGATAAGATTAAGAAAGACCTGCCCAAGTTGTTTCCTTATCGAATTATCCCGCGGTTTTATTTTGCGAATACATCCATGTAAGTTATTGTTTTTTATAACCGTGATCAGGAGTTCTGAACCTCATGAAAATTCTAAAATAATGAGAGTTCGATATCCCCTTTCCTTAAGATTTTAAGGGGAAGACGGGAGGGTTTGATCTACCTTGAGATGACTATTATCTTTAGAGAAGCAGGTATTTTCGTTAACAATTAGTTGATATTTTTTCTTAAAAATAATCTTGTTGATTGGAAGGTCAAAAACAAAAAATAAGGTTCCTTTTGAGTTTTTTGTGGGATTTTGTGTTTTGGTGTTTTTGTGGCATTTTTTGCAATATTTCTAATCTTGGAGTTACTTCATCCTTTAAATTATTAATTGTTCATTATTAATTATCAATTGAATTCTAACCAATTGTGGCTAAATTTAACTTCCCATGGAATATTCACAGATTTATCTTTTCAATTCACAATTCATCATTCCTAATTCACAATTCATTTCTCCTGTACATCCTGAATTTGGCAATACCCAATCTCTGGAAAAAATGCATAACTGAAGTTTTAATAACCCCGAGGCCATATATACTGCTCCGGCGGATATTTATCGAAGAGGCTTCCTCAAAATATTTGGTGGGACATGTAACCTCCGCTATCTCAAACCCCTGGTAGATGATCTGTGAAAGCATCTGGTTGTCAAAAACAAAATCATCCGAGTTGATATTATAGTCAATAGATTGTAATACTTCTTTCGAAAAAGCTCTGTACCCTGTATGATACTCGGATAGTTTTTGCCCCACCAGAATATTCTGCAGAAGGGTAAGTCCCCGGTTTGCTATATATTTATAGATCGGCATACCACCTTTTAAGGCTCCCAAACCAAGAATTCTTGAGCCGAGCACCACCGGGTAAACATCATTGGCAATCAGCCAGGCCATAGAAGGAATCAGTTTTGGTGTATACTGGTAATCGGGATGCAGCATAATTACAATATCGGCGCCAAGTTCCAGCGCTTTATTATAACAGGATTTCTGATTTCCGCCATATCCTTTGTTATCATCATGACGTATGATATGTTTGATACCAAGCTCTTTTCCCACCCTGGTTGTTTCATCACTGCTTGCGTCATCAACAAGAACCACCTCATCAACCATATCAAAAGGAATTTCATCATAAGTCTTCTTTAAAGTTTTTTCCGCGTTATAGGCGGGGAGTACTACTACAATATTTTTTCCGTTAAGCATCTCTATCCTAATTAAGTATTAATTCATCAATCAATTCAAGTGTATCAGGGTTTTTAACTTTCATCCTCAGCGATTCGCCTTTAACATAAAACAATACCAGCGCGTTCTGAGTGGTAAAACTGCTCACCGCGTCGGACCATGGGGTCTTTTCCTGTGCGTAATAGGGAGCCCCTGCCGCGCCGTTATTAATCTGGTAGATTGTTCTTGAAATTTCAAGTTTTTCTTTATCCCAGTTCTCAGGATAAATATTCAGTTTTTTATCTATTCTGGTTCGGGCATAATTATGTTCATCGCCTGTAAGAACAGCCCTCACTTTGCTGCTCTTATTTATTATCAGATCCAGATACTGATCTCTTCGTTCAATGATGCCATATTTAACATCTCTGCCCCTAACTCGGGGCCTCGGAGTGTTATCACCATTATACCACATGTCATCCTGCACATGTCCCCCGTTAGGGAAAACGGGAGTATGCTGTGTTGTGAATATATGGTCAATATTTTTATCTTTTTCCAGTTTCTCAAGAGTTTCTTCCAGCCATTTCAACTGGTTATCCATGATATATCCATGCAGATTGCCATCGAGCCACTCATACCTTTTCCTGTGGGGAGCATAAAAATAATTGGAATTAAGAACGATAACCGCGACATTATCAAATGTATAATAATAGACGTTTTCCTTATATGAGGGAAAGTCTATTGTGGATTTATGCGGGTCCCATTCGGAGCCATCCTCACTTGAAGGACCGTTACCCGGGTTGACAAAAACATCCCCGAACGCAGCTTCGCCAGATTCGCTTTCAAATGGGAACCGATCAACCCAGACGCGCTTGCCCGAGTCTGATACAAATACTTTCATCAGCGCTTCATGGTTTCCCATTCCTTCATATACCGGCAGATAATGGGCAAAAGGAGCAATAGCCTTTTTCCAGTTAGTATATTGCAGTTTCATTTCATCGATATCGGTTAGATATCCATTAATAAAATCTCCTGTGAACTGCATAAAAGAAGCCCCCTCCTGAGTGCAGAGCGCCATGATTTTTTTCATAATGTACGCGTTGGCGCCATAAATTTTTCTTTCACCTCCGCCGGCAGCGTGCCTCGAATCACTGGCGTAAGCAAAAATAAAAGAAGAGCGGGAACCAGGTTCGGGAGCAGTTTTGAAAGAAAATGTTTCCCGGGTATCATCAGCTATAACTGTATATTCATATTCGGTGGAAGGTAAAAGTCCATCAATATTTATCTCATGATCTTTTGTTTCGGAAAGACCCTTAAAGTCCCTTCCATTTATTTCCACCTTTCCCTGCAGTTCTTTATTGGTGCTGAATGAAATAACTGCTGTTTTATCAGTAACTAAATCAACAAAAGGGCCCTCTATAATTGTCGCTGCAACTTCAAAAGGCCCCTTCCCTTTGAAAGTCACTTTACCGTCATAAATTATATCCCCTTCATTTGTCACAACCCTGTAGCCAAGAGTTCCATTCCCTGATTTTTCCCAGCCGATCATATCATATTTACCGGAAAGATTTCCGGCTATTTTAACCTCCGCTTTTCCCCCTTTTATTTCGGCAGATTTTTAAACCATACCGCCTGCGGGTGTTTTGAGTCGCCATAAGGAATAAATCCGTAATAAAGTGTTCCATTAAAATTATCCTTGAAATCGAATTTTATCCCCTCTTCCGTACCGGCGGGATTACCTAACATCAGGGTTCGGGTAAATTTGGGAGCTATTTGTTTTTCAAAATATTTTTCACCATCCGGGGCAAGATAAACCAGCTTTCCATCAATAGATTTCACAGATGAATATACTTGCGGGCGCCTGCGCGGAAATCTGTATCGCAATGAGAAAAACCACAAAGAATGTATATTTGAGTGTTGTATTCATAATGCTCACAATTAAAATAATTTTAAAGTGAAAAAATTACTAAAACGAGAGCTATTAACGAAATTAAATCCCCTTTTAATCACCTGTTTCATACCAATTCTGCCTTTTCCGCTCTGAAATATTCCCTGTCGCCTCTCAGGAATGGTCCCCTTTCATTTTCCCCGCTACATATTCTTTCAGTCTTCCGGAAATAAAATACTTCCATCCTGCCAGGCAGCTCTCCCTGCTGAATTCCGGAATATCTTCAGGAAAATCACTCAGAACAGTATGAGTTAATTTCAGTTTTGTACACTTTCCCTCTTCAAAAAGTTCAAATGAAACATTCGAATCACCAGGGTAATCCCTGTATTTCCAGTTATATATTATTTTTCGCGGAGTCACCGCTTCAATGATCTTCCACTGGTGATAAAATTCTCGTTTACCCGAACAACATTAAACCCGGTTTCAAAACCCGCAACCGGTTTAAATTCCGGGATATCTTCAAAAAACCATAAAATCATCTGCCGCTGTTCGGAATGGCGCTCCAAATATTTTCTATAGGCTGTTCAAAACTTTCTTCAACTACTACGGGAGAATCACTTTTTTTCATTGTCCGATAAACCTAATTGAACTCTATTATTTTACAGAGATTTTCTTTTATTTCAGAATGTCTTGGTATCGGCGCCTTCCTGCCATTATTTTGATTGATATAAATATCATGTTTTTTCCCATGTCGATACAAATAACATCCCTGCCTGATGAGCTCCTTAATAAAGTTGCCCCTCTTCATGCAACATCAAGCAGAATATCTTCGTTTTTTTATCATTTATGAGATTGAATCAGAATCACTCAAATCATCATTTTATATGCGTCGCGAATATTATCTCAAGTTCCTCAGTGTTTCACCCTGACTGAAAACACCCGGCGCTTCTTAAGGCGGCCAATATACCAATCATCATCAATCCAATACTCCAATGTAAAAGTTCTTTGCATTTTTTGATTCCCGCGAATAATTATTATCTCTGGACAATCCTGTTTTATTTCTCATAGTAAATAAAGTATCAAAAAATAACATAGAAATCAACAATAGTAAGAATAATCAGTCCTGGACTTATGGACATCACAAATTGCCCCTGAATTCCTTATCACTCTTATAATCTACTCAAAAAGTTTTGGATTTTGTTTAATATATTCAGTTTCATCAAGATCAGGCTGCCACGGCAATCCTTTTTTAAGGATCACCATCCTGTAAAACATATTTATCGCGACAGACCGGCTTATTCCATAGCTGGCAAAGCCGAAATCAAAAGGAGTAATCATAATTTTAATCATAGACTGGCAAACCAGAAGTGAGATAACAAGGGGACTCATGGGACAAATGGGACTTTTGGGTTTTCCACAATTACATACCTGATTGATTGTCATTCCGGTTTTTCGCTTCCTTTGCAAAAAGACCGGAATCTAATGCGGAATTTACTGCCATTTAACTTAAAACTTGCCATTTTGCGTAGAATTTAACTCCTTACGGAGTAATCATAATCCTTTTTTCGAGTACGATTACGTGTACCTGTAACATGAGTACGAGTACGTCTCGTTTTTATAAACATACAGATTCAATATTCTGCTACAAAAAACAAGAATAGTATTATTAAGCCGACTAAAGTGTTCAGGATGTTTTCAGCGTGCTCCATAACATCAGGATCAACTCAGATATTCACAATTTTGCCGGCTACTTTATTTCTCAGATTTATCAATGTAAATCGGATATGACACAAATGATTGATAAATCCAATTTTTTTATCCTGGATTTATCACCTGTCGTAATTAATACGAAACCGATATAAAGGTTGAACATATTCTGCTTGCTGTCTGTAGCAAATGAGTTGAAAGAATGTTTAGTCCCAGTGTTATCATATAATGTTTTTTTTCTCCAAGCAAATATTGCCCGTAAATATCAAAACCATATAGCACTCCGCCATCTCTTCCATCGTCATAGTCGGTATATTCCGGATGGAATGAACGGATAATCTGGGCCACCACATTTATCCTGAAATCTCCATATTCAAAATATCGGCCTATTCCAAATTAAAACTTGGAACCAGGTAAATATGTTTATCGGGCACAACAGATCCGACCGACCAGCCATGTTTTATTATAAGCCGTGGAGTATATGGCGAGGTAAAGCTGAGACTGAAATCGGCCAGCAGCATCATATCGGTCGAAACTGTATAATCGAAAGAACGGTAAGTTAGGATCCTTCCTCTGAACTTTTTCTCCTCCGGTTTCCACTTCTGTTCGCCGATTGTTACAATGTAATCAAAATCTATTTTCTCGTAAGAGCTTCCTTTTGTGTTTTCGAGAATATTTTTCACTATTTCTTCACTGTTGGTCCTTACCTTGCTGATAACCTCATAAAGGCATATATTATCATATTTATCAATCAGCCCGACTTTGTTAACCACAACAATAAAAGCGACTCTCTCCACACCCGATTTTAATGTTATTGTTGTTTCCCCGGCCCTCCCCAAAGATAACTATCGCTGAAATTAACAATACAAAAAATATTTTTTTTGTCATCTCTATTTCTCCGTTAAACAAATCATTTCTGTTTTGAGGTTTTTATTTTCCCTCGTTAAACCGGGCAGATTCCCTTTTTCCCCGGTCAAAAATCAGTAATAAGATTCCCGTTAGGGAAACGATAATTGATAGCAATAGCACTTCAAATAGTGAATCAATCTCAAAAATTTCCATTCCTTTTTTCGGCAAATTTTCAGCCAGACCCGAGTTTATGAAAAATTGCATGTAGGCGGTAACCGCGACCGACATCAAACCACTCACTACAAGTACAATTCCTGATGACGTTTTCCACTTTTCTTTTCCCCATAATAAAACACCCGGAATCAGAAATACCAGCGCTATAATTGTAAATATTACAAGCATTACCGCATATACAGTATTACTACCAATATTTAATGTAGATACAAAAAGCATCGTAAAAAAGATATATCCGCCGAAAATCAGTAATATAACCGCGCCTACCTTTTGCCCCGCGCTCCTTTTAGTCGCTTCAACCCGTGGTATCTTCGCCGGAACCGCGTTCTGCCAATCCTCTCCCCTGAAGAACATCAGGACATGCTCCCTGGTCAGAAAATATAACAGCGCTAAATAATATATTACTGAAAACAACACCATAAACGGATACTTCATCAGTATCAGACTTACCAGGATAGCCGCCGGGAAATAATAGAAAAGAATTTTTCTTCCCGATTCCTTCCCCTTGAGCATTAGTATACCCGAAGTGACGCTGAATATATTACCGATAACCGCAACTAACATGTTAAGTTCAATTGAATAATCGGTATACTTTTGAGCGACCTCTGCCATATCGGGGATAAAATAAAGTGGAAGTGACAATATTCCCAGGGCGCTGAAAACAATCTGCAATATCGAAATAACTGTAACACTAACCGGACGCTTCAAATGTCCCCCTGTCTGAGTATTAAGAGCTTAAATCCCATTCATCATAATAGTGATTATTTATATTTCAATATAATATTTCCCCTCTTACCGGTCAATGGGAAAATGTCAACCTGCCTCTTCATAAGCTGCCATAAAAATGCAAAAAAAATTTGATATAGCGCCTAAAATACCCTCGAATAATCCCCTTTCCCAAACCATCTTACCACTTTGAGGCTTAAATAATATTTTTCCGGGGTAAAGTTATCACACTTAAATTGTTCCTTTGTCATGTTTTCCGAGTAATCTAAAATTTCGCCGTCTAATTGCGGTAAATTATTCCGCAATACTTTTACCTCTGTTCCGGTATCCGTGAAAGTCAGTTCAACGAGAATATCCGATTTACCTGTAATAACTTTTCCTGTATGAATATAACCGGTCCTGGTAACAGAATAATTTTCACAATCACACTCAAGGGAATAGTCATTATACTCCTTTATTTCAGTATTTGTTTTCCTGTAAACAGCTTTTATTAAACCCTGGTAAGGATATTCCACATAATTATTACTGATATTTTCACGAATAAGATATTCAAAGATTATGCTGAAATTGGTTGTGTCATTGACAAATATCAGACTGTCAAGGTTGCCGATAGTTTTCTCATCAATCCCCTCAAAATTCAATGAATCGAGCCTTTTAACTATCACGTTTACAGGCTTCCGATTTATAACATCAAATGTCACCTTTCTTTTCGCGTTTAATTCCGTTTTCAGAAGTATTTCAGGACAGGCAAGGTTTTCTGTTTCAGGAAGGTAAATAACTTTTCCTTCCTGCGCCGTAACAAAAAAGTTTGTCATCATCATACATATTATAAAAATCCTTATCATGAATTGCCTCTTACATAATAACTAATTTGTCTCGTTTATTAAAACCTTATTGTTTTCCCCATTTGAAAATTTATTCCACTCCTTCGGTCCTCCCTCTCCGGATATGAAATAGTGATCAAACACTAAAAACGACACGGTCAGAATAATTATATAAAAAACTGTTAATCCGGTCCTTACCCTTAACGAAGGCATTTTCAGGTGCAGTCTTCTCCACAGATCATTAAAGCATGCCCTCGAATAAACCCGCTTTCTTTTATCCGGAATCGCAGAATTATATTTTGAGATCACCCTGGTTACCAAACCAAAATCCTGACGGAAAAAATCTTTGCCATTATTTTCGGGGAATTCCTTTCTTAGTTCTTCAACCATACTTTTATTGAAATCTTTTGAGTAAATAATATTGAGAGCTACAGCAATTATCAGCAAAACTAAAGCTGCCGGAATATAATAAAGTATCACTAATCCCGCTGCCAGATGTACACTTATCTGAAGGTATTTATTATATTTCGAATGCAGCTCATATAAAAAGGCCCCTCCATCCAAAATAGATAAAGGCAGAAGATTAAATCCATTGTACGTAACAAACATTACACCAGCCATTGCGAAATAGTTTGCACTGACAAAATTTGAAATGATCAACAGACCCAATCCGATAATAATTCCGGGAAGAGGACCCGCTAAATATGCCATAGCTCTCCCCGCCGCGTCATTGTCGCCTCTGGCTCCATCCCGAATGCTGATCATGAATGGGAAAAGAAGCATACCGGGAAATGTGAAACCCCGATACCTCATATAAAAATAGTGTCCCGCTTCATGAACCGAAACCACAACGAGGAATATCCCAATACCGACAAAGAGATCATCAAATAATCCTGAGAAATAATAAAAAAGAATAATAATGACCACGCTCAATATATTGTGCGAAATTTTTTCATGACCACCTTCAGAAAAAAGTTCTTCATATGCTTCTTTTACTTCAGGGTCTGTGAAACTCCCTGGTCTTACATTCTGCATGCCTTCTGTTTCTTCTTTCATTTTCCCGCTATCAAACCTAAATGTTTATTATTAACAATATAAGATACCCATGCAATATTCCTTTATAAATATAACATATGAATTATTCTTCCGCAAACCTGCTTTGCGGAAGCAGCAATATTTTACACATTACCAATCATTTTCTTCTCTTCCGGTTTATCATCTCTATTTAACATGATGGTTATTATACTTTGTTTAAACCCGGATTTGTCAATAAAACAGTGAAAAGCAAATATCAGAACTCCTTACCTCTCGCAAAATGAAATCGCGAAAGTTTATCGCAAATTACTAATTCCTTTACCCCACAATGAATTGCGGGGCTATTTTCTGTCAGCCTGTCCGACGCGCAGGTTGTTGCAGGGAAGATTTATCGAAAATATTGTAAATCCCCTACAGGGATTATTTATAATAAAGCCCCATTTTCTGCTAATCGGGTAGGAGGCGGCAGCGCCGCCGTCCCCCCACACCACCGGGCATACTCTCGTACCACGGCGGTTTCCATTAAGTTGAACCTTCTACTCTCTTCAGAAGTGATTCTAATCCGAGCTCCTCGAACCACTTGATTCCCATCGCTTTTGTTACCGTTGGGTGTAGCGTCATCCTCCACCATCCCTGGGAATAATTCACTACATTCCAGGCATCTCTTTCTCTGATTCCCCGACTTCTCAGGAACTTATACTGTGTATACTTGCGCTTGCATTGTTTCAGGCGATACATTCTTAGCCTTCTTCTCAGCCATCCTTCTATATTCCGGATGTCGGCCAGCCACGTATTTGCCATCCCAAAGTAATTTGTCCAGCCGATTATTACTGCGTTTAGTTCGCTTATTACCCGGCTGTAACTTACTCCTCTGGTCCGGCCTGTTAATTCCTTGAGTTTCTCTTTCAATCGATCTATGGATTTATCGGCCACTCGTATTTTTCCTTTAGACATTATTGTATATCCAAGGAATTTTACTTTCGAGCAGTGCCTTACTCCACTTTTTTCTTTGTTGACTTTCAATTTCAGTTTGTTCTCGATATATCTGACTATACTTTGCATTACCCTTTGGCCTGCTTTTTCACTTCTGACATATATATTGCAGTCATCGGCATAGCGACAGAAACTGTGGCCTCTGCTTTCGAGCTCTTTATCCAGCTCATCAAGAACTATATTCGATAGCAACGGCGATAATGGGCCTCCCTGTGGTGTGCCCGATACTCGCTGTTCTGTCAGTCCGTCGTTCATTATTCCGGCTTTCAGGTATTGGTTTATCAATCGGAGGAGCCGTTTATCTCCGATGTTTTTACTTACTCTTTGCATTAGCCTGTCATGGTTGATCTTATCAAAGAACTTTTCCAAATCTATGTCAACTACCCATTCTTTTCCTTCTTTGATATACTTTGCTGATTGTCTTATAGCCTGATGCGCGCTTCTTCCCGCTCTGAATCCGTAGCTGTGGTTGCTGAAGTGTGGTTCGTAGTATTCCGTTAGCTTCTGGTGGATCGACTGTTGGATTAAGCGATCTTTTATTGTGGGAATCCCTAACATCCGTTTTCCGCCTGATGGTTTGGGTATTTCCACCTTTAGTACCGGACTGACTTTGTATTGCTCTGTTAGTAGTTCTTTCCGTATTTCTATGATTCCTTTGGGGTACCATTGCTTAAATTCGCTCATATCCATTTTATCTGTTCCTCCGCTTCCGCCGTTTCGGATTACTTGCTGGTAGCTCTTGTTTAGGTTTACATAGGCAAATATCTCCTCTGATATGTTTCTGGTCTGGAATCGGTTCTCTTCAAATTTCGAAAGCAGTTCAACTCTCCCTTTCCTCCCCTTTCCGGTTCCGCCGGTGGTTGATTCTGTGAGTTTCTCCTTCACGCTCTCAAATAAATCGAGTTGTTCAGGGCTTCTGTTTTTCTGTTGCTTTCTGCTTTTACGCATTCTCGGCGACTCCTGTCTTAATGAATTCCGACCTTCACGTCTTTGGTCTTTCTTCTCACGCTAGTATGTCTTCTGCTGACTTCTCTGTCCCCATCACATATGGTTACCCATATCCTTTTCTGTTGCCAGAAGGTACAGAGATCTCCCGGGGTAAGACATAAGGCTTTCTATCCGTTCCACTTGATCTACTGATTACTCTTCCGGATGACTTTCGGGCTTCTCAATTCATGGCTCGATTACCCAGAGTAATCAGCCTCTTATCAGGTTTCTGTGCGTCAGAACGAATATTTGTTTTCGGCTTCCTTCAGATTCCGAATCACTTCGGACACCCTTGCCGCATGCTATAGGATTCCTGTCATCTTGGCTCCTTTGGGACTTACTTGCTCTGTGCACCCGTTAGTCTTATGTCATGCCCGGCACACCAATAATGGAACCTCTACAAGGTTCTTTAAAAATACCGCGTTGTAGATGCGGGAATTATTGTAGAAATATGCGAAATATTGAAATACGAATCCCTGTAGGGGATTGACAAATATTTGGGTGACAAGGCTAATGAAAGAAATCTTGTTATCTAAGGGAATCTGCAACAACCTGCGTGGCGGATCCCTGACGGGACTTTTTTCCAGACTTCAATCCTGCGATTTTATTTTGCGAATGAATCCATGTAAGTTATAGTTTTTTATTTATGGGATCAGTAGTTCTGAATTCAGACACTTTTGGAAAGTAATACCATTTTTTCTGTGATTTAGTTAACTTTGTAAGTTTGAATAGTGGCTATTATTTTAATTAATAAATTACAGGAGAATAAGCAATGCCGGTAGTAGATTATAACAAGTATTGCGAAATGCTGGATAACGCGAAAAAGAATAAATTCGCCTATCCCGCAATTAATGTAACAAGTGAAGCAACCGCGAACGCGTGTATTGAAGCATTCGCGGAAGCAAAATCGGATGGCATAATCCAGGTTTCCACAGGCGGCGGACAGTTTGCCTCAGGCGCGCTTAAAGACGCGGCTCTTGGCGCTATCACAATCGCCAATCATGTTCATCTTATCGCTGAAAAATATGATATCAACATCGCCCTTCATACCGACCACTGCCAGGCCGATAAAGTTGATTCATTCCTGAAACCATTGATCGCGGAATCAAGAAAAAGAGTCGCCGCGGGTCAGAAGCCGCTCTTCAACTCGCACATGTTTGACGGCTCCGCTATTCCGCTGAAAGAAAACATGGATATCGCTGTTGAATTGTTAGAAGAATGTAAAGAACTTGGAATCATCCTCGAAGTTGAAGCAGGCGTAGTAGGCGGCGAAGAAGATGGCGTAAGCAATGAAGGCGCCCCGGCCGAGAAGCTCTATACAACTCCCGAAGATATGCTCTATGTATATGAAAGATTATCCTCAGTAGAAGGTGGCCGCTACATGTTTGCCGCTACATTCGGCAACGTGCATGGCGTTTACAAACCGGGCAACGTAAAACTTCGCCCCGGCATACTTAAAGAAGGCCAGGATGCCGTTGTGGCTAAATATGGCGAAGCCGCTTCATTCGATCTCGTATTCCATGGCGGTTCAGGTTCATCACTTGAAGAGATTCGTGAGACTCTGGAATATGGCGTTATCAAAATGAATGTCGACACTGACACACAGTACGCTTTTACCCGTCCGATTGTTCATCACGTAATGACAAACTATGATGGCGTTCTGAAAGTAGATGGTGAAGTTGGCAACAAAAAAATGTATGATCCTCGCGGTTATATGAAAAAAGCTATGAACGGAATGAAAGAAAGAGTTCTGGTTGCCATCAGCGATCTTCGCGGCGAAGGCACCACCCTCAGCGTTTAACCACTGCTGTTATTTCAATTTTAAGAGATGTCGCCGTTTCAGCTATTATGAAATGGGGCATCTCTTTTTTTTATCCGTCGCGGGGGGATATAATGCCTTTTGATTAAATTTCGTCTGACCTGTTTATATTTCATCCTTTCAGGATTTGATAATGTGTTTGCTTGATTCAATTTCTATAATCCTGTTATCCCTTCAGGATTTGAATAATCAAAATTTGGTTCTATATGAAATTTAGTGGGTAAAGTAATAAAATAGCGCATAAAGATATGAATCAAAGATTCGCATAATGTCATGTTTGATTTCCGGAAACCAGCCCCTGGTCTTCACCACCACAGAGCGCACGGTCTTGAAAAAAGTGGATGAGTCTTAAAGTCCCTCTTACCCCGACTGAGCCAGACGCTTTCAGCTTTCCATATCTTTATGCGTTTGCTGCTTTCGCCCTTTCAGGGCTCTGATAATGTCTTTGTTTTTCTTAACCGGGGCGTTGCCCCGGCCTGTTGCCTGCACCCTTTCAGGATTTTGTATCCATCTGTGACAAACTGGAATTATTATTAGCGCTGAAAGCGCGACAATCAACAGCCCCGGGCAACGCCCGGGGTAATAAAAGAAAAAGTGTATTTAAGCCCTGTAGGGGCGGAAACTACACGTCGGGATTATCCGGTTATACTTTAACAAAAGGTTTTGTTTAATTGTCTGGACCGACAAAAATTACCCACTGTATTTCATATAGAACCCAAAATTTAATTCGGAATCTCCCCTTAATTAATTTTGCGCAAATTATAAAGTAATGTTTTCTTTCAAAGGAAGGAAATATTGATCTGTCGTCCCTGACGGGACTTTCTCTCAAACTCGTATTCCACGATATTATTTCGCGAGTGATTTCTTATAAGCATTTTTTATTCTCACATCGGGTCAGGAGTTCTGCGTTTTTCAAAATGTGATATAAAATGAAAGCAGCTTCTTCGCGGGAAAAATTTCATATTATATTCTGATGATCCATCGGCTAATAAGAGATTGTTCTTTTCCACTGTCCGGGCGCGAAGAAAATGAAAAAAGCGTATATCTCAAGTCTGCCGAGCAGCATAGTTATCGATAATATCCATTTACCCGCATCGGGCAGAGCGCCGAAATTGCCGGTAGAGCCGACCGTTCCGAGTCCCGGTCCCACATTCCCCATCGCGGCCACTGTTCCGGAGAAGGATTCAACCACCCCGATGCCGAGTGATATCAGCATGAGTGTTGAGATAAATACTATAATGAGATAAACGGCGATATAAAGAACACCCCTCGATACAAGCTCATCTCCCACGGCGCGGCCGTCAATCCTGACAGGAATCACGGCGTTGGGATGTTTCAGTTGCTGCAAATGCCTTATAAACGATTTGCCGAGCAGAACCACCCTGTCGGTTTTAATACCTCCCGATGTAGAACCGGCGCATGAACACTGCAGAGCAAAAAATATCAGAAGAAGCTGCGCGAGTGAAGGCCATACGGCTGTGTCGGCATTCGCGAATCCTGTGGATGTTCCCACCGATAACACGTTAAAAGCGGCATACCGGAATGAATCTGTCCAGCTTTCATAATTCACTCCATGCACACTCACTGCCGAAATTATTATGCCGATTCCCATTATCGCGAGATAATATCGAACAACCGAAGATTTGAGAAAATCGCGGATGCTGCCTGTAAACACCGAAAAAAGGAGCGCGAAATGAATGCCTGAAAGAATCATAAAAAGCATAATAACAATTTCTATGGCTGGACTGTTATAAGCTGCAACACTCGCGTTTTTTGGTGAAAATCCTCCCGTGGCGATAGTCGCGAAAGAATGTGTTATAGCGTCGAAGAAATTCATTCCGCAGAAGAGAAGTGAAACAGTTTCAAAAAGAGTCAGGCCGATATATATTCCCGCGATGATCTGTATTGCTTTTCTCGCGCGGTGACGAAAACTTTCCCTTACCATGGAAGAAATTTCACTGCGGAAAAGGACCATTTCGGCTATGCCGAGAAATGGCAGGATTGCCAGCACAAAAATTATAATTCCTATTCCTCCTATCCAGTGTGTTGAGGCCCGCCAAAAAAGAAGGCTCGCCGGAAGCGCTTCAATATTTGTCAGTATTGTCGCTCCTGTAGTGGTAAATCCCGACACACTTTCGAACCAGGCATCGCTGAATGAAAAAGGTCCTCCATAAAGGATATATGGCATCGCTCCGACCAGGCATGAGAGCAGCCAGCTCAGCACAACAATAAGCAATCCCTCCTTATTGGTTATATTACCGGCAGGGGGTACAAATATAAGGGGGAAAAGGCCGAATAATGCTGTTACAAGAGCGCTGTATAAAAGAGGCATAAAAGCCTGATCGCCATTTACTGCCGATATTATAAATGAAACGAACATAAAAAGAGAATTCAGCAGCATTGCCAGGGCTACATATCTTATTACTGTATGAAATCTCATTTTTCATTTTCCTCCGGATTCACCGACACGCATAAATGATCAATGGCCTCGGAAAGATCAAGTATTTCATCCCGGGTTTCAATTTTTACATTATATGGCAGTCTCTTTTCTTTGAACTTATTTATCCGGTCGGTTATCCTTATAATAGGGCTGACCATATAATAATTCACCAGATAGGTAAAAATAAAGGTGAAAAGCAAGGCGGCAACCATCGCCACTATTCCGGGCATGATGGCCCTGTTGGACCTGTCGCCCAGTTCGGTGGCAGTCTGGTACATCCGTTTTTCATTCAGACTTATCAGTTCATTTACCGAACTTTTCACTTTCAGGAATGCTTTATGCACGCTGCCGGAATACCAGTCGATATTTCTCTCCCTTTCAGTATCGACAATGGGCCGTTCCCATAATTTTTTATATTCGGCGTAATCTTTTTTAATCTGCCGCAGAAATTCCTTTTCACCCGGAACGGTAATATTGTGTTCAGCAAACTTCAGTTTGTTTATAAAGAGGCTGTCGGCAGATGAAAGAATAGACCTGCCCTGTTCCCATTTGCCGTGAAGAAGCAGTAAAATAGCGCTGTCCTCTCTTTCCAGCGACTCTTTCATAATTTTGGAAGCGTAGATGCTCTGGTAATTATCATCCAGAATATTCTGGACCGATGATCCGATCGCGTTAAATTCATAAACCGACCACGCGCCGGCGATGGCAAGCATTAATGCGAGAACAAAAAATCCTGATAATATTTTTAATCGAAGTCCCATTGTTCACTTTTCCTTAAATGAAACAGATTCTAACCTTTTAAAGTAGTGGATAATTAATTGGAATTAAAGTCCGCGCCGAAGAAAATTTGGAAAATTTTTCTCTGTTCTCATATTTAGCTCTGTCAGGAAATAGATTCAGAACTCCTGATCCCGGTAATAAAAAACAATAACTTACATGGATTCATTCGCAAAATAAAATCGTGGGAAATATGTCTGAAAGAAAGTCCCGCCAGAGACAACTTTTCTTCCTTTATAATGGTACATCTTTTTTACTGTTTGTTCGATGAATGAGATATACTGTTTATTTGAGAGCTTGGGATATGATAATTCGAGATAAACTTCCGCGGTTTCATTTTG
Organism: Melioribacteraceae bacterium; assembly: GCA_963677445.2. Classification (GTDB taxonomy): domain Bacteria; phylum Bacteroidota; class Ignavibacteria; order Ignavibacteriales; family Melioribacteraceae. The sequence goes on along the minus strand of CAXXGF010000075.1, from coordinate 31,315 downwards.
CGATAGGTGAGGAGTTCTGAACTTAATAACATTGATCTGCTGACGGGATGCAAACATTTTTTGATCTAAAAAATTTTGCTGTTTTGCGTTGAATTTAACTTCCTGCTGAGTAATCGAACTTGAAAAATTCTCCAGAGAAAAATAACGCCGGGGAGGATAACGTTTTTCCCTTTTTATATTCCGGCTTTGCCGGCACAGGAAGATAAGGCAGAAAACACCCCGGTTTCTGCCTTAATCGGATTTAATTATTATGAATTTTATGAAATTCTATTCTCTCTTTGCATGCCTGCAAAATCTTACCCAGCATCTCACGGTAGGAAGTTCCCTGCATTTCGGCCATTCGGGCAAGATGGCCATCCCAGCACCAGCCGGGATTGGGATTCACCTCAAGCAGACGGGGAGTATTGTTGGAGTCGAGCCTCCAGTCGAAGCGGGCATAATCGCGGCAATCGAGACGCTCGAAAAGTTTCAGGCAGCTCGCCACCAGGAATCTCTCTGTAGCTTCCGGTAAATCAGCCAGTATCGATTTTATTTTCGCGTATGGCGATTCCGGTTCCCATTTAGCTTCATAACCGCAAATTTTGGGCATACCCTCCGGCAGAGAGGAATAGTCCTCTTCAATAACGGGAAGCGCCGTATAACCAATAACAGGATTTCCGATTATCCCCACACTGAGGTCTTTTCCGGTGAGATATTCCTCAATCAATATCGGTTTGTTATAGCCAAACTTCTCACGCACTTTAATAATCGCGCTTTCGAGTGAGGTAACATCATAACAAACATTCTGAGCTGTAATTCCAAAGCTCGAATCTCCGAAATTGGGTTTTACGATCACCGGAAAATCCACCGGGAGATCGATAAAATTCACATCATCAGGTTTTATGAGAAAAGCCCTGGGAACAGGTATATCCATTTCATTGGCGATGCCTCTTACGAGAGATTTATCATAACAATAACTCAGGCACTGCGGATTGCCGCCCGAATAGGGGATGTCGAGTATTTCCAGCAAAGAGGGTACATGAAGTTCCTTGGAGGCCTGGTTATTAAATCCTTCATCACACAAATTTAAAACAAAATCGCATTTGTTTTTCATCTTTTGCAGGTCGCTTATCATCCTTTCATGGTTATCAAGATAGGTGAAATTATATTGTTTAATTCCTGAAAGAGCCTTTTTTAACTCATTTACGGTAAAAAGATCATCTTCATCAAAGGTCTGGTTTGGTTTAATAATATCATTCTTCGAGGGATCGCCAAGAAGAACCACTACCGTTTCCTTGGGAAGGGGGGTCGCTATTCCGGGGCTCCATTCTTTTTTAATAACAGCCGTCACAATAATCCTTTGCGCCATCATTCCCAGGTCCTGGTTCCTTTTTGAATCGGGTGAAACATTTGTATGTGCTTTTATTCCGCTGAAACCAACCTCTTTAAGAAGATTTGTCAATTCCTCGAATGTATAAAGACGCTCGGCATAAAACTGATCGGCAATAACTCCTTTCGTAACATGTGTGATCACCTCCCTCGAAACCAGTTTGTCACCTCCTTTGGAAATTGAACGTTCCCGGCAGACAAAATAATTTTTATCTATCCACTCCCAGCTCCTCTGGTCGAAATTTTTCTTCATATAATTGCCATCAGTAACATCAATCAGAAGTTTGCCATCCGGTTTAAGAATTCTCGCGAGTTCTTCCAGCACTGTTTTATCATCTTTTGCCGATTCAAAATAACCGAAGCTGTTGCCGGCAATAATCACATCATCAAAAGAGTCATTTTTAAAACGTAATTTTCTCGCGTCCCCTTCTCTGAAGTTTACGTTCAGCCCTTCATTTCTGTTAAATTTTCGCGCCCTGCTTACCAGGTAATGCGACCTGTCCATACCTGTAATGTTGGCATAACCCCTTCGGGCAAGCTCAAGTGAATGGCGCCCCTGTCCGCAGCAGAGGTCAAGTACGTGTGATTCTTTTTCCAGTTCGAGCGCCGGAATAAAAAGATCAATTTCACTCTTTGTTATTTCTGTGTCTTCCACCACATCCCCGTCTGTTCTGAGATAGTTGGAGTTAAAAATGTGTTTCCACCAGTCCGCTTTTACGTAGCTTTCCAGATCTTCAATCGGGCCCAGAACTTCTGTTAAAGCCGAGTTTTTGCTTTTCGACTTGCTATTCATTGTTTTCCCTTTAAAAAATGGCTCAGTTATTTTTTTATTAACCTTTACGCCGTTTTGAGAAAAGTTGATTAAATGTTATAGATTAAATGAAATTTCGTAACAGGAATGATTAAATTATATCTTCAGGAATGATAGAATAAAGATAAGCGTGCTCAGGCTCTCCATTCCGGAGCATACGGTTTCGCATAATGCCTTCAAGTTTTGCTCCCGCTTTTTCAGCAACGAGTTTGCTGCCGGTATTTTCCACCGACATCCAAAGTTCAAGCCGGTTATACATCATTTCTCCCAGCCCTATTCCGGCAAGAATTTTTACAGCGCGCGTGGCAATTCCTTTGCCTTCCTCTCCTTTTCTCACCCAGTAGGTAACATTCGCGACTTTATGTATTGGCCTCAGGTAATTCAGCCTTGCCTCGCCGATCATCCTTTCGGAACCGGGAAAGCTGATCTTAAAACAATATTCACGATCTTCTTCCCAATTTATGGCATTTATCTGCAGCCATGAGCGGTTTTCTTCTTCAGTATAATTTTCAGGAAAAATGGCGATAAATCGGGAAATGCTCTCAATCGAATCCCTGACCGCTTCGAGCCGCTCTTTTTCATCAACCGGGGTGAATCGTTTAAGTTCGATCACCCCGTCCGTATAAAAATCTCTTATCATTTATTCTGTTGGTTTCCGCATTATATAAAAAACATATCCGTAAAAATCGGAATATTTGCGGTGCAATTCCATCTCTTTTTTTTCGGAATCAAAAACTTCGCGGGCAATTTCATCCTCACCAAATTCTTTTTCCATCATCATTATTTTTGCCTCAAGATAACGATAATAGTCGGTCCACCATGCTTCTTTGGGGAGCGGAAAATGATCGATAAGTTCATACCCGGTTTTTTTAATAATTACAATATTTCTTTCAGATGTCATCATATCCGGATAATTTTCTTTCCAGAATTCCACAAGCTCATCCGGCGCTCCATCCTTCAGCCAGGCAAGTTCGGTAACAGCCATAAAACCGCCCGGTTTAAGAAATTTATTCCATTTTTCGAGGCCGTTCTGAAATCCTATAATATAAATCGCCCCTTCCGACCATATGAGATCGAGGCTCTCTTTTTTGAATTTCAGCTTATTCATATCGCCCCAGTGGCAATGAATCCTGCTCTCAAGTTTGTTTCTCTTTAAAGCCGGTTCCATCTCTCCGAAGTAGACTTTATTATTATCCACCGCGGTGATATTGCCATCAGTTAAACCGGCGAGGCATATAGTCTGCTGCCCCGGTCCGCAGCCGATATCGGCAATTTCAGCTTTTTCGGGCAATCCTTTAATGCTTGCAAATGCTTTTTTTGTCCATTCATTGCCCCCTGGTCCCTGCCGGGGCATATCCTTATGAAGCTCCATAAAGATTTTTTTTGTGGTCCTTTCCATTAATTCCTCATGTTGTTCAATAGAGTAACGAGCATTTTTGCATTAATACTAATATAATAAATATTTCCGATTTGATTAAATCCAACTTTACTCCCCATTCTCCAGGGCAAAATTGACAGCGTCATCAGCGTGAGCCTCTGTGGAGTTGATTACAGGCAAAGAAGAATGATTTTGATTGATTAACAAAGGAATTTCTGTACAGCCCAGTATTACCGCCTCGCTTCCTTTTTCTTTCAGCGTGTCGATAATATTTGAAAATTTATTTCGGCTGTTTTCGGAAAAAATGCTTTTCAGCAATTCATCCATTATTGTTGAGTTGATAAAATCTCTCTGATCCGCCTCCGGAATTATTGTTTTAATGCCATAGTCTTCCAGCTTATTTTTATAGAACTCTGATTCCATGGTTTGTTTTGTGCCAAGCAGAGCGGTTGTTTTTATACCGGCCTGCTTCAGTTTTTTCCCGACTGAATCGGCAATATGAATGATTGGAATTTTTAATTCGGGCTGAAGCCTTTCGGCGAAATAATGGAGAGTGTTGGCGCCAAGCAAAATGCAGTCCGCGCCCGAATTTTCTAAAATAAGCGCCCCGTTTCTGACAAGTCCGTAAACGCCGTCATAATTTTTTGTTTTGTTGAATTCGGCAATTTCGGCATAATTCAGTGAGTATAAAATCAGTTTCGCGAAATTGAGCCCGCCAAGCCGTTTATTTACCTCAAGATTTATAATTTTGTAATAATCCGCGCTCGAAACCCATCCGGTGCCGCCGACAATTCCTATTGTTTTCATACCTTCTCCAGTTTTTCACGGTGGATGCTTCCCCATTCGGCCAGTGATTCCAGAACCGGTATAAGGGTAGCTCCATATTCGGTTAATTTGTATTCCACTTTGGGGGGGACTTCAGGATAAACTTTCCGGTTTATGATATCAGCCGCTTCAAGTTCCCTTAATTGCTGGGTTAGCATTTTTTGTGTTATGCCCGGAATAAATCTTCTTATTTCACCAAATCGCATAATTTTTTCTCGCAAAATCCAGAGAATTATTGGTTTCCATTTTCCCCCGATAACTTTCATCGCTGTTGTTACAGGACAAAAACCTTTAATATCAGCCATAATTACAATAGTTTCTTTTATGATAGTATATTACTTAATAGTGCGTACTTGATAATATCGCAGTTTATATTTTTATTGCATGTAGTAATTATAAAGACAATAACAATACAAATATAACTAATGGAGCTATAAAATGTCAGAAAAAATAGCGGTATTCGGCTCAACAGGAAATATCGGCGGATTGTTAACAAATAAACTTGCGAAGGCCGGATACAAAGTGCTCGGTGTTACCAGGGATAAATTAAAAACAACAGGTTCACAAAATATTGAATATATTCAGTATGATTATCATAAAGATGAAATCCCTGAAGAATTATTTACAGGCACTGACCGTATATTTCTCGCTTCGGCTCCCCTGGATAAATTCGCGCCTAAGTTTCTCAACCCGGTCATAAACCGCGCGAAAGAGTCGGGTGTTAAACATATAGTATTTCTCAGCGCCATGGGAGCCAATCTCGCCGATGAAGCGCCCCTCAACATCATCGAAAAACATCTTAAATCGAGTGGATTAAACTACACAATTTTGCGTCCGACTTTTTTCATGGAAAACTTTTACCCCGGTTTTCTTTCGGAAACCATAAAAGGAGCGGGTAAAATATTTGTGGCGGCGGATAATAAAAAATCAGCATTTATTTCATCAAATGATATCGCCGATGCCGCCTTCAGTGTAATCACTTCGGAGAAATTTTTCGGCGGTGAATATGATATGACCGGACCGGAAACACTGACATACACAGAGGCAGCTAAAATATTATCAGATAAAAGCGGTAAACAAATAGAGTACGTTCCTATTTCAGAAGATGAAATGAAAAAGGCCATGCTGGATAATGGGGCCCCGGAATCTGTGGTGGAATACCTGGCAGGACTTTTTGCCGCCGTAAGAGCCGGATATGCCGACAGACTGACAGATGGCGTTGAAACACTTACTGGCAGGAAACCTGAATCGTTAACTGAATACGCTGAAAAAGTCGCGGATAAATTGTAATTTTAACCCGGAATGACAATCAGGCATGTAATTGGGGAAAAACAAAAAGTCTCATTTGTCCCATGAGTCCTCTTGTTATTTCACTTCTGGCTTGCCAGTTTATAATTATGATGGTTTTCCTGACAATTCCAAATTTTTCTCTGGCTCTGACAGATTAGAACCAGGGAAACAAATCTGCAATGTAACTTGCCGCGGAATCAGAAATAAACTCCGTAACCGGAAAACCCGGATGGGGATCGGCGGGATTGCCCCATAGTTTTCTTGTTGAAACGCCATCAAATTTTTCTTTCAGGGGAGGGTACAGATTGATATAATTCAGTCCTGCCTCCCTGAAAAGAATTTCCCCTTTTTCCATATATTGTCCGATAAGTTCATCATGATTTGAAGGGGTAAAAATTACCAGGTAATCAAGGTTCCGGGCTTCAAGGAAACCTTTTATTTCACGCAGAAGATTCCGATATACTGTTATATTCTTATCAGACCAGACATCTTCAAGCCACGTCTGATAAGCGGAGCCTGCTGATATCGCGTAAAGTCTGTTTATATAACACTTAAGAAAGCTGGCAAGATTCGGGAAAACGGCGGCGGAGTAATGGTACCAGTATTTTCCGGTTATCGATTTTGCCTCTATTAACCTGATTGGCAAGGCGCCTTTCATGTGAGGATCATTTATGACAAAAGTTATCAGCAGAAGATCAAACCGGTATTTTTTTCCCTCCTCTTTAAGAAACCGGAACTGATCTTTTGTAGACCAGCCTGGTTTCCCCCAGTATAATATTTCAGTTTTTTTGTACCTGTTCAGTTTCTTTTCCAGCCGGGCCGGCCATCTTACGGAATCTTCAACACCGCTGCCCCATATAAATGAATCGCCAAGAACAGCAATCCGGAAAAGAGAGGAATCCGGTTTGTTTTCTTCATGGTTTATATCATTAAAAAGATATTTATTTTCTTTCGCCTTCTCTATATGAACTTGATCCACAAGATAACTTTTCATTTCATATTCATAAGGTACCCATACAGGTTTTTCGGCCTCAAGCGCTGATTCCCTGAAAAAGGAGAGTAGAAATTCCAGAATAAAAATTACCGCCAGGAGGGTGGAATAAAGCAGCAATATGTTCTTAAGTCCCTCCTCTGCTTTTCTGAAAAGATAAAGAGCCGATAACAGGAAAAAAATTACCGGCAGGGAAATGACAATAAAATCTATAGGAAGAGGAGTTCTGTGAAATGAAAAAAAAGTGAAAAGAAAAATAAGAACCGCGGACGCGAAAATCAAAGTGACCGCGGTAATTTTTGAAACCTTTCTCAATTGGCCGGTCCGCCGAATAATTTAACTCCCGGAATAGTAACATCGGTAAAATATACCGAGTTGGTTTCATCCTCAGTTATATAAAGTGTTTTCAGATCTTCTCCCGCGAATTCCAGATTGCTCGGGTTTTTTCCGGGAGTTTCCACCTTTCGCAGAATTTCACCAAAAGGAGAGATAACATAAATTGCTTTACCGTCATAATGAGCCGCGTAAAGATTGCCGAATATGTCGAAAGCGATTCCATCCGGGTCTCCGCCGGGCAGTTTGATAAATTCAGTTTTCTGCGAAAGTTTTCCACCGGGGGAAACTTCAAATCTCAATATCCTCGCTCTTCCCGATTCACAAACGAAAAGGTCGCCGTCATCGGGGGAAAAGGCTATACCGTTGGGAAATGAAAGGCTGTCGGCTGTCAGAATTGCCCTGCCTGCGCCAAAATCGTAACAGAAAACCCTGCCATCATAAACATCTTCACCATATCCTTTCGGATCGGTAAACCAGAGATTCCCATTTTTATCAAAAGCAAGATCGTTGGGACGGTTAAATGATTTGCCTTCATATTCTGTAACCAGATCGGAAATTTTTCCTTCCGGTGTAATCCTAATAATTTTCCCTATTCCATATTCACAGGCGTAAATATTTCCATCTTTCCCCACTGTCATTCCGTTTGTCCGGATAAATGAAACGCTGTCGGCAACCAGAAATGTATCCGCCGTTGCGCCTTTTATATAACCTATCCATCCGCCGTGACAGTTTGAATAATACAGGGTTCCGTTATCATGCCAGGCGGGCCCTTCCGGAAAAGCCAGGTTATCGGCAGCTTTTTTCCATTGCCCGAATTCAGGCGCCGGGTTGCCGCAGGCTGACATAACAAAAATTAAGAGGACTAAAATCAAAGGGTAATTTTTCATTTTTCTTTTCCATTTTTAACAGTAAATTCAAGAAGCATATGCCTCGTTCCAAATCCCGCTTTTTCAAGGGTTTTTCGGGAGGCCTCATTTTTATAGGAACAGCCGCAGACAGGCCGCCATCCTTTCTGAACGCAGTAATCCGCCACATACCGGACAAAGAACGCGCCGAATCCCTTCCTTCTGTATTTTTTTGCCACCAGTATCCCAATATCAAAATCATCATTCCCGGTTATGGTTCTGTGATAGACCGAGAATCCGATTATTTCTCTTTCCAGCATAAAGAGAAAAATATTTCCATTTTTTATATCTTCCATTATCTCCACCCGCTCTTCATAAACCTCTTCATTCATTCTGAAAATGCTCTCTTCATGATATTCTTCAGCTTTTATTATTCTGAAATTGGGAAGATTTGTCTCAAGTTTCCTTTTGTTATATTCCCTGAATAAAAACCCGAGAGGTTCAATCGCGCGGGCGTACTGCGCGCTGCAGCTAAGCAGATCGGGATCAAATGTTTTACACCATACTTTCCTGATCCCGAAATTATCCACCAGCGACTTAAATACTTTTTCCCTGACAGATTGGAACAACGGAGTAACAAAAAACTCAGTTATTATTTCACCATCTAAAACAGCCGCGTAACCTATTGTCGATATAGTGGAGGAGATCAGGTAACAATCAGATTTTTTTACCCGCAACTCAAGATACAGCTCCTGGGGCTCCGAAAGTCTCGCAAGGTATTCCCTTCTCAGGGATGGAATATCATTTAGTGAGTTGATTTTTCTGAATTTTGCCTGCATAACCGGTTTATTTTCTTACCAATATTTAAAGATAAGATATTTATATGCAGGTTTTCAAGGTTTTAATGATATTTTGAAGGAATGTATAAACAAAGTTGACCTGATTTTTTTTATAAAAGCAGAACCTGGTTTATTTCCATTTTCGTTTGGTTGAGGAAATCAAATCTACCAGGGAATTTTTCACAGAACAGGGTATCTAAAAATTATCGCAGAACCGGATTTATAATTTATCCGCCGTGATAAATATGTTGTACCTGCGGCACACAAAATTTTTCCCAGTGGTTTCTTTTACCAATATTTTGCCCCTGACGGGGCAAATTAAAGTGACGGAATTATTTGTCCCGTTAGGGAAAGCATATTGGTAGAAAAAATAATACCGAAGCAATAAAGTGTGCCGTCAGGTACACCATATTACCACCCCGGGGGTTATTTCAAGTCTGGCATAAACATTCTCAAGGTAGAAATATTTTTCCCCAGCCGTAGAGACAAGGCATGCCTTGTCTCTACAAGGGATTTGAAAAAACGATAGCGATACCGAACCCGAAAACGATTCGTAATCATGGTTATCCTGAAATCCTTTAATCATGGTTCAGACAAGCAGCGGCAATTTCGGCCATCGGACTTAGGCACAGGGCAGGCCCCAGGGGGACAGGCTGGAAAGCCTGTCCTACGGAAAAATAAAAAACCCCGGAGGTTTGATTTTACTTAAGCAGCAGCATCTTCTTTGTGGCTGAAAATTTACCGGCTGTGATTTTGCACATATACATTCCGCTGGACAGGTTATCACCGTTAAATATGGCCGTATGGTAACCCGGCTCTTTTATTTCATCAACCAGTGTCGCCAGCTTTTCTCCGAGTAAGTTGTATACCTCCAGAGTTACACGTGTTTTTTGAGAAATATCATACCGGATAGTTGTAGAAGGATTAAAAGGATTAGGATAGTTTTCATAAAGCCGGAATTCGTCCAAAATTTCAGTGTTGGCAGAACTGACTGAAATATTGCCTTTTTTAATAAGAAATTTTTCACCTTCTTTAAGAATGTCACTTTTATCGTCAGCAAAAATATTCACGGGGCTTCCTGTTAAAATCAGCTCCACGGGATAAAGGGCTCCCCGGATATCTACCGGGTAATTTTCTTCCTGTGAAATCGATGAACTATTATTTCTGAATCTTATATCGAAAACTTCCGCGGGGGGTAGTGGTGGAAGCTCATTGACGATTTCTTCCGCTGTGATTTCAAGAACTCCTTTTTTTCCTGCCGCGTCAATGAACAAAAGACTGCTCATTACATTATGGCTGGCTGTGAGCTTATATTTCTGATTCCCCCCGGCGGAAAAAAGAGTACCGTCGGAAGATGATTTCACCCAGAAGGCTCTTCCCGCCATTAGTGTGTCGGCGGGGAAATATCCCTCGTTAAATCCAAAAAATGAAGACTCTATTATTCCTGCCGGCTCAGTTGAAATTGATGATACAGCGACATCCTGATCGAACGGACCAATTATATTCCATCCCTGTGATAATTCGATTCCCCCGTTTACTATGGCCCCTGTAATGGAGACTGTCTCAGAAGCGGGAAATTTCATCCAGTAGCCTTTCCCGTTCTCCAGTGTATCGGCCGGTATGTACGTGCCGTTAAAACCGGTCGCCCCTGTCGAAGCATTCGGGAAAAGTGAAACTGCCGACATATTCCCGGCAAGCAGGGGAACTGAAAGAAGATTCCAACCGGACTCCACAGAAACATCAGCGGCGATATTATTTTCTTCCTCAATAATCACATGGGCCGAGCTTATGGCAAATGGAAGAGTTTCGGCAAGAACATAGTTATCATCATAAATATTTGTCTGGGCTCCTTCATTAACGAGGTAATACCCGGCGCCGAAATAATTCCTTATCTCTGAGGCAAAAAATCCGCTGCTTTGTTCGGAATAATTTTGTGTATTCAAATTCAGAATTCCACACACTGTATTATAATTCTGATCAAAAGCGTTAACATAAACCTGGTTATCGGAAAGTTCGACCACATAGTTTGCTTTGGCCGCCGATGGAAGCTGAATATTAAAAATCTTTGAATATGTTGAACTGTTTATATAATGCAAAGTACCATAATTATCCGCTCCGAACCACGATCCCCATGATATAGCGAGCAGGTTGCCGTTGTTAAGTTTCTCAACATCAACACAGTTGAGATGCACAGGAATTTCAGCTTCCAGAGAAAGATTATCAGTATTAATGATTGCCACACTCGCCCCGGTTCCCGTACCCGCGAAAGACCAGTCGGCCATAGCCGCGGCGGCAAGATGATCGTTAATTTCGGTCATGCCCTGCGGACCTCCATCCGAGGGTGATGTTATGGTTTCTGTTTTGACGCCGGTGTTCAGGTTGACCACATCGAACTGTCCGGTCTGGGCCAGACTGACAAGCGCCATCGAATCAGAAAAAAGAGCCGCCGACCAGGCGTTTCCGTTATCACTTAACATTACCTGTTTTGATGCCGCCTGAAATTGTGCCAGGCTGCCATTTTGCAAATAATCATAAAAGGACTGCAGGGGGAAAATCTGTATATTGGTATTGGCGCCCAAATCACCGGAATTTATGACAACAATATAATCTCCCAATTTCCTTATTTCATTGGGGGTGGGGCCAAGGCTCATAAGGTTCGTATAATTCTGTTCCGTTTCAAAAGAATAAAAATTGATATTATTTGAAGCGCCGTAAATTATCATGTCGGCGCCATATTCTGATGCGTTCAGTTGAAATGAAAAAAACAAATAAATGATTATTACTATTGTAGAGTTTTTCAATTTTTAATCTCCTCGTTTTATCAGTAATATTGTTCCCGGGTTAAGTCCGCAGTCAAAGCGGTAAATCTCTTCTCCCGATTTATCAAAAGCGACAATTTCTCCATTTTGCACATAATCCTTCGGGTTGCCGGCGTAAAAATAGTCATGATTCGGATATGTCATGATTGAATAAACTATTATTCCGGTTGGATTGATAATGGCGGAATCAACAAACTTTTCATAACCGGCGGCAAAATCATTTATTCTGACTTTCAAAATTCCATCGATATTGACAACAAGAATAAATTCATTGTCAAGTATAGCCGCCTCACCCGGATTACCATAAATAACAAGTGAATCAATTTTGTTGTTATCTGCCGGGTCTATTTTCCAGAGAGAGCCGAGCCCCAGTCCCTGGTATTTGCCCGTGCAGACAACATAGACGAATCCGTCGTTATCTGTAAAAATATTCCTGGGGTTAAAATCGGTTTTTATATTTTCAATTACCTGGTCAAATTCGGTATCTATAACACTTACCGAATCGGAAGAGGAAAATCCGGAGTTAGCCACATAAATTTTCCCATCTGAATAAACAATTCCCTCGGGAAGCTGCCCGACAGGAATTTCAGTAAGAACTGTTTTTGATTCCGGATCAAACTTTATAACAGCGTTCCTGTAAAGACTGGTTACATAACCATATCCATCCGGAGTAAAACATATTTCCCTCGGACTTGAATCAGCGCCAAGATCAATAAAACCTTCGCTGACCAGTGTGGCTGAGTCGATAACCTCAATTTTATTGGAAACATCCACGGCAATATAAAATTTTCCATCTTTCAGAACCATATCGTTTGCGGTGTCTCCGAGTCTGGCCCCGCTATTCGCGTTTGAATAGGCATGCTGTTCAGCCGTTTCGCTTAGCGGCGCGTAAGTTGTTATAGTGGAATTGTTCTGTCCGTATATTCCTTCATTAAGCACAACCAGGAAAGCTTCCCCCGGTGTTACTGCAGGAGGGGGATCCGTTTCTGTCGGGGAATGGTTTTCACGGCAACCGAACAGAATTAGTGAAAAAACCAGCAGGATAATTCCATATTTATTCCAAAAGGGGGTGGCTTCGACTCCGCTCAGACGACCGTTAGTCCTGTTTGTTTCTGGCTTTGCCGGTTTACGATTACTGTGTGAATTCTTAAATTCTTCGGAATATGAAACAGTTTTTACCAGGGTGGAAATTGTTAAACAAGTAGATGTTCTTTGTGTCCCGCTGGTCTCACTGGAACGTCGGTTTTCTCTCACCAATTTGGGATTACGATTATGATTAAGATTACGATTACGATTACGATTATTGTATGGATATGCTGATTTCGAGTTATTCATTCTATTGTTATCATATATGTTATTGAAAAAGAGCGCAGGGGCATGGGGTATGACTGCACAATGAAATAATTTTTGTTAAACAGGTTATAAATATTCAACCCGATATTATGTGAAATCGAGCCGGTAAGAATTTTATAATTGAGGGAGATATCTGAAATAAACCAGGGATCGAGAGAGCTGAATTCATCATTATCAGGGGTGTAATAACTTTTGCCCGACCAGGTGTTCATCGAACTTAGCCTGAAATTTTTCCAGTTGAAGCTGAAATTAAAATTCACCCTGTGCAGCGGTGTATAAACCAGCAGCTTATTCCATGTGTTATCATTGCCCGGCAGTCCTGATCGGTTTCGCGCGTCGGTGTAGGTATATATAATCTCCCCTTGTAGAAGATTATCAGGCATATTTCCGGCTAACATAAATTCGATTCCTTCGGTTCTGACTCCCTCCACATTCCGGGGAACCTGGAAAACTGCCCGGTAAGGAAACCAGATAATTTTGTTTGTCCCGATGATATTAAAATAATCCAGACTTAGTCTGACAGACTCCCTGCAAATGCTCCACGCCACGCCCGATTCAAACATGTGGTATTTTTCGGGGTTTAACTCTCCCGTATTAAAGGCCCTTGAATAATAACGTTCATTAAATGTGGGATTTCTGAAATCATAACTGTAGCTGAGATAAAACAGCATATTTTTATTGAATGTAGGGGTAATCGTCAATCCTGTTTTGTAAAATCCCTCAAAGGAATCGACGTCATCTTCACTCAAATATTCAAATCCTCCAGAGATGAGCCAGGTAATTTTTTTTAATATTTTTTCAGCCGGGCTGAAATCACCGGAAAAATTCATTCCTGTCCGGGAAGAAAACCGGCTTAGATTATTGTTATCAGACGCCCCGCTCAGTTTCAGAGTCGAATAACTGCTGTAATTGGCGGCCTTTATTTTCATCAACCCGGCTTCAAAATTTATTGCCCCGTTATAACTGATTTCGGACAGTTCTGATTTCTGAAGATTTCCGCTGTAAAAAATCTTCCCCGCGGGATCATAAACTGAATATTCCTGAAAAGAATAATTTATGGTGTTTTTTAAAATTGCCCGGTTTGAAATCTCGTAAAATGAATTTACAATAAATAACAACGCCTCAGATTTGCCGCTCGACCGGCTTGACGCGGTATTATTGGAAACAACAAAACCAGGTATGCCGTTTTCGAAAAAGGAATAGTGTGAATAAAGTTTCAACAAATGTTTTTCAGATTTAAAATCTATTCCGCCCCCGGCGAAAGTTTTTGAAAACCATGAGTTTTCTCTTTCAAGCCGCTCCCCTTCAAATTGATATTTAAAATGATTTGAAGACCAGGTTCTTTCAAATGTCGCTCTGCCCGCGATATTCCCCCGGCTGAGATCGGATGAAGCGTAAAAGCTGCTCCCCCCTGAAGGTCCTGATTTATATCCTCCCCTGATTCTATTTGCCGAACCGGAATTTTCAGAATAAAGCCGCACTATTCCTCCGGCGGGATTAAGAAGGTTGTTTTCATCGCTTCGGTTAATCTCAATCCGGTCGGCGCTCAGGGGACTTAATGAGGCAAAGTTAAAAGCGCCTGTCCGAAGATCATTTACACGAGCTTCATTAAAAAGAACAATTGTGTTTTCAGGAGCCATCCCCCTGGCCGAGATCAACTTTAAACTCCCGCTGCCGTAATCTTTCAGCGTAAGGGAACTCCTTTGCGCGATAAGCTCACCCGGAGTCTCAAACCTGAAAGACTCGGAATCCCCGGTAATTACTTTTTCCTGAGCTGAATATATATTATCCGGCCCTTCTCCGGTAACGCTGATCTCCCCCAGCTTAATATCAACAGGATTAAGTGAAACCACAAGAATCTCTTTTAATTCACTCGCGGCGATTATTTTTGTTTCATAACCAAGTCTGCTCAGGCTAAGTGTATCGGAATTATCAAAAGGTTTTAAGGAAACCAAACCTTCTTCGTTACTGATGCTATACCGTACACCATCACTTATTCTGACCCCGGAAACCGGCTTGAGTGTATTCTGATCAATTACTTTCAGGCTGTCACCCTTCTCAACGGCATAAAGGGGCGAAAAAAGCATTGCCAGAGTAAAAACAACGATATAGAGAATTCTCCCTGTCATTACCTTACAACACTGAATTTTGCCGATTTTCGATTATTTTCCCATGATATTACAGCAATATATATACCGCTGGAAAAATTGGTTACCGGAAGTGACACCTTCTGGGGACCGGCAGTCAGAGAAGGCAAATGAATTTCTGTCACCAGCTCACCCAGTATATTGTATACTAATATATTGTTATCTGATGGAGTTTCCGTAACCCAGTTAAGCTTTATTATTCCCGAAGAACTTCTGTTAACCGGGTTCGGTGAAATTGCAATATTTTCGGCAGACTTTCTTCCCTTTCCTTCGACAGGTTTGACAGATGTAACAAGGTTGGCATAAAGCCCCGCCACAGCGTCGAGATCAAATCCGTTGGCGGTATAATCAAAAAAGGGATGAGAAGTATCGGAGCGGATTATCGCGGAAACATCTGTCAGCTTAATATATGAAATACTGTCCAGTCCGAGCGAAGTTAAGTCAAAGTTGTCACCCCCGCTTTCATCCGGGTTTAACGGATCGGCGGCGCCATTAGTAGGGGTAATTCCCGCACACCCGTCGAGAGAAATGGAATCCCAGGGAAATTCATAAAAGTTTATTCCATCCGGACTTACAGATACAACAGCAGGTTCGGCAAATATTTCTCCCGCGCGGGGACCGAACTGTATCTGGAAAGCGTTCTCGAATATTGTGAAATCAGGACCCGGTCCGTTATAAATTGTGTTATCTGAAAAATGAAGGATAATCTCTCCCCCGAGTCCCAGTGAAACTACCCCGGCAGGATCGGAACAGGGGGTTGTCCATGTAGCGTTTGTGTCGGTCGCGCCGAGTATGTTCATGGGGAAATAGGCGGAATCCTGCCCGAAGGTGGTCATGGTACCGGGCTGGAAGGATATTACGCTGTCGGCCCAGGGATCATATTGGGCATGGATAACGGAAATACAGTAAAAAGTACATATTATCAAAAACGCTTGTTTCATCAGTGTTTTCCATTTCTTTCCACCGCTTGAAAAGAATTTTTAACCCGCCCCCGGGCCTTCTTCTTATTAGAAGAGAGAATCAGGACAGGCGAAAAAATTTTCTTTGGTTTATGTTTTTAAAACACAGACCGCGACAGATTCAGCTTTGGATCAGATATACCTTCAGAGGGCAAATAATGCCTGGGGGGGAGGAAAAATCGATATGTAATAAAATTACTCATAACAGCAACCTTACCCGCGAAGGTTATTAACTGATCAAAACTACGGCAGGTCTCCTGGCTCGAGACAACAATATCGCCTTCCCACAAAATTCATGCAGTGGCATCATTCAGGACGTCTCTTACAGTTACGGGGCAGCTCCGGATTTTCACCGGATTCCCTATTCTCCTCACGCATGAGGCACCGTAATTATTTAACAAACCAAAAATATAAAATGAATTGGCTATTTCAAAATTAATTCCTGAGGAAGTTTAACCACAAAGGACACAAGGAAGTCACAAGGGACACTAAAAGGAAAGGAATTTTTTGGATTTTGCCGCCATTATCTCCATATTGGCCTGATATCAACTTTACTATATAATATCAACATCAGTTCGATATAAAGGAACAGGAATATAAAACATATTTTTATAGCTCCAATTTAGATTCCTATGTATATTTAATAGATAATTAGTATTTTAATTCCTATTGAAATAATTCAAAAAGATTGGCCGGGGTAAAAAGATATGGCTAAATTCAGAGAGAAATACAGAATTGAATCTGCAAGACTCCAAGATTGGGATTACGCCAACGACGCAGCATATTTTATTACCATCTGCGCATTTGAGCGGGAGTGCTATTTTGGTGAAATAGTAAACAACAGGATGGTGCTATCACATATAGGAGTTATTGCTGATGTTCTCTGGTATGAAATTAAAAATCACGCAAAAAATATTGAATTGGAATCGTTTGTTGTTATGCCCAATCATATTCATGGTATAATTAAATTAATTGGGAATGAAGACTATGCCACTGATCGGAATATGCACCCTGTAGAGACAAGGCATGCCTTGTCTCTACAACCGCATCAATTTGATCAAAAAAATTCCGAATGATGATAAAAAAACACCCGGGCAAATAAGATTTCAAAATCAGGGCAAAAATACTGTATCTTCAATAATCGGCTCATATAAATCAGCAGTGACAAAACATACAAATCGTCTTGAATACAATTTTGACTGGCAGGATGGATTTCATGATCATATTATACGGAATGAAAAATCATTTTTAAAAATCAGTAATTATATCCTTAATAATCCTGCAAACTGGAAAGATGATATGTTTTTTAGATAGTTTAAAACTATGCGATTCTTTCCTTCAGCTGATTCTTTTTTCAATAAATAATTGTATCTTTAAATTTGATTGCGTCACCAATAACCGGATGTTAATATGAAAAGACTGCTGATAATTATTGCCGCGGCCACTATTCTTTTTTCATGCGGCAAAAATCCTGATGAAAATAAGGCAAAACGCCCCAATATCATCCTGATTATGTCGGATGATCACGCCTGTCAGGCAATCAGCGCCTACGGATCGAACCTGATACAGACTCCCAATATTGACAGACTTGCCGGGGAGGGAATGATTTCCCAAAATTCCTTTGTAACAAATTCAATCAGCGCTCCCAGCAGAGCAGTCGCGCTAACAGGTAAATTCAGTCACCTGAACGGGGTAAGAAATAATCTCGACAGGTTTGATTCATCACAGGTTACATTTCCTAAAATACTCAGGGAAAATGGCTATCAGACAGCCGTTATCGGGAAATGGCATCTGAAATCGGAGCCGACCGGATTTGATTACTGGAAGATTTTACCCGACCAGGGAAATTATTACGATCCGGAATTCCTGACTCCCGAAGGAATTGTCACAGACCATGGTTATGTCACCGATATCATTACCGATATAGCGGCTGATTTCATTAAGTCAATCCGTGACACAAAAAAACCATTCATGTTAATGTATAATCATAAAGCTTCCCACAGGCAATGGTGGCCCTCAATGGAAGATATCGGGGCATTCGCCGATAAAGAGATACCGGAACCTGAGACCTTGTTTGATGATTACTCCGGAAGAGGCAGCGCCGCTAAAGAAGCGGAAATGAGAATCGCCGATCATATGGCCCTGAGTATGGATAATAAAATAAATCCTGATATCCTTAAGGAACTTGGGAAAGAAGAGTTTTACGATTGGTATGAAAATAAGTACACAGAAAGATACAACAGACTGAACAGCTCGGAAAAAGAGAAATGGGATGCGGTATATGGCCCCATAAACAAAGATTTTGAGAAAAACACCCCCGATGGAAAAGCCCTGACCAAATGGAAATACAGACGATGTATGGAGGATTACCTGGGGACAATTCTGAGCGTCGACAGAAATATCGGCAGACTGCTCGATCTGCTCGATGAAGAAGGACTTGCTGAAAACACAATGGTAATTTATACATCGGACCAGGGATTTTTCCTCGGCGAACATGGCTGGTTCGATAAAAGATTTATGTATGAAGAATCATTCCGGACTCCCTTACTAATCCGCTGGCCCGGTAAAATACAACCAGGTTCCGTAAACGAAGACCTTGTGCAGAATATCGATTACGCCTCCACAATTCTCGAAACCGCGGGTGTAGCTGTTCCGGCAGAGATGCAGGGTATGAGTATGCTTCCTCTTTTTTCCGGGAATAATGACAGATGGAGGCGCGCAGTATATTACCATTATTATGAGTATCCCGGTATCCATTCAGTTAAAAGACATTACGGCATAAGAACAAAACATTTTAAGCTGATTCATTTTTATTATGACATCGATGAATGGGAGCTTTACGATCTCACCATGGACCCCCATGAAATGAAAAATGTTTATGGTGACGGCGAGCTTTCAAGGGTTGCTCACAGCCTCAGTCTCGATCTTATGAACCTTCGCGAAAAATATGGCGATTCCGAAGAGCTTGACAAAAAATTTATAAAAAGCGATCTGGAGAAATTAAAATAATTACCTGGATAACTGGGGAATATAGTTTGGAACAAATATGTAGGACATGCTTTCCAGTTTATCCCTCTGGAGCCTGTCCCTGCCGGGGAAATTCTGTTCACCTGAGTGTTCCTGTTCTCAGACGCCTGGATTTTTATCATCAAGTTGTTAAATCTCAGGCACCTTGATTTGTCCCTTCTGACAAGACAGGTACTTACAGGCGGCCGGAATGGTCCATGCAGATAGGACAGGCGGCACGCCACGGCGGTTGAGGTCTCTCGGGAAGGACAGGCTGGAAAGCCTGTCCTACGGATCTAAAAATCAATAAAATAGAGAATAGATTATTATGAGAAAAATCTTAATATTATTTATTGTTGTAATTCTTATTTCCTGTTCGGAAAACAGGCAGATTCAAAAAACGGCAATTACCGACGCGCCGGAATGGTCGAAACATGTCGTCTGGTACCAGGTATTTGTTGAACGGTTCCGGAATGGCGATACCACAAATGACCCGACAAGAGAGGATATAAAAGGGGCATACCCCGGCGTGATACCTGAGAAATGGGAAATAACCCCCTGGACACATGACTGGTATAAACCTGATCCCTGGTTTAAAGAGCTGGAGGGTAAAAAAGATTTTAACGGAAATCCCATCTCACATATCAACCAAAAAACCCTTGTCCGCCGTTACGGGGGAGATCTTCAGGGTGTGCTTGACAAAATAGATTACCTCGATTCCCTGGGAGTGACCGCCATCTATTTTAATCCTCTGAATGACGCCCCCTCCCTGCACAAATATGACGCGAAACACTGGCGCCATATCGACCGCAATTTTGGTCCTTCTCCAGAAAAGGATGTGAAACTTATAGCCGCAGAAATTCCTGATGATCCCACAACCTGGAAAATGACAGGCGCCGATAAAATGTTCGTTGATGTTATTAAAGCATTTCACGACAAAGGTATCAGGGTGATCCTTGATTATTCATGGAACCATACCGGCCAGACCTTCTGGGCCTGGGAGGATATCCTGAAAAATGGTGAAAAATCAAAATACAGGGACTGGTACTGGGTTAAGAAGTTTGACGATCCCGAAACTCATGAAAATGAATTTGAATACCGGGGCTGGATGAATGTGCCTGATCTGCCCGAAATAAAAGAGACTGAATTTGTTGATCATGCAAAATCAGTAAAAGCGTTCGAAGGCAATATTGCCAATGAAAAAACAAAAAATCACATATTTAATGTATGCGCCCGCTGGCTTGACCCCAATGGAGATGGTGATCCCTCAGATGGCGTGGATGGCTTCCGGCTCGACGTCGCGGCCGATCTGCCCCTCGGTTTCTGGCGCGATTACAGGAAATATGTAAGAAATATCAATCCCGACGCTTATCTTCTCGGAGAGATATGGTGGGAGGAATTCCCCGACAAATTTCTCGATCCGAAACCATACCTGGAGGGTGATATTTTTGACGGCGTTATGAATTACAGATGGTACCGGGCGGCTCGTCACTTTTTCGCCAAAGCCCCTGCTGAAATAAACGTATCTGAGTTTGTCGACAGCCTGAATTCCTTCCGATCAAATCTGAGGGAACAGAATAATTACGCTATGATGAATCTGGCCGCGAGCCATGACGCCCCGAGAGTTTTAACATCTTTATATAATCATGAAAAAAAATATAAATATGAGGCCGCGCCCTCTCCCGGCAATGACTACAAGATCAATAAACCTGATGAGAAGACATTAAATACCCTGAAACTTCTTCTGACTCACCAGTTTACTTATATTGGATCCCCCCATATCTGGGCAGGGGATGAAATGGGAATGTGGGGAGCTGATATGGATGATACCCGCAAACCCCTTATCTGGCCCGATTATGATTTTGAACCGGAAAAAGTACATCCCTATGGAAAAAACCGCCCGGTTGATGAGGTGAAATTTGACGAAAGAATATTCTCCATGTACAGGGAAATGATAAAAATCCGAAATGATAACCCGGTTCTTCAGACAGGAAAACTGGAATTCCTTATTACTGATAATGAAAGAAAATTACTCGCCTATAGCAGGTATGACGGGAAGAATGAAGCTATCGCCATTTTTAACGTTAGCGATAAAACCGGGGAAATTGACATTTCTGTTAAATATGATAATCAGTATGAAGAGATATTATCGGGATATAAAGTTCAGCGGAAAGATAAAGGCGCTCTTAAAATTCAGATGCCCCCTGAAAGCGCCGCGATACTCATTCAAAAATTGTAGGACGGAATTTAATTCTGTCCTTTTTTTCATTCTCTCCCGGTGATCTTTGATATTGAAGCATTGTTGATTTCGGCAATTAATTCTATATCAGACTTGCTAACACCTATCGTCCGGAAGCCGATTGAGGAATATTTATGATATTCTCCTAAAATATCATAGATTGGAAAAAGGGAATCCGATACTATCTCATCGCATGAAAGATAAATGATGTGAGTGTCGGAACGATAACAATATCCAAACTCATTCCTATCAATAAATGTCTTTACGGTATCTTCCAACTCATTCCATTTCTCTTCATGAGTAAGGGTGTCATCAATAAAAGGTATCTCAAATCTTCCTTCAAAACTTCTCCACTTTTCACACTGACCTTCCTTTTCTATTATAATCCCCCCCATATCCGACATTCCTTTTCTTAAAGCCCGCGCGGAATATACATCATCAAATGAAAGATAATAATCGGGACAATCTTGAAATGATGTTTTATGCTTAAACAGAAGTGTCCCGGAAAAATGGTAAAAACTTCCCTCACTGAATAATAGCTGAAATTTATCATCAAAGAAACAGTATTCTCTTGCTCTGTTATTTACATAAAAAATAGCCTTATACATCATATAAGGTTTATTTGATGGTATTGTTTTTGTTAGCAACCACTCATTTTTAATTTGTGAAATAACAGCGCTGTCACTTATTACAATCGGGTGTTCAATTACAGCGATATTATTTTTAGGACCAAATTCATCTTTTGGGGAAACAGGATAAATAATGAGCCTGGAGTTACTATTATCCGAATTGATTTTTTTAAGAGGCTGATATTGTTCTGCGCAGCCGGAGAACATAGATATCATTAACAACAAGATAAAATATTTTTGCATTTTCAACTCTGATTAATAAATATAATTATTCCGTTAACAGTTTCAGAACTCCTGATCCCAATAATAAAAAACAATAACTTACAGGATTTCATTCGCAAAATAAAAATGAAGAAAATCTAACAATAAAACAACTTGGGCGGGTCTTTTTTTATCTCGGTGAATAATGTATAGAACCAATATATTATCATTGTATTATTTTTAATAATATTATAAATTATGCGCCATTTTATGCATCTCCTAAAGAGATGTTTTTCAGGGAGTTTATTCTATTCTACGCAAGATGGTAAGAGATTTATCAACGAGTAAAATGTTAATTAGCAAAGAAGAAGTTTTTTTCCGGCATTCCGACCCCACCCTTGCCAGAGGCATCCCCCGGGAAAATCCCTCACTTTGATAGGGCTTTTAAAGTGCGCCGTGGCGTAAGAGGGGTTGGGGTGAGGTTGTAAAGAGTTTTATAACAATGGATTATCGTCCCAATGTTATCATTCTATTTTATTAATATTTGAAATATAAACCGCATGACATATTGATGTAGTGGGTAATTACATTCGCTTAACAAACGATTATAAGTACCCGGATCATTAATCATAATGAGAGCCAGTCCGCAGCCTCATCAATATCCGTAAAAAAACTGAGCTGATCGGTTTCCATCATTTCTTTTTCTGTCTGAAGTTTCAGGCTGTCCTCACCAACAACGGCAGTTTTTATTACATATTTTTTGAGGATTTCATTTTCCTTAAAACCGAGTGACCAGACTTTATGCGCCTCAATATCTTCGAATATATACTCCTTTACATCAAGAAGCAGATTAAATCTGCCATATTTTTTTACAACTCTCCGCACAAATTCCAAAGCATCCTCAACACCTGTCAGAGCTGTTTTCACACTCATTTTACCCCGGATACTGTGGCATACTATCCTGTTGTTTTCATCATAGAGAAATGTTTCAGGTATATTCAATTGTTCTCCTCCATCCAGTGAAGAGCCTCATATACCTTTTTATGAAATCCGGAGAATATGATCGTATCAAATTTTTCAAGCTTAAGTTCGGAGAGTTCTTTTGAGATAACGGCGCTGTTCCTTATTACTCCTATAACATTAACTCCCTCCATATTCCAGGGTTCAAGCTCTTCTATTTTGCGGGAGACAAATTTTGAGTAAGACCCGACAAAAAACAGTTCATTATCCTGCTCAATGCAATCAAGCAGAGCCACCCGCCAGTGATCCCTGTTTTCTTTATTATAAAAGAAACTGTAATGTTCTTCACGCAGAAGGTTTGTCTGAATGCGGCTTACATGATCGGGGATATTGTAATATTTCAGGATATGATTGATAAAAATCAGCGACGTCTCCATATCCTGCGAAAGTACCAGGTCGGCGCCCCCTTTATAGAGGGTTTCAACCTGTGAAATATAATTCACTCTTACAATTATCTTTACTTTGGAGCTTAATGATCTGGCCGCCCCGACACTTTTTTTCGCGGCTTCAATATCATTGATCGCGATAATCAAAAGAGAGGCTTTTTCAATCCCGATGTGTTTCAGATTATCCCTGTGGTCAATATTGCCGAATCGTATTGGCTCCCCTTTCAATTTATATTCTGAAACTGTCTGCGGATTCATCTCTATTATTTCATATGGTATATCGAGAAGTTTCAGAATTCTGGAAATATTCCGGCCATTTATTCCATAACCGGCGATAATTGTATGATTTGATAGAGTTTTTTTAACTTCCCCCTTTTTTATCTCAGTTTTAAATTTTCCTGAAGCAGCTATGCTTTTACCCGTTTTAATAGCCACAGGAATCAGGAACATACTAAGGATTGCCGATGACAGGAAAACCTGGTGTGTATCGGAGCTGAATATCTCATGCTCCTGAGCTTCCCTGAGCAGAATAAATGAAAATTCCCCGATATGGGCCAGACTGAACGCTGTAATTATTCCCACACTAAGAGGATGCCGTGAAATAATAAAAAGGAGGGTTATAAAAAAGATCTTCACCGAAATAATAATAATTGTGAAAAGAAGAACTTCGGGAATATTGTTTATGAAAAAGGATACATTCACAAACATCCCTATTGATATGAAAAATATGGAATTAAAGATGTGTCGGGAAGGGACAAAATCGGTGTTTATCTGGTGAGCGTAATCGGTATCTGAGAGCGCGATGCCAACAATAAAGGCGCCCATCGCCAGTGATATACCCAGTTTATATGAAATAAAGGCTACTCCAAAAAGGAAAACAAAAATTGTTACGGTCTGAAGATCAGGTATCCTTAATTTTAATATCACCTTAAAAAGAAAGGGAAGCAGATATTTGCTCAAAAGGAGTATTAGTATAACTCCTCCAACAGCGATAAGCAGACTTGTAACTATATTTCCGGTTTCCCCCTCTCCGAGCTGGTTGACAAAGGGAAGAAATATCATGGCGGGAATGATAACCACATCCTGAAACAACAATATGCCTGTCATTTTAAG
The DNA here is from genome assembly GCA_963677445.2 of Melioribacteraceae bacterium. Classification (GTDB taxonomy): domain Bacteria; phylum Bacteroidota; class Ignavibacteria; order Ignavibacteriales; family Melioribacteraceae. The sequence continues at coordinate 6,760 of CAXXGF010000075.1, read as the reverse complement.
TCCGGGCGGGCTGTTTATCTCATCATTATCCTGAAGCAGTTTCAGCACTATGGCGGTGCTGCTTAAAGCGAGTATAAATCCCCCTACAATCGATTGCGTTAAAGTTAATCCGAAGAAGTTGATTATGATAAAAAATATCAGCCAGCATGTAGCCACCTGCAATCCTCCGAAAAAGAGGAAGTCTTTCATCATCGCTTTAATTTTATCAACTGAAAATTCCAGTCCGATGCTGAACATCAGAAGAATGACGCCTATTTCGGCGAGAACCTCTATTTCTCCTACTGAATCGACAAGTCCGAACGAGAAAGGGCCGATTATTATTCCGGTAAGAAGAAACCCGATTACCGGCGGAATTTTCAGCTTAGAAAGAATCAGAATTACAACAATAGCTGTAAAAAGGATAAGGATAATATCTTTGAGTAAAATCATAATAATTCTCTAAGTTTAAACTTATTTTATCAAAAATAAGAATTCATTCAATAGAATACATTTTTTATTAAGCTACACAAATGTTTTCAAACACTTCATCTATAACTCTCACATATTTATAACAACAGAAAAAAGCAAGGAAATTTTAAAAACTAAAAAAAGAGTTAGGTCTATTGCCGTATTTTTCCTATGTACATATAGATTAAATTCCACTGCTTTTTAACAGTTTGGCAATTCTGTAAATAGCTTTGGCATCCTTAAGGTCATCTTCAGTAATAGGTTCATTTTCATCTGTTATTATTTTTTCGGAAAAAATGGTTTTTCCAGAAAGGTTGCTCCCATCATTATTTACGGTTTGTTTTTTATTTTTGTATGATTCTCTCGGCTCCACAGATAGAAACTGCAATTCTGTAGAAACAAATGGTTGGCCAAAATCGAGATTAAGTATGTTTGAATTGTCAAGATTGATGAGCGTTATTCTTAAAGGACCATCTTTAAAGCCTGGATCAATTTGTAGACCATGAAGGGTTGATACTCCACTCATTTGAAGCGTAGACATCGGACCTACTCTGCCCATTATAAAAGTTGGAAGATCAAATTCTTCAAGTGTAAAAATATGGACAATTTCACCCGGGTTAATGGTGATTTCATCATTCTTTTCTAAATCAATATTTTTATTATTGATGATCACTTTTTTACCTACTCGTAGATCATAGCTTGCGGGCTGAACTCTGTCTTTTGAAAAATTCACACCAAAAATCCCGGCATCAATTCCCTGCTCTATTTCGAAATCAACCAGTGTGTGACTACCATGGACTGACCAGATTTTTTTAATCTGTTCAATCGAGCTCAGATCATACTCCTGTGTATCTTTATATTTCCTCTGCAGATCGAGCCAAAATTCAAGAGTGCCACCAAACTCTTTCGCGAATTTCATCGCGACACCGGTAGTAAGATTTGAGTGTCCTCCCACAATCTGATTGATCGTCTGTCTGGATACATTTAATTTTTCAGCAAGTTCTTTTTGTGTATACCCCTTATTTTCCAAAATATGTCGTTTAATGTATTGTCCGGGATGTATATTGTTTTCAGGTATTTCAGAACTAATCATCTTTCGCTTCCTTATTAATTAAAAATAACATTTGGGACTATTAAATAGCATTTCGAATCTCCCATTTTTTTTGTCCAATGTATCCATTATATCTTTTTCCCTTCGTATCAGTATATTTCACTTTACAGACAAAATCAGCCTCTGGAAATCCTGAAATATCACAGATAGTTACTAACTCTCGTTCTTCTGGCTTAAGAATCCGTTTACTCTGATATGTCAGTTTACATTTTTGTGAGGCTATTAAATTTCTCCCTAATTTTTCTCCTGGTTTTATTTTTACCAATATAAATATTTCATAATCAATAATATAGACTTTCCCAATATTGATGATTTCCATACGAAGAAATTTATTTTCGCATGGAAATCCTGATGTTTTACAATGTTTTTTATACGCTTCAATAATGGAAATAATGTCAGAATTGTCAATAGCCTGTTTAGATCTTTGGGTGGTTTCAAAACACTCAATAGCAATTTTTGCCTTCATTTGATAATTATGGAATTTAATTGATTCCAAGAGAGTATAAGATGTGCTATAAGCTATTATGATGGTTAATGACAAATTAATCATATCAATTAATGAAATGCCAATGAAAATTTCCATACTCATTTTTCTCCCCATAAATATAATAATAATATTTTGGCGACATTTACTTGTCAAAATAGTTTTTTAGCAATAAATGTCAAGTATATGTCGGTTATTTTTTTATTAATTTAACATTTTCTTAACTTGCCGTCAACTTAATTGTATCAACATCATCCTACATTTGGTTTACAATACCCCACAAGCTTAGTAATTACATTGAAAATTCAGAGTATTTAACAAATGTCTTGGCTTTATGTCAAAGGTTATCTGAATTTACTTTTCTTTTACATTTACCTTACGTATTATAATTTTCTAAATCTTTCAATTGCAGAGATTTTTGTCAATACATATCTTTCTGATATTTTCCGGCTTGAAAAGGTACGCCAAATAAATTATTTTTAATTTTCTGATCAATACGGGGAAAACAATGAAGAGAATGTTTTTTTTAATAATATTAGTAATAATCGCGGCAGGATGCGGAGGCGGTGAAGAATCCAGACTCAAACTCATAGCGGAATCAAAGGATCAATGGACGGGGGTCGCGGTTTCAACCGAAGGAAGAATTTTTGTGAATTATCCCAGGTGGTCGCCTGATATACCTTTATCGGTAGCTGAAGTTTTACCTTCGGGCGCGAAAGCCCCCTGGCCCGATGATAACTGGAACACACCCGATTCGGCTAAATCCCCATCGACATATTTTGTATGTGTGCAGAGTGTTTATATCGACAAAACGAACTGCCTCTGGATACTTGATCCGGCCAACCCGATGTTCAAAGGGGTTGTTGAGGGTGGCGCCAAACTGATGAAATTTGAGATTCGTTCGGGAAAACTTCTCAAAAAATATATCTTTGATGAAAAACTCGCTCCAAAAAATTCATATCTGAATGATGTAAGAATCGATAATGACAAAGGATACGCTTACATGACCGATTCCGGTATGGGGGCTATTCTTGTATTAAATCTTGAAACGGGTGAATGCCGCAGACTCCTGGCCGGACATCCTTCGGTGATGGCTGAAAACTTCAGACTTGTAGTGGAGGAGAAAGTTCTGCCGATGAAAGTTCACTCCGACGGCATTGCCCTTACCCCCGATGGTGAATATCTCTATTACCAGGCCCTTACGGGAAGAAGCCTCTACAGAATAAACACCGGACACCTGAGGAATTTCAGCATTCCAAAAGATACTATCTCCAAAATGGTTGAATATACAGCGAAAACCGGCGCCTGCGACGGTATTGAATTCGACCGGAATGGTATTCTCTATCTGACATCAATCGAAATGAACGCCATCAGAACCTATAATCCGGAAACAAATCATGTGGAAACCGTTGTCAGGGACAGCCTGATAAAATGGCCCGACAGTTTTTCAATCACCCGCCAGGGGGATATTTATTTCACAACATCGCAAATCCACCTGGGAAAAAATGTAACCGATCCTTACAGAATATTTATGCTGAATCAAAATGCTCAATAAACTGCTGATTTTTATAATCCTCTTCTCTTTATCCACAGACTTTTATCCCTGCACGGGATTTGTGATAAAGTCGGAGGCCGGCGTTGTTCTTTGTAAAAACCTCGACTGGGATTTCGCCGACGGTTACATCATTGTAAACCAACGGGGAGAGCAAAAAACAGCTATTGTGAATGAAAACCTAATCCCGCTTCAATGGAAAGCTCAATATGGCAGTGTAACTTTTAACCAGTTTGGTTATGGAATGCCATTGGGCGGCATGAATGAAAAAGGGCTGGTGATGGAGGAGCTTTCATATTTCCTTACATCCTGTCCCGATAAAGAGAACATTCCGGCGCTTAATGAATTTCAATTAATTCAGTATGTTCTTGATAATTTCCGGAATGTGGAGGAAGCGGCGGCGGTTACCAGGGAAATCAATGTAAGCGCCCTTATGTTCAGGTTGCATTACATTCTCACAGACGCGGAGGGAAACAGCTCGGTAATCGAATTTCACAAATCGGGAGTATCTGTTTATACCGGTAAAGATCTGCCGGTTGAGGCCTTGTCAAATAACAGTTATTCTGAATGCCTTGATTATTCCTTTAAATTTAAAGCGTTTGGCGGTGAAAGAGAACTGCCGAAAGGAAACCAGAACTGTGAAAGATTTGTAATCGCCGGAGCCATGGCAGATTTGTACACCGGCGATAAGGATATCACGGAATATGGATTCGGCATACTCGATAAAGTAAGGATGTCCGATACACAATGGAGCATTGTGTATAATCCTACATCCATGACGATATCCTTCAGGACGGTGGAAAACGGGGGAGAAGAGATCAATTTAGGCGAATTTAATTTCGGCGATGGAAAAATCCTCTTCAAAGATATCAATAAACAGGAACGGTTTTCAGAATTGACGATTGAAAACAACAATATCCTTGTTGAAAACATTTTCGAAAAGTTGACCGGTAAAAGATTTATCAAATTGGAACAGGCAGAAAATTTAAGAAACTCCATCTCCGGATTATTTTCAAAATAACCACCAATACGATTATCAATAAAAATATCGTAGGGGTATCCCTTGTGGGTACCCTCCCGGATTGGGCGACCTCCCCTTTTAGGCACCCACAAGGGGCGTCCCCACATTGGATAAATGCCAATTATTGGTAATCCATCACATTATCATTTAGTGCCGATACATTCCCCACCCGTTTTCACCGCACAAACAACCCATTAAAATCGTCTGAACAAATAGAGAAAATCGTTTACACAACAAAAATTGTCATTGAAAAAGGAGTCCGGCTTGTTTTTATTTCGTAAGAAACGGATTGGAGAAAAATAATGAAACAAATTTTTGTATTTATATCCCTTCTAATATTGTTCGGCTGCAAAGAAGAAAACAATATGCTTACTGCCAACGGCAAATTAGAAAAACCGGATACCCTTAAAACCATTAACAGCCTTGCCAAAATATCAGACAACCTCTATGAAATGACCTTCCACGGAGATTACTCTGAAATCCTCGACCAGGTAAACAGCCGTTTTCTCGGGACTTCATACGGCGCCAATACAGAGGGAAATACCCCCGAATATCACTGTTCGCTGTTTTCGGTTTTCGGAAATCCCGAGAAAAAAATATTCGGCAGAAGTTTTGACAACCCGGCCGGCTGGAAATGCCTTACTATGCTGGTAAGAACCAATCCTTCCGACGGTTTTTCTTCCATGACATTTGTAAGGATGAGAGACTTCGGTTATGAACCCGGAACAGATGTAACAACTCTTCCATACGAGCAGAAGCTGAATCTGCTGGAAGCCCCTTTTCACTGCCCGGACGGAATAAATGAAATGGGAGTGACGGCGGGACTGGCGAATGTGCGTTCTCTTCCCTGGAAAGTGAAGCGGGGAAAAAATCGATCTGGATTACTTTGCTTGTGAGAGAAATAATGGACCATGCCGCGAATGTTGATGAAGCGATAGAAATAGCTGAAAAGTATAACATCTGCTGCCCCGATCTCAATAACCTGGGAATTCATACCCTTGTCGCCGATCCATCAGGCAAATCGGCTGTGCTGGAACTATCGGATGGCAAAATTAAAGCGGTGATAAATAACGCTCCCTGGCAGGTGATAACAAATTCACCTGTGGTCGGAGTATCTGTCGATCAGCAGAAGTCGGCCTGCCCGCGATTTAACTATATTTACAATTCACTGGAATCGGTACAGGGAAACGCCGGAATTATCGACGCGACCAATATATTAAAAAATGTAGGATGGTCTTCCACCGAATGGTCGGCTATTTATAATATGGATGAGAAAACAATTACTGTTTATGTTGATTACAATTTCGATGATGAATATTTTTTCTATTTATCCGATACTGACTGAAAATTTTTATAAATTGCGGTTAACAGCTTCTAAACAAACCGGGAGAAGACCGTGGAAAAACAGTTCACAAAAAGGATTTGGCGCACTTTTTATTATCCCTGGTTTTCTCAGTCGCTTTGATGTTCGCGTTTACAGAACTACCCAAACTGCTTGACCCGGTAGTGGGCAAAGTGGTAGGCTCCCCCGGATTTGACCAGGGTGCGGATCAATTCAGCATGTTCAAATCTGATATTTATATTTCCTCTTATAACCTTCGGGTGATTGGCTATATTTGCCTTGCTTTCGTAATAATCGCGATAATAACAGGATTCTCGATAAAAAAAAGCGGCCGGGTATGGGTCGGGGAGCTTTTGTGCTTTTTCTTCCTGTATTCGGACAGTTCGCGCTGAGCATGTTTTTCCTGGCGCTAAATGGTTTTCCGGTATATTTAAAGCCCCTGTCAGAATATTTTTCAAAAAAGAAATGCCCCGGAAGAAATCGGAAGCTGTTATACTGACTATTTTTTATACAATAATTTTTTTACTCGCGTCAGTTCCTTTTGCTGATTTTACAAAAAACAACAGTGAAACCGCAAGGGGCATCCGGCAGGCTCTCCCTTCCGGACCGGAATTTTCCATCGAAGAAACATTATCAATGTTAGAGCAGGCAGCGTCGAGAAGAGATATATTCCCACTTATTGATGATCTCGCGCTGCATGGAAAGGAAACTATTCCCCACTTAATAACACTGCTATCCGACAGCAGAGCTGATATCAGGGAATTTGCCGCATATAAACTGGGAAAACTTAACGCTGTATCGGC
>CAXXGF010000074.1:0-22251 GCA_963677445.2 Melioribacteraceae bacterium | reverse complement strand
CGCGGCTCTTTCTATCGAATGATAAAGGAGCAAGCTGGTCAACAACTTTTATTCCTCTTTCAGGCAATGGCAGCTTTACCGACGCGGCCGACCCGGCGCTCGCTTATGATGAGTCAGGAAATCTTTATTACGCTATGCTGCATTATGAAGTTGCCGGAAATGGCGACGGCATTTACGTAAACGTATCTGAAGATAACGGCGCTTCATGGATGGAAACCGCTATTACGGTTAAAGAAAATAATGACCCGCTTCAGTTTGAAGACCGCCCCGCGATTACCGCCGGCAACGGAAAGGTATTCGTTACATGGACAAACATCACCCTTTCGGGTAATAAAATATACTATGCTTATAGCGAAGATGGCGCTCAGTCATTCAGCGACCCTGTGATCATCGCATCAGGAATGGTTCATACTTCGGACGTCATTCTTCTTGCTGACGGCTCTGTTATGGCAGCTTACCTTATGAATAACAGCGTAATCGAAACAAGACTTTCATCAGATGGCGTTAACTTTGAAGCCCCCGTTACAGCAGCCGAATTTGTTCATTCGGGAAATCAGCTCGGTAACGCTTTCCTTCTCAAACAGGATGGAGAAACAGGCGTAAGGGTAAAAAGTTATCCCAGGATTGCCGAAAACTCAGCCACGGGTGAACTATTCATAACCTTCAGCGCCAGAAACGGTGATGATCTCTCAGATATTTATCTTGTTAAATCAAATGACCATGGTTCTTCATGGGCAGAGGCAATAAGAGTTAACAGCGACCAGACTCTCAATGATCAGTTCCTTCCCGAAATTCTTGTGAGCAACGGGGTTGTTTATATTGTTTACCAGGATTCACGTGATGATCAGGCTAATAAAATGGTTAGCAGCTACATGGCTGTATCAACCGATGCCGGAATGTCATTTACCGAAGAAAACATTTCGACAAGCTCATTCGATCCTGAAAGCATTATGCTTGGCAACTATATCGGCGATTATACAACAATCGTTAAATCAGGCGAAAATGTTGTTCCTGTATGGACAGATGGACGCGGCGCCGGTTTTGATCTTTTCGCCGGAATTATTCCTGAAACCGTAACCGGTGTTGAAGATGATTCTGTTATCCCCGCTGACTTTACAGTAGCCCAGAATTATCCCAATCCTTTCAACCCGACTACATCAATCAGCTACTCCATTCCTTCAGACGGATTTGTTTCTGTAAGAGTATATGATATGCTTGGTCGTCTGACCGCCAAACTTATTGATGGTGAACAGACAGCAGGAAGCCACAACGTTACTTTTGACGCGACCGGTCTTTCAAGCGGCGCGTACTTTTACACCGTATATCACGCCGGAAATACAATCACGAAAAAGATGCTTCTCAACAAATAAAATTTTTCGCATTTCCTAAAAAAAAGCGGCTTTGGGCCGCTTTTTTCTTTTTAAAACACATAGTCATCCCTGCCTTTGACTTAATCCTTTTCTTTTCTTAAATTTCTTTTTAAATAGGTAAATAATAAACTATCAACTCCCGGATTAACCTAATGATAAAGCAGCTTGAAATAAAAAATTACAGAACTCTGAAGAATCTGAAACTTGCAGATCTTGGAAGAATAAACTTAATAACAGGGAAAAACAACACCGGGAAATCTTCTCTGCTTGAGGCTTTGTCGTTATGTATAAATGGAGGTAATCCAGAATATTTAAAACACTTGCTGGCGACAAGAGATGAATTCAAACATATAAAAGGTTTGAATAAATATCAGGGTAATTTTGAAATGTTATCCTCGTTATTTAACAAAAGGATAGTTGATTTTGATGAGAGAAGTATGATTGTAATCAAACCTGATAAAGAAAACATTACAAACAGAAATGGAATGTTCCTTACTCTGAATCTTGTTAAATATATCGAGGAAGAAATTATTGATCGAAGAGAAAATGCCCGGAGATCGATTGTCGGGAAAATAAAACACGCTGTATATGATAAAAGTATTAGCAACAATGAAATAGCTGGCGCCGGATTACATATTGTAAATCCTGAAATAGAAATTATTATCCCTCTCAATTCCGAAATTTTCACATCGACTCATTTTCAAAATTTCATCAGTCGTGGTTTATTTATTTCATCCAGAAACAACGGTAGTGAAATGTATTCGACTCTTTGGGACAATATTGTGCTTACCAAAGACGAAGATATTATTATTTCCTCTCTTAAGATGATCGATGAGAGGATTGATAAACTCACTTTCATTGGAGAAGGCAACTACGTGAGTCCAAGAATACCGGTTGTCAAATTACTCGGAGAGAAAAATTTACATCCTTTAAAAGCTCTGGGTGACGGGGTAATTAAAATATTTCATATTGTTTTAGCGCTCGTCAACTGCAAAGATGGATATTTGCTAATCGATGAATTTGAAAACGGACTGCATTATTCTACCCAGGAAGATCTCTGGAAAGTGATAGCCGGGGTTGCCGAAAATCTGGATGTGCAGGTTTTTGCTACAACACACAGCTCAGACACAATAACTTCACTTGCAAGATCTCTGAAAAATAGCGAAGTATCCGGGAATGTTTATCGTTTGTTTGATAGGAACGGAGTGATGCAATCTGTCAGGTTCAGCGGGGACGAGTTAAATATTGCCGCTGAAGAAGAGATAAATCTGAGGTAAATCATGGGGCAAATTTTACTTGTTGAGGGAAATGACGATCTGCATGTTTGCAAAGCAATTTTCGGCAGAAGAAATATTAGCGAAACATTTGAAATAAAATCCACAGGCGGATATAATAATTTGCTAAAAAGTCTGCCCGTTTATTTGAAAACCGATTACCGGACAATCGGAATATTGCTTGACGCCGACATTAACATATCGGCAAGATGGGAATCTGTAAGAGGAATACTAACAAGGGCCGGGTATGATATTCCGGTAAATTTCCCGGCGGAAGGATTGGTAGTCGTAGCTGAGAACCTTCCCTCCATTGGCTTATGGATAATGCCGGATAACAGGCAGACAGGAATTCTGGAAGATTTTATTGAAATGATGATTCCGGATGATGACAACCTTATTGAAGAAGTTGAAAAGGCCCTCAATTCAATCGAATTAAAAAATTTAAACAGGTATAAAGCGGCTGACAAGCCCAAAGCAAAAATTCATACCTGGCTGGCATGGCAGGAAGATCCGGGTACGCCAATAGGACTGGCAATAACAAAACAGTATTTAAATCCGGCTTCTTCCGCAGCGATAGTTTTTACAAACTGGGTAAACAGACTATTTAATACCTGAGAACTTTTCCTCCCTTTCATTTTGAACTTCCTGTATCTTTTTCGCATTAAAAAGATACGACATCTATTATAACACGGGGAAGAAAATGAGAACAATATTTATACTGATTTTATTTAGTTACGGAAGCCTTTCGGCGCAATGGACTTCCTCCAACGGCCCATCGGGCGGATCGATAAACTCAATAACCTCTCATAAAGGCAGTTATTTTATGGCAGCCGGGTATTTTAGTTATGGCTCGGTTCTGCGGTCAATCGACGGTGGAGAATCCTGGGAGTTGAAGATATCAGGAATGCCTTATATCAACAGAATAAATGTGATCGCCGGTAATGACGAATATCTTTTCGCCGGAACACAAAATAAGGGGATATACAGAAGTTCCGATTCGGGAGAAAACTGGGTTGATGTTACCACCGGCATTAATGGCGTTTCTATTTCTATTCAGGCAATATATTTCAAAAATGACACACTCTGGATAGGGACTTATTTTGACGGAGTTTATTACTCAACCGATAACGGGAATAACTGGACAGAACTCAATGAAGGTATAACCGGTTACAAATCGATAAGAACAATAACCTCTGCCGGAGATTATCTCTTCGCCGGGACCGGGGACGCGTTCTACCGCCTGAATGATCAGATGGTCTGGGAGAAAAAGGAGGAAGGGATTGATCCTGACAACAGGTACTTTTTCTCTTCAGTATACGATGGAGAATATCTATTCGCGGGGGGATTGAATGCTGTTTACCGAAGTTCCGATTTCGGGGAAAACTGGGAAGAGACGACAAACGGATATACAGGCAACAGTCCCCGCAATATGGTAACATTAAACGGGAAGGTTTATGCCGGCACCGGAGACAGGGTTTCCTGGACCGATAATCATGGCGCCTTGTGGCATCAGATGAGCGCCGGAATGCCACAGTATATGACTGTAAATGGTGTTTACGCCGATGAAAATCATATCTTTGCCGGTTCACAGTTCAGAGGCGCGTATAGCTGGAACGGAACTGAATGGACCAACCTTCATAACGGCGTAATCGCGGTCTCGGCAAGATCGCTCGAAGATTATAACGGAACTCTTTTCACCGGAACTTTATTCGCTGATTTTGGAGAAATCTGGCAAAAACCAGCCAGCTCCGATTTGTGGCAGCTTTCCAATGAGGGAGCCACTGAAAGAGGTTATCACTCCATTCTAAGCTGGAACGGATATTTATTTGCCGGCTCGGATGGAGATGGCATTTACAAAAGTGATGATGACGGCGCCACATGGGAAAAAGCGGGGGAATACCCGATAACCTTCAGTTATATTTCTGATGTTGAGGGAGGAGAAAATTATATTTTTGCCTCTGTAGTCGGGTTTAATATCGATCTCTGGCGTTCTTCCGATTTTGGCGACACCTGGGAAGAAACATCCCTTCCCGGCACCGGCGATGTTCAGGACTCTTACTGGTTTCAGGATACACTCTACGCCAGCCGCACAACAGGAGTTTATTACAGCACAGATGAAGGAACTTCCTGGAATGAAATGAACAACGGGTTTTCAGCCAATCCTTTTATCACAAAACTGGAAAAACACAAGGGCAGATTATATGCCGCCACCCGGTCATATGATCTGTATTATTATGATTATAACCAAAACCAGTGGATAGAAGATTTTGGCTGGATTGATGATGAAATTTTTTCTCTTTTAAGCAATGTCGAAACTTTATTTGCGGCAAGTGAAAACAAAGGAGTATTTTCTCTGAATGAATCTTCGGGCATGTGGGAAAATATTTCTGAAGGATTGCCTTCCGATTCGCGGGGCGAATATCCGGAAGTCTATGACCTGCTGCGGATTGATAATAAACTTTACGCGGCGCTTGAATCTTTCGGCGTTTGGGAATTTGATCTCGCTCCTGTTCCGGTCGAACTCACAAACTTCAGCGCCGATATTTCAGGAAACGAAGTTCTTCTATCCTGGGAAACAGTAACCGAAGTTAACAACATGGGATTCGCGATTGAAAGAATGGAAGAAAATTCTGACTGGAAAGAAATCGCTTTTATAAACGGGGCCGGTAATTCGACAGAAACTCTGCGATATTCTTTTACTGATAATATTTCTGCGGGGGACAAAATATCCTACAGACTGAAACAGATTGATTTTGACGGCGCTTCGAACTATTCTGAGGTTCTGAAACTGGAAAGCCTGAGTCCGGATGATTTCGCTCTTTTCCAGAACTACCCAAATCCGTTCAATCCCTCTACCACAATCTCCTTTAGTCTTCCATCAGCCGGAAATGTAAAACTGACTGTATATAATTTACTCGGGCAGAAAATGGCGGTTCTTGTTGACGGGAAAAAGGAGGCCGTGTATCATAAAGTTAACTGGGATACCGCCGGTTTCGCCGCCGGAGTATACATTTACAAGGTCACCGTTGAATTATCAGATGGCAGCAAATTTGTTTCTACAAAAAAAATGACACTTTTGAAATAAAAAATTCAAACCATTGCCTGGGCAGAAAAACTTTTCTTCCCCGGCAATTCCAGAACTCCTGATCCCGGTTATAAAAAAACAATTACTTACATGGATTCATTCGCAAAATAAAATCGCGGGATAAAAGTCTGGAAGAAAGTCCCGCCAGGGATCCGCCGCGTCTGACAGGCTGACAGAAAATAGCCCCGCAATTCATTGTGGGGAAAACGGGCAACATTCAATCACAAGAAGTCCCGTCAGGGACGACAGAGACAACTTTTTCATCCTTTAAAATGTAGCATCAATTTTATTGTTTGTTTGATGAATGAGAACTACTGTTTATATTGAGAACTGGGATAAAATAATTCACGATAAACTTCCGCGATTTCATTTTGCGAGTGTTAAGGAGTTCTGAATTTTCATTTCAGTGACACAAAAAACACCATCCCGGATTTTCTCATATCCCCATTTTTAAAAACATGCAATTCAAAATATCGGGGAGTTACCCTGGCCGCCGGATTCATAAAAACATCTTCATTCTTTCCTTTAAAATTCTTAAAACCGCGCCGGGACGAATAAGAAGACTTATCGAAAGAAAACATTCCTGTGTGCAGACACATTTGCTTTCTTCTATATAATCCCTTATTTCATCCGCTTTCGGTGAATTCCAGATATCAGAAAGTGAATAATTATAATCCCTCAGGTTGCCGAAACTTTTATTCAGCATCTCACATGGATAAACAGAACCATCAGGGTAAATCACCCCTCCGGCCGAACCGGCAGCACATGCCCCTCCTTTTCCTTTTCCATTCATTATATCTATAATTGTTTTCCTGCGGACTATATTTTTTGCCGTGAGAAGCTTCGCGTCGGAGTGTCCTGAATGAGAACCCATTTTGCCATCGGCAACCGACCGGCGTATAATCTCGTGAGCCTCTATATAGCGGTTAACATCGGTGTTCGCGGCTTCACTGTCTCTCGGGTCGCCTCTGGTAATATTGACCATCCATTCACCACCGGGATTTATCTCCTCTATAATTTCTGCCATTTCTTCAAGTGAATTCTGATTTTTGCCGGAGATTGTTGTTATGATGCCAAGGTCAAAATAGTCAAAGCGTTTTTTGATTTTAACAAGTTCGCTGATAGTGTTCACCGCTGCGGCAAAACTGCCTTTACGGTTTCTTATCTCATCGTGAATTTTTTCAGGTCCGTCGAGAGATACATCCACTCTGAAAGGAATACCGGGAAGCCGCTTTAGTAAAGATTCCGTATCCCTGGTTATCTTATCGGTATTAAACCCGGAAGTGGGTATCTGATAACGGGAAAGTTTTGTTTTCGCGGCAAAAAGTTCTCCAATATCAACAATATCATCCCTCATAAAAGCTTCCCCTCCTGTAAGACTGAGAAAACGAATACTGCCGATTGACTCGGCCAGCTTCTCCAGTTCTTCAAAAGACAAAACACCCCCGGAAAGATTATTCTTTTTCCACTCTTCATTAAACCAGCAATGACTGCATTTCATCCAGCATTTGTCGGTAACAAAGAGGATAAGATATGCGGGTGATCTCAGTATCCTCGCTATCAGCTTGTTTATACTCTTGTAGATATGCTCCTCCATTTGAAAAATTGATCCCCGTTCATTGCTTTAATACCCGGAAAAGAGATCATGTATTTTAACAATTTTAAATGAGCCTCACTCCTTATTCCCCGATCCTGTCTGTAAAATTTATGAAGAAATTTCTGTTTGCCGGAGTTTCCATCTTCATTAAAATCACAGAACTCATAAGAGTGAAACAAATAAACAATTACTCCCTTTTTTCTGACAGCATTCCTGTATAATTTCCTGAAGAATAACTTCATAAGAGTAAGCCCGAATAAATAAAGTGAGCCGGAGGTAAAAGGGATTGCCAGACTGTTTAACGGAACCGTGAGCAGGGGCAGCTCCCCCATGCTGAATGGATTTCCTCTCGCAGGGTGATAAGGAACCGATGGCGCCTTCAGCCAGCCTTTTTCCCAGCCTTTTGAGCTGAATTCAATCCTTCCGGGGCATACAGAATAGTCGCTCAGATAACCATGTTTAATCAGCGCCTCCTGCGCGGCAGCCGAGGTTGTCATACTCGGCCCGCGGAAATGAACCGGTCTTATATCGAGATGCCGGTAAATTTTTTCTGTGGCTTTTTTGATATTGTTATCCGCCTGCTCAAATGTAAAATATCTGTAATTTTCATCAGGGGAATGGTCGAATCCATGACAACCGATTGTGTGATATCCTGATACAGATTTTAATCCATCGGCGAATCGCTCCGCGGCTTCCGCGGTGGTAAAAAACGTTGCCGGTATATTTAATCCCTTCAATTCATCACACAGTTTTTTTATGACATCCCCCTGCTGCGCGAGATCATGATCGAAGGCGGTTTCTATATCCGTAGTAATAAGCAGGGGAATAATATTTTTTCCGCTATTTATGATCTTGCCCTCCGCGTTTGTTTAATTTCTTTCCAATACCCTTATAATTCATCTCAAACAGAAAAAGGGGAGTTACTATAAAATTACGGTAAAACATCCTTCCCGGTTCAATCATAAAGCGAAAAAGCCATTCCATTCTTAGTGTTCTCATCCATAATGGGGCGCGCGGTTTTGTTCCCGAAATAAAATCAACCAGCCCCCCGGTATTCCAGATAAGGGAAACCTGAAGTTTTTCTCTGTTTCTTTTTATAAAATCTTCCTGCGGTAAAAAACCTCTGCTGTTTATAAGGATATCCGGTTCAACGGCATTAATACCGGCTACGATCTTTGTTTCTTCCTCATTTGTGAAATAACCGTTTTTATATCCCGCTATTCCGATTCCCGGCCATCTCTCCAATATTTTTTCCGAAGCCGAGCGCGCCGCTTCATCATTTCCGCCGAGAATGAAAATTGAAATTTTGTTTTTATTTGTCAGATCCATGACCATCGGAAAAAGATCGGTGCCGTTTAAATCGGGCAGCCATCCGAGGCCGTTCAGCCACGCCCCGATTTTCATCCCGATACCATCAAAAATTATATGATTATTTTCTGTAATATATCTTTTCAGTTCACCATTTTTTTTCAGAAGATGATAATTATATACATTAAGATGAGTGATAACAGATTGAGCCTCTCCCTCTCTTTGAGCAAGTCCGGCTAACCATTCAGCGGTTTCATCGAAACTGCCGGTGATAAATATGTAATCAGCAAACTGAAATTTTTTAATACTCATCGGTAAATTTTAATTCCCTGTAAAATCTTAGCATTAAACTGAGTCTTTTTTCCCCTGCCGAAATCGAAATCCAAGTCGTCATCGAAATTGTTTTTTGTCGTTTGATAAAATTGCCACATGATCTAAGTTATTCCGTTTTCATTCCGTCTCCGACCGCATAGGCCATTTGAATCTGCCCAGGTATCCCGCCATATATAATAAAAACAAAAAGCTGTCGACAACTTCAATTTTCCATTTTTTACCCGGCTCCTGTAAAAATCGGTAAAACCACTCCATACTTATTTTCTGCACCCATAAAGGAGCTCTTTTTATATAGCCTGAAACAACATCAAAACTTCCCCCGACACCCATACGAAAAGGTATATTTTTTAATATCTCCCTGTTTTCATAAAGAAAATTCTCCTTTTCGGGAGATTTTATTCCCACAAACAACATATCCGCTTTACTTTTCGCGATTTCCGCGGCTATTCCCGCTGATTCCTTCTTATCAAAATATCCGTTTCTGTATCCGGCGATTACTTCAGAACCATGTCTCCCGGCAAAAATTCCCGCTGTTTTTTGGATAACTTCCTCCCCTGCCCCAAATAAATATACCCCAAGACCATTCTCCGCAGCATAGGCGATAAGTTTTTCGAAAAGCTCAACGCCGGTTACTCTCTCAGGAATCTTGTTCTTTAACAGTTTTGAAAGCCAGATAAGCCATTGCCCCTCGCAGTTAATAAGATCGCTACGTGTTACATTTTCAAATACATTTTTATTCCGCTGCATCATGGCAAGCTTGCCTGCGTCAACATCGGAATAGGTGACAGGAATTTTGTTTTTAACATTTTCCCCGATTATCTCAACATATTCCTCAGCCCGGAAAGTATCAACAGGGCAATTAAGAATTCTTATCCTTTTTCTTTTAATTTCAGGTAAAGTTTCCCCCACTCATTTCCTCACATTTTTCATAATCTTTATGAGCAGTGATTCCGGCAAAAATGAGGATATAAGCGCGAAAATTTTATTTTTAGTTCCCTCAATAACAACCCTTTTATTGCTCATCAATGCCCTGAATGCTTTCTCGGCAACAATGGTCGGATCAGCTTTGGTGGTAAAACCGGAATGATTTTCAGCGCTGATTCCGGCATTTTTGTCAAAGTTTGTATTTGTCGGACCGGGGCAAAAATCTGTTATCGAAATTTCAGTATCCGCAAGCTCTGATCTCAAAGATTTTGAAAATGAAAGCAGCCAGGTTTTTGCCGACGTGTATAAGGCCATCTTAGGTCCGGGCCGGAACGCCGCGGTCGAGGCGATATTAAGCATTTTACCCGAATTTCTTTTTATCATTCCCGGAAGAATGTATCTCGTCAGAAGGGAAAGATTCAGAATATTTACATTTATCAATCCAATTATCTTTTCCGGCTCTTCTTCATAATAATTGCTGAATAAACCAATTCCGGCATTGTTTACTAATATATCAACTTCAATATTATCCTCCGCGAGAGTGTTGAATATTTTTTTTGCGCCCCCCGGGTTAGCTAAATCAGCCTGGATGGTTTTGGTTATATTTTCAGAATATAACTGTTTCAGCTCCTCAAGTTTTTCGCTGTTTCTTCCTGTTATTATAAGGTTATAATTTTTTGAACAGAAAATTTTTACCAGTTCCAGCCCTATTCCGCTTGTCGCCCCTGTAATTAATACATTTCCCATTTTTAACAACTATAATATTTTTATTTAAGAAAATATTTATTATTTTAAAAATAAAAAAAGAACGGAAGAAATAAAGAAAAAAAGAGGCAAAAAATTATACCCATTATAACGACTGTTTTTTTTACCGGTTTTATTCTCACTCTTTACCTTACACCCGGGGCAATAATATTCCTCAGGAAACTGAATATAGTTGACAGCTCGGATGAGCGAAGAGTAAATCAGAAAACAATTCCCCGCATGGGGGGAATAGTAATTGTTTTATCCCTTTTGTTATTACAGATTATTATCAATCCTTTTTTCAGTCCTCCCCCACTGCTTTATAGTGGTTTTTTTGTTATTGTCCTTTGCGGAATTCTTGATGATACCATACATCTGAAATGGCACATAAAAATTGTATTCCACGGAATATCCGCGTTCCTGCTTACCCTTTATTTTGAAACATCCCTCAAACCTGTATCTGTTGCAGGTTTTCTTCTTCCTCCACCCTTCGACTTTGTTTTAAGTTTTTTCTTAATCCTGCTCCTGATAAATGCGCTGAACTTCCTTGACGGGCTTGATGGTCTGCTGACAGGTTATTCAACCGTTTTATTTATTGTTTCGGCAGTACTTTGTTATTTACTGCATTTAGAAGGGCTGTCTCTGCTTGCGGTAGCTATGACAGGAATACTGGCCGCCTTCACAATCTTTAATTCATTTCCGGCTAAACTTTTTCTTGGGGATACCGGTTCCCTTTCCCTCGGTTATCTGCTTATCTTCCTTATCTTCAGTCTCGCGGGTAAAACAGGAGTCGAGAATACCGAACTTGTAATTCCAATGCTGTTTTTTACTCTTCCTCTCGCAGATATGTTCAGGGTTATCATCGGCAGAATAATCAGAAGAAGAAAACCCTGGCTGCCCGATAAAACACATCTGCATCATTTATTGCTCGATAAGTTTGAAAATCATAAGTACGCTAAAGTTATTCTTTTGTTCTACAGCCTTTTTTTTATAGCCGCTTCGGTTGATTTCATTATTAACAAAATATGGTTAAGAACCCTGATATTAACTTTCGCTCTGTTACTCCCCCTGGTAAGTGGAAACATTTTTCCTGAAATAATTTCAAATTCGCTGAATTTCAGAAAAAAGATTCATCTACCCGGCTGGATGCTTTCAGCGCCCTTGCGAAAAAGCATAGTGATTTTTCTATCTTTATTGCTGATACTGGCGCTGGCTTTGTTTTTCCCTTATGAAAATGGCTCTTCCGACACAAATCATTATTTATTGTTGATGATACCGCCGGCAATTTTTATTCTTTTTGAATACGCGTGCAAATATTTATCCAAATCTGTGGCTGTAATTTTTAATATTTTTCTCTCCCTTTTTGCCGTCATTGGCAGCCAGACTGATATGCCCTATACTCTCTTATATTTTCTGCTTCTGCCACTAATTATATTCCTTTTGTTATTTCCTTTTATTCTTCGTTATTCCGACTATAAAAATAAAATATTAATCTCGGGGTTCGATCTGCTTTTGATTTTTTCTCTTTTGGTTTTTTATTTAATTTCATTTATCCTCGAAAATGATGAACTGTTTTTACTTTCTTTAATAACTTTGTATTCATCAATTTATTATTTCTGGACAAAAACAACACTGGCGATAAACCGTTTTATCGGCAGACTTTTTTATTACCTTTCCTATATTTATCCAATTCTAACCGGGCTCTTTATTCTTTCCAGAGAGATATCCTGAAAATATCCTCCGGAATTTTTGTGCCGCTGTAATATATCTGATCACCGTCAGATATATCGGTAAAATAATCAAACTGATTGCCCTCTATTTTATAATCCCTGAGTCTGATATTAAATGAATCAAATCCGCTGATCAATTTTTTTTTGATCCCGTTCGCTTGATGAGGGGTCGCAAATATTGTCTGTTATTTCACAATTTTCAATAAGAATATCCCGGCAGTTTGCGAGTGAAAAACAATCAAAGCTTTGATTGTTTCCTGAAAAGCGACAATCAGAAAATCTGCATTTTTTTGCGGGCTATAAAAAACAAAACATTAACCGCATTTAGTTATGACCGATTTGTTTACATTTAACGTTGTAACACCATTGCCAAAAATACCGTAAATACCGCTGCCATATTAAGTGCAGTTAATAATGTTCACACTATCACAATCAACAAGACCGGTAACGCAACCTTCACAGGGATATCCCGGCTGAGGATCATGCCCCATTCTCAAATTCTCCAGAGTAATACTTCGGCATTCATAAAAGTTTATCACGCTTGCCACTTCATGTGGAATTAAAATGGTTATATCCTCCCCCTCTTTACCAATAATTTTCAGATCACGCAAATTGGAAACAATAAGCATTTTATCGCCGTAAACATCATTAATTTTATAATATTTTCCGTTCGGCTCATAGTCTTTGATACCCTCCATGGAGAAAGATCTCTCAATGATAAGGGTAGCGCCAGGGCGTAGATTATCCGGAAAGTCATTCACTGTTCTGATAATTACTTTATCGTTTTGCGCATTTATAAGGGAAACAAGGGTGAAAAAATATAATACAGATATTTCATATTTATCAAAAATCAAGATTATTTTTGAAGGCCGGGTAAAAATTCATCTCTGCTATTAACAAATCTAAACTGTTTTCGATGATTATAGACAGGTTGAACTTTATCGAAACTGAAAATTTTTTTATTCAAAAGATGGAATCATGGATCCCTTCGCTAACAGTATGAATTTTAAAGAAAATATATATAAAATCCTCCGGATTCCTGAGAAAAGAGTTGGTAACTATAATCAGATTTTAACGTTAAGTAAACTTCTTTTGCTTTACGCGATGATATTTGCCGCTTCTCTCTTTCTTTTAATTTTTTTCATTCTGGCTCTTTTTTATAGAAGCCCGCAATTTTCCATTGCTGTCGGAATAGCGCTGTTTATTTCCGTTTCAACTTTTATTTACCTTCGTCAAACAATGAATTACAATATCGCCTCATGGATATTATTAATTACTCTGAGTATACATCTCCAGTATTTATTATATAGCGGTGGTTTGATGGGGAACGGATATTTGTGGACGCTGCTCTTTCCCCTCGGCACATTATTCTTTTTCGGTATACGAAAAGGAATCGCTATTTCGATGGTATTTTTTATACTCACAGTCATTTCGGTTTATACTATTTCTGATTATTCTGACGCGGCTTTTATTTTTAAAATCCGTTACTTTAGCATGTACCTCATAATAATGATATTCTCATTTTCCTATGAATACAGCAAAATTTTCCTTAACAAAAAGCTGCTCGAAACTAACTGGCATCTTAAGTTCCATATAAATGAGCTTGAAAAAAAAGATAAAGAACTTACCAAAGCTATTGATGAGGCAAAAACCGCCGAGAAACTTAAATCGGAATTTCTGGCGCAAATGTCCCATGAAATTCGCACCCCGATAAATACCATACTTAATTACACTTCTCTTATACAGGGTGAATTTGAAGGAAAAATTCCGGAAGAAATGGAGGGATGTTTTGAATCAATCAACAGCGCCTCAAAACGACTCATCAGAACAATTGATCTTATACTTAATCTTTCATCAGTTGAGTCTGGCGCGTTTTCTCTTAACATGGAACCAACAAAACTATCGACCGAAATAATAAGCCCCGTAGTTGATGAGTTTAAACCCCACGCGACTGAAAAAGGGCTTGAGATAAAATGGGAAAATAGTTTTACCAATGAGCCCGATGTTAAAATTGACCGGTACACATTTACACAGGCATTCAGCAACCTGGTTCATAACGCGATCAAATATACAGAAAAGGGGAAAATTGTAATCAGATATTTTGAAGAAAATATTGCTCCTGTTCTGGAAATATCAGATACCGGAATTGGTATGAGCGATGAGTTTATGCCGAAACTTTTCTCAAAATTCAGCCAGGAGTCACACGGTTATGCCAGAAAACATGAGGGAAGCGGACTGGGCCTCGCGCTGGTTAAAAAGTACTGCGAAATAAATAATGTCGATATTTCCGTAACCAGCAAAACCGGGAAAGGAACAACATTCAGAATAATTTTCCCTGAGATTGAACAGATCGTGTGAATATTTTTTGTGAAAGGAATATTACGATTATCCAAAACAGTATTTTTTACAGGCAGCAAAGTGGTAACAGGCGGATAATTAACAGTTAAACATTCCCCCTTTTCGGTCAGCCAACTCAATTCAGGCGGTAAAACAACTTCCCGAAAAGTTTTCCTTCCTGTATGGGAAAATTCTAAACTGTTTAATATCTGGATTAGCTTTCTCCTTATAAACATTTGGTTATACTATAGCTTGAAATTTTGTTCTATCTGTTTCAGAATGCCTTCACCATTTATGTTGGGCAGACCGATCATTTTACCGATTGCCTGATAATCGGGCGGGTCAGATTTTATAAACTCCATAAATTCTTTCATATCACCCGCAATTGAAGCTGGTAAATCCACTTCATTTTTCTCTCTTAACATAACAGCCAGTCTTATTATATCATTTTTATGTTTACGAATTTCTTTTTCAGACATTCGTTCACCCTTTTCTTTTCGATCTGTTAAATCAAGAAAAGCTTTCGCCTTCAAACAAATCAATGCCTCAACCGAAGCCAGGTGGAGTCGGTTTTCAATTCTGCTGTTCTTTATTGTAAATGAGTAATAATCATCATTCATTAAAATCGCTGACAAGCTTGAAAGGTCTTTATCGAGCTGAACAGGCATTAAATGAATGTTACCCGCTAAATCCAGAATATCCGGTTTACGTGAGAATAACTCCAGTTGATAAGGAAAATCAGTATTTTCGGGTTTCATAAAGCGATAATATTTTCTTTTACCTTTCTCTTTTTTTTCATAGTTTCCTTGTTTAACAAAGTCCCAAAACCGTGTAACGAAATTTGCTTCAAGGGCTTCAACAATCAAAACTATATCCAAGTCTTTTGTTGCCCTGAAGTTAAGTCCGGCTTCACTCATCCGCGCTTCGCAGGCGGCCCCGCCAATAAGAATATAATTGTCGGTGTAGTCTTCAAAAAAGTGACTGAATTTTTCAATTCCTTTTACCATAAACGATTTACCATTTTTTCAATTTCTATTTCAACACGTTCATCATTTGATTCCCTGAAAGAAAGGAACAGTGAGAGAGGGTCCACTCTCTTGTCTCTGGCGAAAAGAGCTGGCGAGTATTTCCAGATTTCAAGGCACATTTTTCCTTCAAATTTATTTGTAATATTTATTTTGTCATGTTTCCTTAAATACATATAATCTGTTTTTGAAATGGCAAAACAACTTATCGGCTCTTCGCTAATATCTGTCACTTCCGAAAGGGCGGTACTGCCGGCTTTAAAAATCAAAGACTCATCTATCTGACCATTTATATAGATTTTTCTTTTCACAGGATTTAATAAATAAGGCAGGGCCTTTTCCCAAAGTTTTTTGTCATTTTCATTGAAAAGAATTTTCCTCTGGTTTGTCCCTTCAATTCGGCATAATTCTTTTTCCACCAAATCCTTCGCTGCACGAGTGATAGTCATTTGTCTATAATTTATTTTTTCGGCAATCTTTTTAAAATTCATCTCACTTATGTTTCCTTTTAGTAGATGGTAAAAAAGAATGCACTGGGCCGCAGGTTGCAGTGTCTCTTTCAATTCCAATGAGGTATTCTTAAATTCTCTCAGGTCTATTAGAAACTGCGGAATAAACATTTGTTTTCCGGGGACAATAAAAGAGACTCGCTTTTCAATCAGCCGTTTTCTGTTATAGCTTTCCAAATTTTCCAAAACCAAAACTACAGGCTTATGAAATATATCTTCTATTAGTTTTGTTTGTTTTCGGTATTGTTCGGGGCTGTGATTTTCGCTGAATTTTTGTTCTAAAAGTAAAACTTCCCGTCTAAGCAGAAATCCTCTCTTTATTTTATATATTTCCTTTATATAGAAAGGCAATTCTTTTTGTTGGTCCTGAGTTATGGCTTCTTCCTCAAATTCAAAACCCAGTAATCCGGTTATGTAATTTTCTAATTTAATCATTCGCCGTCTAAACGATAACATTATTTCCGCACGATAACATTAGTTATGTTATCGTGCAAATATAATGTTATTTTATTATAAGTCAATGGATTATGTAGAATATATGCGATTTTTTACCAATCTGTTTTATTTTTTTACGCCGGTTGATTTGTCTTTATCCCGAATGACGTATCGCAAGAGCATTATGCAGGATTAGGGAATTTCAGTTCCTTCTTTTCCAATTTAGATTTACCAGATTTTCATAGATTTTACAACAAAAAATTTCTCCTTTTTCTATGAGGAATACAAAATATTCCCGCAAATCTTATATATGAACCGGTGTAAGTTCATAAACAGAGTCAAAGTTTTTTGCTACGCCGAGGTCACCCTTTTGTAATGCCTTCCGCACATAATCTAACTTCCCCGCATCCTCAACAGATAAATATGTCGACCAGTCACCTGAGTCAATAATAAGCTCAACATCAACTTCAACAACATATTTACCGTAGTCAACCATTTTTCTATATTTTCTTTTTTTCATTGCTTTCTCCTGATATTGTCATCTTCCCAAATTTTTTATCCGGTCTGTACGCGGTGATTAAAACCGCCGGTTTTGGGGGCGCCTTCAGTATCAGTGAAAGTCTCATTCCCGCAAATAGCCCTCTTTCCGCAGCGAAGCATAACTTTTATAAATGCTCAGCTCAACCTTATAAGTTTTGAAAAAGCCTGTTGACATTACTTTCACTCCCTCCACTTCACGGGTTATTTTTACAGAGGCAATCAGCATATCATCCAGGATCAGGTCCTTATCAAGCCGCTGTTTCCCTTCCGGCACATTTTCGAATGCCCAGTAAACACCAATTTTAGCGTTAGAATATGCGCTATCGGCTTTTTCCTCGAAAGCCTGCCCGCAAATTATGAGAGGAATAAACATAAAAAATAATAATTTCATATACCCACCTGTCACGAAATAATTAAAATTACCGCTATTACCGTTAATCCAATTAATACAAATTTATTAAAAAATTCTGTGCTGACCTTAGTGAAAAGCCTGCTGCCGAGAAAAATTCCGGCCAGCACTGCCGGCAGTAACCAGAGAAAGTTACTGAAAGTTTTCGCGGCGCTGATACCACCGATCAGATGTGTAAGGACAATAAATGAGGAGGTAAAAATAAAGAATCCGGTAATCATTGATTTTTGCCTGGTTTTGTCCCATCCCTGTAGATAAAAATATATCAATACCGGGGGGCCGTTAGTATTAAAGGCTCCGCCGAGCAAGCCGGAAAAAATGCCATATATTATCCCATATTCCTTTCTTACACCCGTTGGTTTTATAAAACGGAATATTGTAAATATCACAAATAATAAAACTATGATTCCCAATAATATTTTAAGCGCGCCTGATGGAGCGGAACTAAGAAAATAAGCTCCGGCCGGAATTCCCAAAACAGAACCGGCTATAAGGTATTTTACCTCGGCAAATTCAAGATGCTGCCTTAGTTCTATTACCAGCCATATGTTAATTATCAGCCCGCATAATGCTACCAGCGGAACTGCTTCCTTAACCGGAATAAGCAATGAAAGCAGGGGCATGGTAACCAGCGCGAAGCCGAATCCGGAAAAGCCCTGGATAAAAGAACCTGCCAGAATAATCAGGGCGATCAGTAAAAATTCAGTATTCATCATATCCACATATTTTAGGTATGCTCCTGTCAAAGATAAAAAAAATATCTTTAATGAGCCGAATTCAAAGAGTTAACAGGATAATAGTTATATTACTTTTTTATGAATTTGGAATTTCAACTGATGAAAAAAGCAACTATACTATTGATATTATTATTTTTTTCAGGGCTGTTCACAGTAAACGCTCAGGAAAAATTTGCCGGTTTCCGGGCATCCCGCATATTGCAGAGTTATCCTAATAATCAGTTTCCATCACCGCAATACTGGAGCAATGCCGGATATTCCATGTCGGGATTTTTCCCCGGGAGTCAGCCTGCCGGTATATGGATTGTATCCCTTTATATCGATAATGGAATAACCCAGTTGAATTTCCCCTCAGACGGAACCTCATATCCTTACATAAATTTTATCTGGGAAGACCGCAATGAAGAGTGGCTCGATTATTTTGACCAGAGCGGACTAAAAGTATGGCTGCAGGTTGAACCGGGAGCCGCGGATATTGACACACTTATTTCAATTGTGCTCAACAGGTATAAACATCATTCATGTGTTATTGGATTCGGAGTTGACGTTGAATGGTACAATACTCATCAGTATCCGGGCGGTCAACAGGTTGCTGACGCGGACGCGGAAAGATGGGAGCAGAATGTAAAAAATATAGACAGCTCATATTCTCTTTTCTTAAAACATTATACTTCAAACAGGATGCCCGATAATTATCGTGGAGAAATAATTTTTGTTGATGACAGCCAGGATTTCGGCTTCGCTTCCAATCCATTTCAATATATGATAAATGAATTTACCCAGTGGGGGAATAAATTCAGCCCCAATAAGGTCGCCTTCCAGTTTGGTTACCCTGCCGACAGAAACTGGTGGTCGCAGTTATCGAATCCCCCTGGGGATATTGGAAACGCGCTCTTTAATAATATAAACAACTGTGCCGCCGTTTTCTGGGTTGATTTTACAATTACTGAAATTTTCCCTCTTACTTCAGTAGAATCTCAGGAACCCGAACTAACAAATTACCTCATTCTTGGAAACTACCCGAATCCTTTTAATCCCTCAACAACAATTGAATATGAAATCCCGGAGGATGGCGCCGTCACTATTACAATCGCTGACATTACCGGCCGGCAAAACGAAGTGCGTCATTCAGCTTTTAAAAGGAAAGGCAAATATAAATTTAAGTGGAATGGATCAGGCAGAACTTCAGGAATATATATATGCGCCATCCGGGCCGGCAACCTTTCGAAATCGATAAAATTGTTGTTACTTAAGTAAAAGCGATATCTTAATTCACATGTAACTTTTCTATCATCTGTCAGTCTAAATTAAAAAATAAAAACTCTATGGATAAGTTATGAGAAAATTGCTTTTTACTTTTATACTCTTTTTTGCGGCTTCAAGTTATATATTCGGCCAATTAGATATTGACTGGCTTGATGAGGATGATCCCGATTGCGGCCATAAAAGCCTGAATCTCGGTTTCAGAAATACCGGTATAAGTTTCGGAAATTCGGAATATCACAATGGTATCAGGCTAAATTTTGTCGATTGCGGCATTAAAGAAATTAACGGACTTAATTTTACACTCTGGCGGCCAAAAAATTCTCCCGGTTCAAGTATAAATGGAATGGCGCTCGGTTTATTTCCCCTTGCCGACCATTTAAATGGAATAACTGTGGGTATTGGCGGGGCTGTATCTGGCGAATCAATGAACGGATTTAATATCGGCGGACTCGCTCTGGTTTCCGGAGGGAATATTTCCGGAATAAATACAGGCGGTCTGGCGCTGGTTTCTGATGGTGATATTTCCGGGATAAATATAGGTGGTTTCGCCTGTGTTGCCGATGATAACATTACAGGATTAAATTTTGGCGGACTCGCTCTGGTTTCACAGGGTAACCTGACGGGATTGAACATTTCGGGACTCGCGTCGGTATCGCAAGGTTCTATCTCGGGAATCAATTTCGGCACACTCGCCCTGGTGTCACAGGGTTCAATGAAAGGTTTTAACTTTGGCGGACTCGCGTGTGTTTCGCAGGAAAGTATGTCATTTATCAATATAGGCGGGCTGGCCTGTGTATCACAGGAAAACATAACCGGCCTTAATATCGGCGGGCTTGCCCTTGTCGCCCAGGAAGATGTGCTGGGAATTAATATCGGGGGACTTGCGGTTGTCGGTCTGGACGGGATAAAGGGAATAAATATTGGCGGTGTCGGCATTGTTTCAAAAGATGGCAGCATAACAGGAATAAATCTTTCGCTCGGCAAAGTTGAGTCTCCTTATAGTGTTAAAGGATTAAACTTCAACGGTTATAAAACAGAAACTGAATCCTTCACCGGCATTAACGCGACCGCATTGTGGACAAGCGTAGATGTTATGAAGGGTGTTTCCATTTCAGCTTTCAACCAGGTGCATTCAACTCAGCATGGTTTATCAATCGGGATATTTAATGTCGCCGAAGTACTTAACGGTGTACAGATAGGACTTCTTAATATCGCGCGGAATAATCCCGTTCCATTTAAAATACTGCCTCTGCTTAATATGCATTTATAAAATTGATATGGAGGAGATTGATTCTCCTCCTTGATTATCACCTCTCTTGAAAATCAATCCTGTTTAAAATCTTTAATTCCGTAGGATAAGAAAATCATTACCCTGAATTTTTTCTTGTTTTTTAATATACCGTTCGGTATATTCGCGTATAACTTATGAACAATAAAATCAAAATAATGGAAACCGCGCTCGCTCTCTTTGCTGAACGTGGTTATGACGCCGTCGGAATAATGGAAATTTGTGAAAAATCGGGTATCACAAAGCCGACCCTGTATCACTATTTCAACAGTAAAAAAGGGCTTCTGCTGACTATTGCCGATTATTATTTCAATACCCTCCCCGAGAGCCTGATAAATGAAGCGTCATATAATGGAGATGTAAAGGTAACACTTAACAAAGTAGTTTCAATTTTTTTCAGATATTCCCAAAAACATCCTTTGTTCTATAGGCTGCTGCTTTCCTCCTGGTTTGCCCCGTCTAAAAGTGAAGCCTTCGAAGCCACTCTGCCATTATGGGAATCTCTGCATCGGATTATTGAAAATATTTTTATAAACGCTTCAGGTGATCATGGCAATATGAAGGGGAGGCACAAAATTTACGCAGTCACTTTCCTTGGAATGATAAATACATATATCGGAGTTTATATCAATAATTACATTACACCCGATGATGAACTCATAAGAAGAATCACACATCAGTTTATGCATGGAATCTTTTCCTGAAAATTTTTTATTCACACTATACCGAACGGTATACTAATGACAATAAGAGAACATTATGACAAACAACTGGCCTGAAAAATCGTTTTTCTATCATATCTATCCCCTGGGATTTTGCGGCGCTCCCGCGAGAAATGATTTTCACTCAAATCCTGAAAACAGGTTATCCAAAATTTATGGATGGATAGAACATTTTAAATACCTCGGAATAAACGCCCTCTATCTGGGGCCCCTTTTTGAGTCATCCTCACATGGTTATGACACCGCTGATTATTTCACTGTGGACAGAAGACTCGGGACAAATGAAGAGCTGAAAAATTTAATCGGCGAACTTCATAAAAATGATATAAAGGTTATTCTTGACGGTGTGTTTAATCACGTCGGCAGAGAATTCGGACCTTTCATTGATCTGAAAAAAAACAGGGAGAACTCAATTTATAAAGACTGGTTCTCCGGTTTTAATCCGGGGGGGAACACCCCCTTTAATGATTCCTTTGGATACGATTCCTGGGAGGGGCATTATGAGCTCGCAAAACTTAATCTGAAAAACGGAGAGGTTGTCAATCACCTTCTTGAGGCAGCAGGAATGTGGATCAGGGAATTTGATATTGACGGACTAAGGCTTGACGTCGCTTATTC
>CAXXGF010000073.1:0-148082 GCA_963677445.2 Melioribacteraceae bacterium | reverse complement strand
CACCTGAGAAAAACGCTGTTGTTATTAATACTATAACTCTGGAGAATAACAGGTGTATTAGGTTTTTCAGATGCTTTATATTCATAAAACTCAACTTTATCGGGAAATGTATAACCAATTTCAATTACGCCGTTTCCATCTATATCACCCGCGAATACAGAACCTGAATTTACATTTTCTTTATACGCTATTACATCATTTCCCGACGAAGTGTGTTCGAAAATCCAGGAATAAGGGAAAGCAAAAATTGTAAGCTCATCCTTGCCGTCATTGTTTATATCCACCAGTCTTACGGCGCTTTCTGTTTTCTGGAAGCCTGAACCGAATTCAACAGAGGGATCGATAAAAACACGGTTAAAAATTAAATTTAACTGATTATCGACAATATTAAAAAGATAAATAATATAAAATGGAGCGATGTCGATATCCTGAAGCGATTGCATCAGAACCGCGAGTTCCTCTTTTCCATCACCGTCATAATCACCTGAGGCAAGTCTGCTGCTCATTCCGAAGTAACCACTTTCAACGGTGACAAAATTCTGGTAAGAGTCAGGTCCGTTTATTTTTACTCCAAGAATATCGCCATCTCTGTCGGTCATCCAGAACTCTTTAACTCCGTCGTTATCGATATCGGTTACACTTCCCGATGGAGAATCGAGAAAATTACCAAAAATACCATCTTCCGAAAAATTGTCAATTTCCCATTCGGGGGAAAGACTCAAATCGGATTCCACCTCATAAACGCTTATTGTCGAATCACCCTTTATAGCAATAACCTCATATTTGCCATCATCATCAAGATCATCGGCAAGAACGGGCCAGGCGTCACCGGAACTATCGGCATACAGATTTTGAAATTTTGTTGAATTTGCTGACTGCTGTTCATCTAAAAAGGTGTTTCTGATAAATAAATTTAGAAGATCGGTTTTTCCATCTTTATTAAAATCCCCCGCCTGTCTTAATATTCTTTCCTTTATGCTGTCAACTTTAGTGAATGAATTTCCTTCAAAAGAATAGAGATGCAGGTAGGAAGGATTCACTGCTTCGTTAATAAATATATGATCTGCTCTGTTGCTGGAAATGTTAATCAGGTCTTTATGCAATCTGCCTGCGGGTAAACTATAACTTTTTTTTGTTTCAGGTAATAGTCGGAAATATGATTCGGTTGTAAAAATAAAATTATCTCCATCACTGAATAGTGGCGTCTTAAGCCCGACCAGGTTTTCAGCTTCAAAATAAACTTCGTAGGTTGCTCCCTGCTGAACCAGATTTTTAGGAATGAACCCGTAGTGAGCTTCCTTAACAAACTGGTTGTTTGTGGCAAATCCGTCAAGGGTGATAAACTCGAATTCGCTGCTCCCGATAGTTCTGTAGTACATTCTTGTCAGACAGGGTTCATTCGTAAATACAGCGGCGAAAATTGTGGACTTTTCGCCATACCACGCGGGTCCCGCGGAAACCAGGCTCAGTTTTGGAGCCGAACGGTCAACATAAAAATTCACTCTCTCTTCAATGCTGCTTCCATTTGAAAGATTTACATTTAAGCGTATAGTATAAACTGAGTCATTAAATGAACTTAGATCGAGTGAATGAAGAATGGTTCTGCCTGTCTGATTTTGGCTGTCAGTAATAAGGGAGTTCCAGTTTTCAGGATTATAACCTGTGCCGTAGGATAGTGAGAAATCCTTAAAATATGCCGAGAGTACTGTGGCTTCAATATCGAGCGAATTACCTGAGGTTGCGTAATCCTGATAAGGAAAATTAATTTTGATATCGGAAGGGGCTGAAATACTGAATGCTCTTCTCATATTCAGTTTACCCGCGCCGCTTGAGAGGTCCCAACCAGCGTCGCCAATATCATCACAGGTGGTCTTTAATATCTGTTTTATCTCATCTACCGAGAAGTCGTCATTGATGCTCCTGAGCATGCCTGCCGTTGCGCTCACAAAAGGCGCCGCGACTGAAGTGCCGCTTGAGCTGCCGTAATTATATCCCATCTCAGTTGTCACTATTCCCTGGCCCGGGGCGACAAGATCGATTGTGGAACCGGTATTGGAAAATGAAGCTACATAAGAATTTTCGTTGGAAGCTCCCACACTTATAACTTCAGAATAACTGGATGGATAATGAGGCAGATCGGAGGAAGTATTACCAGCGCTGGCCACCAGGATAACTCCATTATCATAAGCGTACCGGATTACATCCCTTAATACATAGGAGAAGGAATCATCACCAAAACTCATGTTGATAACGTCGGCTCCGGCGCTGACGGCATATAATATGGCCGCGGCCACATCATCCTCCTCACCGTAACCTGAAGGATCAAAAGCTCTGAGATTTAAGATTTTCCCTTTGGGAGCGGCGCCTGCTATTCCCCTGCTATTATTAACCTGCGCGGCCGCTATTCCGGCTACATTTGTTCCATGTCCCTGTTCATCTTTCGGATCATTATCCCAGTCGAGATAGTCCCCGCTACCCGATGTAAATGGAAATCCGACTCTGTCGGTAAAATCCCATCCGAACACATCATCAACAAAACCATTGCCGTCATCATCAATGTTGTTTATATCAGACTCATCAAAAATTCCATTGTTATTTATATCTTCAGCCTGATTAATAAAAATTCTGTTTTTGAGATCAGGATGTTCATAATCGAGTCCGGTATCAATAACCGCGATCAAAAGGTCATCCGAACCTTCCGTGATATCCCAGGCATCATATGCCTCGATATTTTCAAGTCCCCATTGTTCGGTGATCAGACTGTCATTTGAGATATAGTCTATTTTATATACCGTCGATCTCTGTACATATTCGATAATACCCAAACCACTTATTTTTGAGGCAAAAGAGCCGGCAGTCTTTTCGTTTTGGAAATTAATTTGATATATACTCTTTAGTGGGTGATTTTCGTATCCATTGCCCACAAGTCTGTTGACAGATTGTTTTTCTGAAAAGGAATCTCCTGCCAGTTCAGTAATCGCGGCGCGGGCTTCAATATCAGTGATGTTTTCTTTGAATTTTACGAAATAGGTTTCCTGTGCCGGCAATAATCCTGTAAGGAACAGAACAATAAAAACAAAAGCGGATTTTTTAGTTGTCATAAGCTTCTTTATCAAATTTTCGATTAACCGCGAGTGGGTAGTCACCTGAGAAACAAGCGGTGCAAAATTCTGAATCGGGATGATCGACCATAGCGTCAAGCATTTCCTGAATCGTCATATACTCGATGGTATCAACACCAAGATATTCCTTTACCGCTTCCATATCACCATTAAATTTATTTATAAGCAGCTCATTTCTCGAGGGAAAATCCATACCATAAAAACAGGGATACAAAATTGGTGATGAAGATATTCGAAGGTGGATTGATTTTGGATTTGCTTCCCTGATCAATTTAACCAGGTTTTTTGATGTGGTGCCTCTGACAACAGAATCATCGATTAATACTATGGTCCTTCCTTCCAATACACCTTTTACGGTGTTGAACTTAATTTTTACTCCGATTTCCCTCTTTTTTTGTCCGGGCAGAATAAACGTTCTGCCGATATAATGGCTTCGTATCAGTCCGATTTCCAGTTTGGAGGGAATTTCCATTTTTTCAAGTTGATTCTGGTATCCAATTGCCGCGGTATTTGAACTATCGGGCACACTGATGACAATAACCTTCTCTTCATCAGGATCGGTAACGGGGTGATTTTTTGCCAGAACCTTACCAAGTTTCCTTCTCATTTTATCAACATTGCCCGAGAAAATATGACTGTCCGGGCGGGAAAAATAAATGTACTCAAAAATACATTGTTTTTTTTCTTTTTTCGACCCTGACAGTCTGAAAGACTTAACTTCTCCGGTTTTTTTTGAATCCTTATCGATAACAAGGACTTCACCAGGTTCAATTTCTCTGATATATTCAATATCATTGATATCAAAAGCGCAGGTTTCAGAGGCGACCACATAAGAATCACCAAGTTTGCCAAGACATAACGGGCGAAATCCATGGGGATCTCTCGCGGCAATTAATTTATCGTCAGTCATTATTAACAGACAATAGGCGCCTTCTATTTTATTCAATGCGTCAAGCGCCTGGTCGACCTGGTTCTCCATTTTACTTCTGGCAATAAGATGAAGAACCACCTCGGTATCGGATGATGTCTGAAATATTGCTCCGTCACTGACAAGGTTGGTTCTTAAACGATCGGCATTTGTAAGATTTCCATTATGCGCCACAGCCAGATTTCCCGAACGGTAGCTGACAACAAAGGGCTGAATATTTTTTGCCGAGTCAGAGGAACCGAATGTGGAATAGCGGTTATGGCCTATCGCGGCAAAACCTTTGAGTTTTGATTCAAAGGTCCCGGCATCTGAAAAAACTTCCGAAACAAGCCCAAAATCCTTATGCCTGTTGAAAACAATTTTATTCTTCTCAGTTTTTTCCGCGGCCACAATGCCTGCGGCTTCCTGTCCGCGGTGCTGAAGAGCGTGCAATCCGTAATATACAGGCAATGCCGCGTCATTATAGTCATAAATACCAATTATACCACAATTACAACGCGGTTTATCTGGGTTGTTTCTTTTTGTCATATCGATCATGAAGATAATAAAATAAGGGAATATAAAAAAAGGCACATTTGCATGTACCTTAACTATTTTGTGTCGGAACGGCGGGATTTGAACCCGCGACCACTTGACCCCCAGTCAAGTACGCTAACCGGACTGCGCCACGTTCCGAAGAATTATAAATTAGACTTTAAATGTAACAAAAAACTTTTAATTTCTTCAAGGTCTTTTTTTAATGAACGACTTTCTTCCTCTTTTTTTTCAATTTTTGGTTCTTCCTTTTGCTGCTCAATTTCCTCTCCTTTATAATTAGGATCCTGAAGAATTCTTTTAGCCCCTTCGATTGTATACTTTTCTTCCCGCAAGAGTTTTTTTATTTCAAGAATCAGCTTGATCTCCTTGTTGGTATATATCCTGTTCCCCGCCCTGTTCTTGGATGGTTTCAATTGATCGAATTCAGTTTCCCAGTACCTTAAAATATACTGTTCAAGGTCTGTTATTTTACTGACTTCACTGATAGAATAATAAAGTTTTTTTAATCCAAAATCCTTCATATTGCACTGCTGCGTTTTTAGTGCCGATAAGATAAGTAATTGTTTGTAAAATAACAAGTAAATACTTAAAAACTTAAAACTAAAGCAGATTTTAAGTGAATAGTGTAACTTGTTGACATGGAAGGAATTAACCGACAGTACCGAAACTACCCTCAGATATACTCTTTTTAAGTGCAAATATAGCAGACTTATAGCTTAGAATACCCATTCCGGCAAAATATCCATCACATACTTCCGCGGTAATATGTGTGTGCCTGAAATCCTCCCTGGAGAAGGGTTTTGAAATATGCACTTCAATAACAGGCAGCGAACACTCCTCAATAGCATCGCGGATAGAAACTGATGTATGTGAATAACCGGCGGGGTTAATAACTATGCCGTCAAAATAGCTCGCTGATTTTTGCACAGCGTCAATAATTTCCCCTTCATGATTTGATTGCAGAAATTCTAACTTTATTTCAGGGAATTCATTAACTAATTCCTTTTCAAGGTCCTGTATGCTAAAATTGCCATATTGCGCCTGATTCCGATTTCCCAGGTTATTAAGATTTGGACCATTGATAACAAGTAATTTCATTCCGCGGGTCCCATTTCCTCGATAATCTCACGCAACTTCGGAGGCAGGTAAAGCTCTTCAACACCCAGTTCCTTCAGAGCCGCTGAAAGAACTATAACTTTTCGCTGGGTGGTCGACAGCTTATTAATTACAATTACCTTGCTTTCTTCCAGCAGACAGTATCCGCCTTTGAAATCTCCCCTCTCAAACCTGACTTTCGCTCCCATCTGTGTGGCCAGCGATTTCAAATCCTGAAGGATATTTTCAAATTCCTTTTCTTTAATTTTCATATTCTGTCTGCATTTAATAATTTAACAAACAAAAATAATTAAAAACCTGAATTAATTCGATATAATCTGATAAAAATAATAGTATAAGATGAGAATCGCTTCTATTGACATTGGCAGCAATACCATATTGCTCCTGATAGCATCTGTTGATATGGATACATTAACTGTCGTTCCCCTTTACCAGGATTACAAAATGCCGAGGATTTCGACCGCTCTTTTATCAACCGGTAAAATAAGCAATGATAAAATTGAAGATCTGTGTGATATTTTAAGTGAGTATAAAAAAATCGCGGCGGGTTATGGTTGTGAAAAAATTATCGCCTGTGGTACAAAACCTTTCAGAATAGCCAATAATGCCGATGAGATAATAAATAAGGCAAACAGGGTAACAGGCATAAATATAAAGCCTTTAACAGGCGCTGAAGAAGCTGATTATTCATGGTTGGGAGCTTTTTCAGCTATTCAGACAAGAAAAACAAAACTATTGCTCGATATCGGCGGCGGCAGCACTGAAGTTATATTCGGGTCAGACCATTCAATTAACTATTCCGGAAGTTTTGATATCGGGGCTGTTTACCTCAGGGAAAGATTCTTCTGTTCTGATCCACCCTTACCCGGAGAAATTTATGAAGCCGGGCAGCGGATAAAAGAGATG
Source organism: Melioribacteraceae bacterium (assembly GCA_963677445.2). GTDB lineage: Bacteria > Bacteroidota > Ignavibacteria > Ignavibacteriales > Melioribacteraceae. The sequence continues at coordinate 141,473 of CAXXGF010000073.1, read as the reverse complement.
TTTGAAAACATTAAGCTTAATCCCGAAGAGGAAATATATCCTGTAGCTGTTGCGGGAACACCCACTTCCCTGGTCTTTATGATTAATAATATGAAGGACTATGATGAAAAGTTTATCGAAGGCTATTTTCTTTCTGCCAGTGAGATAAACAGAATGCTCGGAATTACCTCCCGGCTTTCAGCCCCCGAACTTAGAGAAAAATATGGCAGCATATTGGATGGACGCGCCGATATAATTACTGCCGGAATTTTAATCCTTTCAAAGTTCCTTGAACATACAGGCCTGAATGGAGTTTATGTAAGCGGGCGGGGACTAAGATTCGGAGTAGTGATCAATTTTTTAAAAAACAAATCAGAATGGTAAATGAGGCAATACCAGCAGGGAGAAAAAGGCCGCGAATATTAATATTCCCCATAAAAGTGAAAAGAGCAAAGATGACGTCTGGATATAAAAACCTTTGATTAAGAGGAACAATGTCCAAAGTATCATCAGCAGTTCGGTTCCCATCAGCGCCCATGCTTTTACGGGATTGATTTCAAAAGGACCGGGATTATGAATGAACCAATGCCTGCCGAAAATGGCAAATTCCAGAGGTGTAAGAATAATAAGTCCCAAAAATATTGGAATAAATGAATAAATCAGGATGGAATATATATTCTTATAAAGCGTTTGAAGTTTTAGTAATTTCAGTAATTTAAAAGATATAAAAGCGGTGAAAAGCAGAATAACCAAAAAATATCCGTATGATATAAGAAGGTTATAATAAAAATAGCCCGGTTCAGGGGGAGAGATGAATAAATTTTTAAATGAAAGAGAGAAGAAATAAAATTTAAGGGCAATGAGTATAGTGAGCATGATGATGAAATTCTTATGTTCCGCGAAAATCACTTTCCTGAATCCTTCCGCCGGGCTTCCGAATAACTCCCATGTCATTTCCCAAAAGTTTATGTTGACCACACGGTTTCTAAGATATGCGCCACACCCGGAGCATGTAAGATTATGAAAAGCATTTTCTTTTCCGCAATTTTCGCAGAGGCTGTTATTTTTCATCTGATTGGTATCCTGAAATTTAATTGCGGTGAGCCTGTGGCCGGATTCTCACTGACACTAAAATCAAACATATGAGCGTCAACATAAGCGTCGAGCACATTCAGTACATACGCCAGACCAATATAGACCGCGAACAGGTCCCGCTGATCTCTGTAAAATTCTCTGATTCTCAGATATGTATTGGACGCGTTATTGTTACTGACAGTTTCAGCATAAAGGTCTTTATAATCATTATAAAGATTATTATTATGTATCCATACGTAGACGAGATATCCGAGAGACCCCCACACAACAGGAATTTTCCAGTATGATTCATTATAAAACTGGCCCCAGCCGGGTAACACCGCGCTTCTCAAAATAGCGCCTGTGGGAGATTTCTGCATTACAAAAACAGAATCTGAGGTTGAGGAGCGGGAAGAATCTTCCGATATATTTTGTGAATAAAGATCGTTCCCGGCTAAAAAAATAATAATCAATAAAACACTAATTGTAATTTTTATCGATAGCCTCGAACATTTCAAATAGTCTTTCCAGTTCGTCATTTGAATAAAACTCTATTATTAGCTGACCCGACCCATCTTTTTTTTGCCTGCAGTTTACTTTTGTGCCAATAAGTGTCTGCAATTTAGTTTCAATGTCTCTGTTAACGAGACTTTCAAGCTTATTCTCCTCCGACTCCGCGTCTTCCCCATTTTTTTTCGGAGTCTCAAACAGTTTTTTAACAAGCTGTTCAACTTTTCTTACTGAAAGTCCCCCTTTAACAATCCTGTTGAGCATATCAAGCTGCATCGCTTCGGAAGGGAGATTTACCAGGCATCGGGCGTGACCGGCATTGATATTTCCCTTAGCGAGAGCTTCAAGCACACCTCCGGGCAGTTTAAGAAGACGCAGCGTATTCGTTATAGTCGATCTGTCTTTCCCTACTCTTTTCGCGATTTCATCCTGGGTCAGGTTGCATTCTGTCAATAGCCTGTTATAGGCCTGGGCCACTTCCACCGCGTTCAGCTTTTCACGCTGAATATTTTCTATAAGAGAAAGAGCGACCATCGCTTCTTTGGTTTCGACCTTGATTATATAGGCGGGTATCTCTTCATAACCGATATCTTTACAGGCTCTGAGTCTTCTTTCTCCCGAGATTAATTCATATTTTCCATGTGAAACTCTTCTAACCGAAACAGGCTGAATTAACCCGTTCTCAAGAATAGATTTTTTTAATTCATCAAGCGCCACCGGATCAAATTCAGTTCTTGGCTGATAAGGATTGGGCGAAATTCCGCTTACCGGCAGTTTTGCCATTATATCATGAGATAAACCGTCATCCTCCTTTATTTCAGACGATGAAATGGTTACAGGTTCTGATATTTCATCCTTCAACTGGGGATTAATAAGCGCGTCAAGTCCCCTGCCCAGCGCTGGTCTGTTTTTACTCATTCGTTTCCCGGATCGCTACTTTGCTATTCTCATTATTTTTTAAAAGTTCATTAGCCAGTGAAATATAGTTTTCAGCTCCTGTTGATACCGCATCATATAAAATAACAGGCTGAGCATAACTTGGGGCCTCTGAAATTCTGACGTTTCGGTAAATTATGGTTTCAAAAACTTTATCAGGAAAATACTTTTTCACCTCATTAACAACCTGGCGCGCGAGTCGCAGCCTCGAATCGAACATTGTAAGCAATACCCCTTCGATCATTAATCTTTTATTGTGGTGTTTTTTTACAATGTTAATAGTATTAAGCAGCTGACCCAATCCTTCAAGCGCGAAATATTCGCACTGAACAGGAATCATCACGCTGTCGGCGGCTGTCAGCGCATTAAGTGTTAAAAGACCCAGGGATGGAGGACAATCAATGAAGATATAGTCATATTGATCGGTGATTTTTTCAAGGGCATCCCTGAGCAGCCTTTCCCTGTTTTCCATCGACACCATCTCGACTTCGGCGCCAACAAGGTTAATGTTTGCGGGAAGAATATCCAGATAAGGCATGTAACTTGACTGGATACATTCCTCCACTTTCTTCATACCCACAAGCACATGATAAACGGAAAAATCTTTGCCCTGCATTCCCATTCCCGAAGTAGAATTCGACTGGGGATCAATATCTATAAGCAGAGTTTTCTGCTCTGCCGCGGCAATTGATGCTGAGAGATTAATGGAGGTTGTAGTTTTTCCCACACCTCCTTTCTGATTTGCTATTGCTATAATCCTGGCCATAAAAAATAAGTTTATTTCATGAATTTGAATTGAGTAATATAAATAAATAAAACAAAAATAAAAGGTGGAAATTTGTTTATATTTTTATAGATCAATTTCATCGCCGAAATTCATTACCATTGATTTACCGCCGCCGGCTTCTACTTTTTCTTTGAAGAGAGCCGGGTCGGCCTCTATTACAGGGAATGTATTATAATGCATCGGTATAGCGACATCCGGCTTCGTAAGCTCTACAGCTTTTACCGCGTCATCTATTCCCATAGTAAAATTATCACCGATTGGAAGAAGCATATAATCAATCCTGTTCATTTCACCAATGAGTTTCATATCGTAAAATAATCCTGTATCGCCGGTATGATAGATCGTTTTACCGTCGGCTGTTATAAGAACGCCGGAAGCTTCGCCGCCATAATAATTATCAGGAGTCAGTGATCCGTGATGAGCAATTGTGAATTTAATTTTTCCAAATTCGAAATTAAAGGAACCGCCGATATGCATATTATGGGCTTTAAATCCTTTTTCAGCGCAATAATTGGCAAGTTCGTTCACACAGATAAAAAGGGCGTCCGTACGCTTGGCTATCTTAAACGCGTCTCCCAGGTGATCTCCATGGGCATGAGTAAGAATAATATAATCGGCGGTTACTTCATCAGATTTTACAGGTGATGTGGGATTGTCATCCAGAAAGGGATCGATTAAAATTTTAATGTCATCATCAGTTGTAATCTGAAAGGCTGAATGCGAAAAATATTTAAGCTTCATATTTCCCCCGAAATATTGTGATATTTATGTGCAAATAAGTTATCATGGGAAAATACTAAAAAAAAACAACAAAAATAAAGTAAGGGGCAATATCATTTTGTTAACAGAACTTTAATAAATCCCGCAATAGCCTCCAGGGGTTTCATTTTTGAGGATGTATTGCCATAAATCGCCGGAATGTCGACATGCGAAAAAGTAATATTTTTTTTTGCCGCGTTTATTAATATTTCTGTTTCAGCCTCAAATCCATCAGCTTCGGGTAGAATATCTTTTAAAACAGCGGTTTTAAATAATCTGAATCCACACTGGCTGTCGGTGAAATGAACTCCGGTTTTTAGGCTTAGCAGAGCGGAAGTTATTTTATTGCTCAATATTCTCTGGATGGGCATATCACCTGTATCAGCCATTCGGTTTCCGACACAAATATCACAGTTGGCCATGTTCTTCATAAAGTCCGGAATTTTTTCGGGAGGATGCTGCAAATCGGCGTCGATGGTAAATGTAAAATCAAAATTCATCTCAATACTTTTCCTGAAGCCGCTGTTGAGAGCATTTCCCTTACCCATATTCTCTGAGAGCTCAATAAGTATAACTCTTTTATCCCCGACAATCTCCCTGTTCCAGTTATCCTTCGAACCATCGTTTACCAAAATAGCGGTATCGATGAAACGCAAAACATTCTCAACAACTTTTTCAATTGTCTCCGCCTCGTTAAAAAAAGGGATTACTGCCGCTGTGTTATTTCTGTTTGGTAAGCTGCTCAAAGATTCCCTTTATACCTTTTTCCTTGTTTGGATATAAAGCGCCATCAAGAATTTTTTTGAGATTATCGCGTGAAAGCCCCCGCAGAAGTTTTCCGTTTTCCGCAACCGATATGCTGCCTGTTTCTTCAGATACTATCAGTGTAACAGCGTCAGCCTGTTCCGTGATTCCTATTCCGGCTCTGTGCCTCATTCCCAGGCTCATTCCATCCAGGCTTAATGTGGTTGTAAGGGAAGAGTGCAGCCGGCAGCTTCAATAATGTTTCCTTTGATGATGACCGCTCCGTCATGAAGCGGCGACCGGGGAAAGAATATTGATCTGATAAGGCTTTTACTTACCCGGGCATTGATCTGTTCACCTGTTTCCACAACTCCCTTCATACCTGTTGTGCGGGTTAAAACCATGAGTGCTCCATGCTGGTTCTGCGCCATTTCAAACGCGGCTTCAACCAGTATATCAGAAATAGTCTTTCCTTCATTCTTTACAAATATACCAAAGAAGGGATTCCTTCCAAGCAAAACCAGCAGCCTTCTTATTTCAGGCTGGAAAAGGATTATGAAAGCTATCACCCAGATATCGGAAATGAGTTTCAGCAGCCAGCCAAGAGCCTTAAAGTCGGCGGCCTGCGCGATGAATGAGAGAACTAGGATTATTATCAGTCCCAAAAAAATCTGACTTGCGATGGTTCCCCGTATAATATTAAACAATTTGTAAAGTATGAGCGATACAAGGATAATATCAATTATATCGAGTATTGATATGGTTAAAAATCCTATTTTTATCAGATCATACATCGGTCCACCTTTCAGGATTTCTGATCAACCCGGTCATCACAGCCGCCTGGCGAGCGTTTTTTACATTATGTGTGCGTATGATTTTTGCTCCGTTCATTATCGAGGCTGTTTCAGCGGTGATTGTCGCTATATCCCTGTTTTCCACTTCAAGATTCATCGTTTTTCCGATAAAGGATTTTCTGCTCAGGCCTATCAAAATCGGAAAACCAAGACCTTTAAAATCACCGAGTCTGTGAATAATTTCGAGATTGTCCTTAACGCTTTTTCCGAAGCCGATTCCGGGATCAATAATAATTTGTGATATACCAAACTCCTGAGCAAGTTTTATTCTCTCTTCAAGGAAAAAGTATATATCGCTGATAAGATTTTCATAACCGGGATTTTTTTGCATTGTCCGGGGTTTACCCTGCATATGCATCAATATTACGGAAGCTCCTGAAACTGCCGCGGTTTCAGGCATTCTTTTATCGAACGTCATACCGCTGATATCATTAATGATGGCCGCTCCCGCTTTAATGGCAGCTTCGGCAACATCAGCTTTTGTCGTATCAATTGAAATGATCAGATCAGGATGTTTTGTTTTTAATAACTCAATTACCGGAATTACTCTTTCCATCTCCTTTTCCGGAGCGACCGGCATCGCGCCAGGTCTGGTGGATTCCCCTCCGATATCAATTATATCCGCGCCGTCAGCAACCATTTTTTCGGCATGCGACATCGCCGCTTCACGGTTTAAGTATTTCCCTCCGTCGGAAAAGGAATCGGGCGTAACATTAAGAATTCCCATAACAACGGCTCTTGTTGAGGAGAATTTTTTATCTCCGGCCTGTATAACAGGAGAGCTGTAATTGTTTATTTTATTCTGAATGTTTTTGATTTTTTCCGCAAGTGAACCTAAGCCGCATTGTTGTATATATTTACAGATATTGTCTGTGTCTGCAGAATGGTCCGGAATTAAAATATAATCATCTTTAATATGAATATCAGGCCTGTTTTTCTCACGCGAGATTTTATCAATTATTTCCGAACTGACATTATGAATTTCCACTGCCACAGCAAAGGGCCCGAAGTAATCAGGTGAAAGATTCAGTTTTGCCGCAGATAATTTTCTGAAGCTGTTATTTCGGGGATTAAAGATGTTTACTTTCAAATATTTATAAAACCTTCTTCCAGATAACGAATATTGCCATCCATTATCGTCATTTTAACTTTATAATTTTTATCCAGCACCACAATATCCGCAGGCTTACCGGATGCGAGAATTCCTCTTCGCGCTCCTACTACCTTTGCTCCGTTCAATGTAGCCATTCTTACAGCATCGGTTATTTTTGTTCCTGTGGTTTCAACAATATTTTTTATCGCGGTATTCAGAGTCAGTGTGCTGCCGGCAATAGTGCCATCCTCCATAACAGCTTTATTACCTTTAACATATACCTTCTGATCAGAAAACTGGGACTCTTCTCCTTCATGAAGCCCCCCCACCCTGATTGAATCTGTTATCAGGATTATTCCTTTGGCTGTTTTATACTTTATAAGCATTTCCATAATGGCGGGATGGACATGATAAGTGTCGGCGATAAGCTCAATTTTCAGTTCATCCCTGAGAAGCGCGGCTGTAACGACGCTTGGATGCCTGTGGTGAAGCTGTCTCATCGCGTTAAACATATGTGTTACATGAACAGCCCCGTGATCAATAGCTGCATCTATTTCTTCATAAGTAGCCATTGAATGACCTATCGAACAGATCACTCCCCTGAAAGAAGCTTCCCTTATTACATCAAGAGCTCCGGGCAGTTCAGGCGCGATAGTCATCATTTTAAGATAACCTTTCGAAGCATTATACATTTCCTGGAAAGATTCCACCGAAGGTGTCCACAGATAATCTTTATTCATGGCCCCTTTCAGCTTTTCATTCAGGTAGGGACCTTCCATGTGTATCCCTTTAATGTTTGAATCGGGATTTTGATCTATATATCCACCAAGTCTTTTTAAATCATCCAATAACCTCTGTTTTGGTTTCGCGTGAAGACTTGCCATTACGGTAGTGGACCCATTTTTAAGGAAATACTCACTGATCTTTTTTATACTTTCATCTGATTCGTCTGAAAATCCATATCCTCCTGCTCCCCCGTGGACAAGAAGATCAACAAATCCCGGCACAATCCTGCATCCTTTTACATCAATAATCTCAGGATTATCCAGACTATATTTGTCATCCTCTTTTCCGACGGCATATATATGTGTTCCTGAAACCTCAACAAATCCCTTCTTCAGCTTTCGGAAGGGTGTTATAACATCTCCATTTTTGAGAATAAACTGTTTGTTCTTCATACAACCTGCTTATATATTTATTTTTCTTCTGCTATATTTTTCAATTCCATAACGGCGGCTGAAATATTCTCTGAAGAAAAGACAGCGCTGCCCGCGACAAATACATCACATCCGGCTTTGGAAATTTCTCCCGTATTTTCCCTGTTCACTCCCCCGTCAACCTGAATCAGATAATCAAGCCCGGTCAATTCTCTTATTTCCGCGAGCTCCGCTATCTTTCCAAGAGCTGAAGGGATAAATTGTTGCCCTCCAAATCCCGGATTTACCGACATAACCAACACCATGTCAACAAATTCAATGATCTCTGACAATGTATCCACAGGAGTAGCCGGATTAATAGCCACCCCGGCTTTTACACCGGCATCTTTGATCATTGTAATTGTTCTGTGAAGATGTTTCACCTCTTCCTGATGCACAGTAATATAATCAGCTCCCGCTTTAATAAAATCCGGAATAAGTTTATCCGGATTCTCGATCATCAGATGAGCGTCGACAGGAAGTTGTGTGCATCTTTTAACTGCCGAAACGACCATTGGTCCGAATGTAAGATTAGGAACAAAATGTCCATCCATTATATCACAATGCATCCATCCGGCGCCTCCAATTTCAGCATACCTTATCTGGTTCGATAAATTTGTAAAATCGGCAGATAATAATGACGGGGCTATAATTTTCAAAATCAACTCCTATTTAGAAATACTTTTTGCTACAAAAACATCCACACTGTCACCATAGTTGACCAGTTTATCCTTACTCGGATATTGATCCCAAATAGTATTTGGAAGCAAAGTTTTTGAAGGAAGATAATTAACCTTGCCAAGTTTAAGAGAGTATCGCCTCAGAACTCTTTCTGCGTTACTCAATGTTTCACCAAGCAAATTTGGCACTCTGATCATTCCCAGCTGCGGGCCGATACTGATTTTTATATCAACCGAGTCACCTTTTTCAAGAAACGTGGTATCGGGATATTCCTGCCCGACGATTCGATCTACAGGAAATTCCGAACGGACCTCCTCAACTTGTCCAAGATTCAGTCCGAGGCGCTCAAGAGTTATCTTACCATCCCTGAAGGTTTTCCCCAGCAGCGCTGGCATTTTAATCAGGGGATCGCCCCCGCTTAATAAAAGGTAAATGTTACGGTTGATTTTTACATTCTTACCCGGCAAAGGGTCCTGTGCGATTATATAATTTCTTGGGATGGTTTCATCAAAACGGGGACCCTCAAAAACCACACGAAGCTGCAATTGTGAAAGAATTCTTTCCGCTTCTTCTTTTGGTTTTCCCGAGAGTTCCGGAACTGTAACCTCCTCCTCATCGACGTATGCGGGCAATATAACTTTATCAACCAAAAGCAGCAACGCTATCGATAACAGGGCGAGTGAAACAATCCAGATAATCAGCTTCTTGAAAAATTTTTTCATAGACCTATTCAGACAGATAATTTTATTATTCGAATACAGGAAAATCTTAAACCACTAAATTAGTAAATATTTGCAAATTTTTTTATATTTTTGCCCTGAGAGTAATATTATTTAACATTTTATTTATTGCTTTCGGATGTATACTTTCAAGAATTAAATTCGAAGAAAATCAGGAGCTTTTATGTTTAAAAATCACCCGAAAGGATTACCGGTTCTCTTTTTTACCGAACTTTGGGAAAGGTTTGGATTTTACCTTATGCTGGGTATATTCACCCTTTACATGATAGATTCAACAGGCAACGGAGGTATGGGGTTCAGCTTTTCAAAGTCGGCTGATATATATGGCACCTATATTGCCCTCGTATACCTGACACCGTTTATAGGGGGATTGCTGGCCGATAGAATCCTTGGTTACCGAAAAGCTATCACTATCGGGGGCATTCTGATGGGCCTTGGCTACATCGGGCTCTCTCTTCCGGGTGAAACTGCCTTTTTTGTATCACTTCTTTTAGTTATTATAGGCAATGGTTTCTTCAAGCCCAATATTTCAACACTCGTTGGGAAACTTTATGACAATGACAAATACAGGGCAAATAAAGACTCCGGGTTTAACATATTTTATATGGGAATAAATATCGGCGCGTTTATATGCAATTTTATTGCCGCGATTCTCAGGAACCAGTTTGGATGGGGTTACGCTTTCGCCGTCGCCGGCATAGGGATGTTTGTAGGTCTTATCTGGTTCTGGATGGGGCAGAAACATGTTGAGGAAGCGGATGTTATCAGTGAACAAAGATCTCATGAGATGCCATTGGGAAAACTTCTGATGGTTATTTTTGTGCCTATGTTCGCTGCCGGTTTATTCGGCTGGTTTGTTCCGACCCTTCTTTTTGGCGGTCCTGTACTTGGAAAAAATTCCACCGACGCTTTCCTTTTTGCCTCAATTCCGATAGTTATCTATTTCGCCTCACTCTGGCTTAAAGCGGATAAACATGAAAAAAATCCTATTGCCGCTTTGCTCTCGGTTTTCGGAGTTGTAATTATTTTCTGGGCTATTTTCCATCAGAACGGTTCGGCGCTTACTTTATGGGCGAAAAATTATACTGACAGAGAAATGCCCGCCGTGGTCGAAACAGTTGCTGAAACTTTTCATTTTACACAGGAGGTAAATACAACGCCGAGAGAAAATCCGGTGCTCGATTCCCACGGTAGTCCTTTACTCGATGAATCCGGAAATGAACAGACAGAAATGGGCCCCGATCCATATTTTTACAACGTTCCAAAGGAAGAATGGCCCCCTGAAGGAAAAAGTCTGCTGCTTCTTTCAACAGAGATCTTTCAATCGGTAAACCCTTTCTTTGTCGTATTTCTTACTCCCCTTGTGGTTGGCTTTTTCTCCCTTCTCAGGAGAAAAGGAAAAGAACCTTCCACTCCGGCAAAAATTGGCTGGGGTATGTTTATCACAGCATTGTCGACTATCGTTATGATGCTTGCGGTAATAACTTCTAATAATGGCGAAGTAAAGAGTTCGGCAATGTGGCTTATTATGAGTTACGGCGTTATTACTGTCGGTGAACTTTTCTTAAGTCCTATGGGATTATCACTGGTATCAAGACTCAGTCCTCCCCGTATTTCAGCATTGATGATGGGCGGCTGGTTCCTGGCAACAGCGCTTGGAAATAAACTTTCCGGTGTTCTATCAGGTCTTTGGGGAAGTTTTGATAATAAAGTTTATTTCTTCGTAATCAACTTTGGCGGGGCCTTACTCGGCGCATTGATGATTTTCTCAATCGTGAAGTGGTTAAGGAAAGTTGTGGAAGAACATTCTAAATGATTTATTTATAATTAATTAAAGGATTAACTTTAATGCTGGTTATAGTAAAAGACGACTATGACGCTATGAGCGCCGAAGCCGCTAAAATTGTTGCCGACAGACTGAGGAGAAAACCTAACCTGGTTTTGGGCCTGGCCACCGGCAGCACACCTATCGGGCTTTATAAGGAACTCATACGTATGCACAAGTATGAAGGACTTGACTTTTCTAAAGTTACAACCTTCAATCTTGATGAATATGTCGGACTGCCGCCGGAACATGATCAAAGCTACTTCTACTTTATGAAGAAGCACCTTATTGATCACGTGAACCTGTCACCCAGGTATGTGCATGTTCCTAATGGTATGTCGAAAGATGTTAACCAGTTTTGCGAGTGGTATGAAGAAAGAATAAAAGAATTTGGAGGAGTTGACCTTCAAATTCTTGGTATAGGAGATAACGGACATATAGCCTTTAATGAACCGGGCTCTTCCCTCCTCTCACGTACCAGAGTTAAAACACTTACTAATACCACCCGTGAAGCTAACGCGCGGTTCTTTAAGAATCCTAAGGAAGTTCCTCAATATGCCATCACTATGGGCGTAGGAACTATCATGGACGCGAAAGAACTGTTACTGGTTGCCTCGGGTGAAAAAAAAGCAGGCGCTGTTAAAGCGTCATGTGAAGGACCAATTACGGCAATGTGTCCCGCGTCTATTATTCAGATGCACAGGGATGCCTTTGTTATTACCGATAATCAGTCTTCCGCTTTATTGAGCGGTAACTATGTCGATAATTGGGAACCACATATTTTTAATTAATTTTGCCCGGAGAGAACAAATGGTCGACTCAATCTGCATTTTTGAAGGAATGTATTATGAACGTCTCTATCCCCTGATCTATTTCAGGCCGGTTTATGACCTTAGATGCGGCATACTTACATTAAGGGAAAAGATTAAATATTATTTCCCCGACATGCCCATTATACTGCATAGCAGGGGTTATCTGGCCGATTATGTAAAAGACAGAAATCCACGTTTCAAAGTAAATGAACTGGATTCCAAAAGCTGCCTCTTTATTAATGGAAGAGTTATAGCGGATGAAGATTTTGTAAAGAACATTCCTCTTAAAGGAAAGGATACTCTTTATATTTCAGGCGATACTATCGTCGCTGCAAGAGTAAGCGGAAAGAGACTGACCGAATTAAGAAGCGCCATGAATGATATTATCACAGACGCCGACTTTACCGGACTTTTCAAAGAAGAAGTTGACGCGAGGGTTATTCATTATCCCTGGGACCTGGTCTATTTTAACAGTGAAGAAATTATCGCCGATTATAAAAAGTTAGCTAATGGCGGCGGAATTTCAGATGAAGCTCAACTTTATGATGGGGTTCATTTGCTTAATAAGCAGAATATCCATGTTGGAAAAGGAACCAAAATATATCCATGCACAATAATCGACGCTGAAAGCGGCCCTGTTTTTATCGGTGATGATGTTACTATTCTTGGCAATACAACTATTCAGGGCCCCGCTTTTGTAGGTGATAAATCACTTGTCAAAATGGGGTCCAAATTATATCATAACTCCAATATTGGAAGAGTTTGCAAAGTTGGCGGGGAAATTGAGGATTCTGTCATTCATTCCTATTCCAATAAACAGCATGAAGGTTTTCTCGGGCACTCCTATCTTTCTTCATGGGTTAACCTTGGAGCGGGAACCAATAACAGTGACTTAAAGAATAATTATGGCAGTATTAAGGTCTATATTAATGGTGAAGCTATTGATAGCGGCAATCAGTTTGTCGGACTAACAATGGGTGATCATTCAAAGACGGCAATAAATACAACCTTTAATACGGGGACGGTAGTTGGTGTTTCCTGTAACGTCTTCGGCGCTGGTTTTCCTCCCCGTTATATTCCCTCTTTCAGTTGGGGCGGGGCCGATTCCTTAACAACCTACGATCTGGAACGCAGTATTGAAGTAGCCCAGAGAGTTGAAGAAAGAAGAAAAATTCAAATGAGCCAGACCGCGGAAAGACTCTTCCGAAAAGTTTTCGATCTGACCAGGGAAGAAAGAAGAAGAAGAGGTATGCCCAATTAATTTTTCTCTGCCAAATAAGTTTTTTTGTGAATTTTTAGTTTTGCTTTTTAAAACATCTGCCCGAAGATATGTTTAATTCATATTTTTATTTGAATAGGACCATCTATGAACTTGCTCCTTTTATCAGGGGCAAAAAAGCAGGAGAGGTGTTTTCGCAGGAAAGGGATGTACTTTTTATTAATGCGGCTTGCGAGGATATGCCTTTCGCGCATATACTGGTAACCGCTAATCCCCAGTCCCCTTCCCTGAGAATTAAGCCGGATCACAGGAAAGCCAAAAGAAATATTGTCTCATTTTTCCCTGGTATAACAGGAAAAACATTTGACAATGTTGAGATTGCCATGGCCGACCGAATTATCCGTTTTTCCCTGGGAAGTGAAAGACTTTACTTCTTTATACGGGGCAGAGATACAAACATTATTTACGATAATACCATTGAATTACAGAGTTTTAAGAAAGCGGAAAAAAACAGGTTACGGGAGCTGGTAACAGAAGCGGAATCCTTCAGCTATACAAACCAAATTTTTATTCCCGATTTTCCCGAATTTTCAGGCAGTGGCGAAAACTTCAGTTCATTCAGAAAAGAATACAGATTTATTACCCGTGAAATATATCATGAACTTGTCAGGCGCAAATCTCAGCAATCTGAACCTTATAAAAAAATACTTAAAGATTTATTGGAAATGGTTTATCATGAGGCAATTTTAACCGGATTTGATAAAGAGGAAAATAAAAAATATTTTGGCCCTCCTTTCGATTACAAACAAAAAACTCTTGAAGAATCGCGAATTAATGAAAATTGCAACGAAGCTCTTTCAGCATATACAGCCCTGGGATTCAGAAATAATAAAAAGCTGGAGTATAAAAACAAAATTGAGAAGTACCTTTACAGGGAACTTGAAAAATCAAATCTGAAGATTGATAATCTCAATAAGCGTGTGTCGAAAGGTTCAAGAGAAAAGGTTTATTCACACTATGGAGCTATTCTGCTGGCAAATCTTCATCTGCTCAGAAAAGGGTTAGAAGAAATAAAATTAAATGATTACATTTCGAATGAAGAAATAACTATTAAACTGAAGGCGGAATTGAGCCCTTCGGAGCAGGTTGACCGTTATTTTGAAAAAGGAAGGGATGAAAAAAAGAATTTTGAAATCAGCAGTGAATTGCTTGAATCGGCCCGTGAAAGACACTTAAAACTCGTTAGTATTAAAAACAGGTTTGAAGAGGAAGATTCACTGGAAAATTACCGGGAAACAGCCAAAATTCTGCATCTTGAAAAAGACAATTCAAAAGCTTTGAAAATGGAAGTTACAGCTAAATACAGGAAATATCTGCTGTCGGACAAATATGAGATACTCGTTGGAAAAGACAGCAAAAGCAACGACTTATTAACCACAAAAATTGCCAGACAAAATGATTACTGGATGCACGCCAGAGGTATGCCGGGAAGTCATGTTGTGTTGAGGACGGACAACCCGAAGGAAACAATGCCGAAGAATATTTTGAAAGCGGCCGCGTCACTTGCCGCCTATCACAGTAAGGCAAAGACTGCCGGCACCGTTCCGGTTTCATATACCCTGGCCAAATTTGTTTATAAAAGAAAAGGGATGCCCCCCGGACAGGTTCAACTCTCAAAAGAAAAAGTACTCCTGGTGAAACCTGAAATTCCGGCAGATTGTGAGGAGATTCATGAAGAAAATCTTTAATCAGGTTCACCTGTCCACAGTATTTCTGATTGTTTTTTCTGCCGTTATCAGCGGGATGCTCTATAACTCATTTTCTGAAAATTCGATAGAATTCATACGTCATGAAGAAAATCTGGTTTTTGCTTCCGATTCATTAATAAACTCACTGCTCGATTCTGATGCTGATCTGAGCTTTAAACCTCAATATATTTCACTCAACCAGGCAAAATTTTTTTTCGATTCTCAAAAGGCCGTTTTTGTTGACGCGAGGGATGAATGGGATTTTGCTGAAAATCATATTCCAGGCTCCCTGAATATTCCCGAGTATGAATATGAACCTGGGATGCCCATGCTGCAAAAGCTTAATAAAGAGAGGCTTTATATAATTTATTGCGGGGAAGAATGTGATCTCAGCCGCAGGCTCGCTATTTATATGGCTTCGGAAGGATTCAAACATCTTTTTGTTATTGAAGGTGGATGGACCGAATGGACTTTATCGGGATATCCTATAGAAAAAGGAGGCGAAAATGCGGAAACTCTTTGAAAATAATTATCTTCTTCTCGCCGCGAGGATCATTGTCGCTATGGTTTTTATTTTTGCCTCAATAGAAAAAATTGCCGATCCCGAATCCTTTGCCATCGCGGTTTCCAACTATCGTGTATTGCCGGTTTTCCTTATCAATTTTGTGGCAATAGCCATTCCCTGGATTGAGCTTTTCGCTGGTATTTTTCTTCTCGCGGGTGTCTTCCCCAGGGAAAATTCTTTAATTATAGGAGCGCTTCTCGTAATGTTTATCGCTCTTATCTCCATTGCTCTTATCCGGGGGCTTGATATTGAATGTGGATGTTACGGCACAATAAACGCCGAAAAAGTTGGCTTCAGAAAGATCGCGGAAAATTTTCTTCTGTTAGCTCTCTCTCTACAGATTATTCTCAATGGCGCAGGCAAATTTATAATTGGGGAAAGGATATGATTCCCGGAAAAGATATAAATAATATCTTGCTTATAAAGCTGAGAGGAATCGGGGATGTGGTCCTGACTACAGCGGCGATTAAAGCCATACATCAAAAATATCCCGAAGCGCGAATTGATTACCTGACTGAAAAACCAGGCTCTTTTATTATTGAACCATTACCTGAAATCAATAAAGTTATCTTATTTAAACGCAAGGGATTATACAATCGTCTTAAAACAATTTTTAGCATAAGAAAAAATAGGTACGATTTAATAATTGATTTTTTTTCCAATCCCACAACCGCGCAGATCACCTATTTCAGCAAAGCCGAATACCGCGCCGGGTATCCATATAAAGGGAGGAAATATGCTTACAATATTTTTGGCCCCTCAGAAAGAAATAAATACCACGCAGCTGAACTGCATAATCTACTCACGGAATCCGCGGGCATAAGTATTACAGATAAATCATTAAGAATAGGCCTTTACCCGGAAGATACAGTGTTTGCCGAAAGTTTCTTTTCTGAAAATAAACTTGATGAATCACAGGTTACAGCTATTTGCCCTACCGGCGGATGGGCTTCAAAAAAATGTCCTCCCGAAAAGTTTGCTGAAATAGCGGAATCAATTTTAAACAACACAGATTCAGAATTGCTCCTTCTATGGGGACCCGGTGATGAAGAAGATGCCGATAAAATAAAGGAAATGCTGGGGAACAAAATTCTAAAAGCTCCCGATACTTCTCTTCGTCAGATGGCGGCTTTAATATCAAAATGCGATGTGATGGTCGCGAATGACAGTGGTCCGATGCACATGGCCACAGCGGTCGGAACAAGCGCTGTCAGTCTGCATGGCCCTACCAGTCCCCTGCTTCAGGGACCTTTTGGCGACGGACACAGAACAATAAGGAATGAAGAGCTGGGGTGCATTGAATGCAATCTGCTCGATTGTCCCCGTAACCAGGAATGTTTCAGAGAACTGAATTCAGAAGAAATAGCAGGTATTGTTGAAGAATTACTGCGATTAAAAGATGCTCATGAAAAAACTTGAAATATTATTCAGGAAGTTTATTTACTCCCTTCTTCTGCTGATAGCGGGCCGGAAAAAAGAAACTCCTGTTAACTTGTCTTCTCAATCAAAGGTTCTTATTATAAGACTGAACAGAATAGGAGACGCTCTTGTAGCCACCCCATTTGTAAAAAAAATTAAAATAGCGCAAAACCCCCAAATTGATATTCTGGCGGGAAGAAAAAATCATTTTATCTTTAAGAATAATCCAAATATTGCGGAAATTATTGTTCTTCAGCGCGGTATAGCGGGATTATTCAAAACACTACGGATATTAAACAAAAAAAAATATAATGTGGTAATTGATCTTCATGATGATATTTCAACCACTGTTTCCTTCCTGCTGATGTTTTCAAACGCTCCCATGAAACTCGGATTAAATAAGGGCAACAGTGAGCTTTACACTAAAACAGCAATTCGCCCCGATCCTCAAAAAGTTCATGTTGTCGACAGATTGCTGAATATATATTCAATAATCGGTAATGATCAGAATGTGGGTCTGGCGGGACTAAATATTGAATATTTTGTATCAGGAGAGAAAGCAGATAACGCGCGAAAGTATTTATCTTCTTTATTTGATCGGGAAAAAATGCTTGTCGGAATAAACATAACCGCCGGTAGTGAAGCCAGATACTGGGGAACAGAAAAATTCAAAAGACTTGCCGACCATATTTCGGAGATTTATGATGTAAATATTCTTATACTTTCAGCTCCGGATTATGCCGAACAGGCAAGAACTATCGCCGGAGATAAACATTCTTTTTATTTTTCCGAAGATTTTGAGCAATTCTGCGCTGTTGTCTCCCGTCTTGATTTTTTATTTACCCCCGATACATTTATCGTCCATATCGCGTCGGCATTCCGTATTCCCCTGTTTGGAATTTATGTAAAGTATAACACAACCGATATCATCTGGTATCCATATAAGTCAGATTATGATTGCATTGTTACCGAAGAACCGACACTGGACAATTTAGCTTGTGAAGTGGTAATTGATAAATTCGATAATTTTTTTGGAAACTATATTGATGAATATAAAGATTCCTGATTGTAAACATTTTAACGGCTATAAACCCTGTTTCCCGGGATATAACTGCCTGGCAGAAGGATGTGGTGATCAACAGCCGGCAGGTACGCGAATACTGATAATAAATCTCGATGCGATGGGTGATGTATTGATGACAACCGCTCAGTTAGCGTCATTAAAAAAGAAATTTCCGGTTTCCACGATATATTGGATAACACTTAAGGTGGCATCAGGTCTGTTGAAATATAATGAATATATTGACAAAGTATTTGTATATGATTTTGAATCAATATCCATACTGAACCAGCTTGAATTTGATTATGTAATGAATGTTGATAAGTCGTTGCGTTCAGGCGCATTGGCGATGTCGGTTAAAGCAAGTCACAGACTTGGATTCGGGATTGATAATAACGCGAAAATAATTCCGCTGAATGATGGAGCTTTATATAATTATAAACTTGGTCTCGATGATAATCTTAAATTCAGGGTTAATCAGAGGACAGGTCAGGATTATCTTTCCGAGACATTTGAAGTTGAATATGACAGAAATGAGTATGTATTTAATTTCAGCAGTGAAGAGATTGATTTTACCGACCGATACAGGAAAGAGGCCGGAATAGATAAAGATGATGAGGTAATTGGATTTAATACCGGATGTTCCACCCTTTTCCCCAACAAAAAAATGACAGTTGAACAACATATTCAGTTGATTGAAAAGTTTCTGTCATATAATCGGTTCAAAATTATTTTACTCGGGGGACCTGAAGATACTATCAGGAACAATGAAATAGCAGAACACTTCAAAGGTAAAATAATAAATACCCCCACTAATGAAGGTATCAGAAAAGGAGCATGTTATGAAAATCTTGCCGATCTTGTGATTACCGGCGACTCTTTCGGCATGCATCTCGCTATCGCGTTAAAAAAATATGTGATCGCGTGGTTCGGACTTTCCTGCCAGAGTGAAATAGATTTGTATGACCGGGGAATAAAAATATATCCTGAAAATCTGGAATGTTCACCCTGCTGGAAAAAAAGCTGCCCCCATAACCTGGAATGTATCGAAATGATTGACCTGGAAAAAATTGAAACTGAAACGATTAACTATTTTAACTCTCTGAAATAATGCCGGATGAAAATATTTTTAATAACAGATCGAAACCGTTGATTCTTGACGGCTCGATGGGAAGCCTTCTTCAACAGATGGGTAAAACAAATAATAGCCCTGTATGGTCGGGAGAGGCAAATTTTACCGCGCCCGATACGGTTGAAAAAATTCACAGGCAATATATAGCTGCCGGAGCGGATATCATCACGACAAATACTTTCAGGACCAATCCTCTCGCTCTTATTCGTTCAGGAGCTTCTGTGTCGCCCGGACTGATTGTCAAAAAAGCCTGTAGTCTCGCTCACAGAGCCGCTGAAGGGCAAACAACACTTATCGCGGGGTCTAATCCTCCTGCCGAAGATTGTTACCAGAGACAGCGTAATGCGACCCTTTCCGAGCTGGAAGATAATCATCAGCGTCATATCGGTTCCCTTATTGAAAATAATTGCGATTTTATCCTTCATGAAACACAAAGTCATCTAGATGAAATTAAAATTATCCTTAAAATAATGGATGGCAATAAATTCCCTTTCATTATTTCTCTTTATATTACTCCTGAGCTCACTTTGCTGGATGGAAGCGATATTCAGGAGGCTTTGGACCTTATCTCTCAATTTAATCCCCGGGCGGTTAGCTTTAATTGTTGTCCGGTGAATGATATTATTAAAATTGTATCAAAGATGAATATCAGTCTGTCATTTGGGTTCTACGCGAATATGGGAGGCGGAAATGTGCATGATAATGAAATATATTGTGGAACTTCTCCCGATATCTATATAGCAGAAATAGAAACTTTAATAAGGTTTAATCCATCATTTTTAGGAGCGTGCTGCGGCTCTTCATTCGAACATATCAGAAAATTAAGGATTTTTATTGATGAATTTTATTCAGATTAACGCGCCCGCCAAAATTAACCTGGGGCTTAATATTATTGAAAAAAGAGAAGATGGATTTCATAATCTGAAAACTTTATTTTTTCCTGTGATGGATATGGCAGATAAAATATCTATTTACCCCGATACCAAATTCAGTTTTTTCTGCCAGGGTTTTCCCGAGCTTGAAAATGAGGAGAACCTTGTTGTAAAAGCTGTGAGGTTACTGGAAAATAAACTAAAAATAAAGATTAACGTGAAGATAGAATTGTTAAAGGGAATTCCTATGGGAGGAGGACTTGGAGGAGGCAGTTCGGATGCCGCGTCCACAATTCTTGCCCTTAATGCCCTGTTAAAATTAAATCTTAATTCAAATCAGCTTTTTGAATCTGCCCTCTCGCTTGGATCCGACGTGCCTTTTTTTCTGCTCTCCCGCCCTTCCGCGGGCTTTTCAAGAGGAGAAGCGCTTGTGCCGGTCGATTTTTATCCTGAAACATATATATTGATCGTAAACCCGGGTATTCATGTTTCCACTGCCGAAGCTTTCAGAAATATCAAACCATCAATAAATGATACAGATTATATTCAGCTATTTTCAGAAGCGGCCCATAATCCAAAAGCGCTTTCAGGGCGACTGGTGAATGATTTTGAAAATTATGTATTCGGCAAATATCCTGAAATTGGAAAAATAAAGGAAAAAATGCTGAATAATAATTCCACTTTTAGCATGATGTCCGGAAGCGGTTCAACTGTCTATGGATTTTTCGATGATATAAATGATATCTCAAAGGTTACCGATGATTTACCGGAAAATTATCTTAGTTTTATCAGCAGAACCCGGGAATATTAAGATCATTTTTTATCGGGATCTGATGTTATCTTGCTCTGATAAGGCATCCTGATCGTAAAAGATGTGCCAGGCCGGTCAGGTGTCGATAATCTCGATGGGCTTTCAACTTTTATCTGACCGTTGTGCCTTTCGATAATCTCCATGACAAGCGCCAGGCCAACTCCGCTACCTTCAAAATCATTCCATTTCAGGTTTGAAGCCCGATAAAACTGGGCAAAGATTTTTTCTGTATCCTTTGCCGGAATTCCAATACCACTATCACAGAATTCTATCTCCAGTTCATCTTCGTGATCATTCAGTATTATTTCAATGATCCCGTTATCCATATTATATTTTATGGCATTACTCAGCATATTGGACATCGCGAGCTCCAGTAAAACCCGGTCTCCTTTTAGCGGTTTGTTTTCCTTGCGGGTATCAGAAAATTTAATTTCCAGATTTTTTACAACGGCCGTATCAGAATTTTTTGAAATTGTCGTCTGAATTATCTCGGCAATATTCAGCTCTTCGGTTGTGGTTATATTCAGTATCCTGAGCTTCGATATCCTTAATATATTATTGATAAGGTTAAGAGCGTCATCCGTTCTATGGTGAGCTCTCTTCAGCTTCACTGAAATTGTTTCGCTGACCGGTCCCAGGAAATTCTGTAATATTAAATCAATAATTGATTTAACCGCCGCGATCGGAGACTTTATTTCATGAACAACTCCCATGATGTATTTCTGCTTTGTTACTTCAGCTTCATTAAGCTTCAATAATGTTTCCCTCAGTTCCTGTTCCCTTTTATATAGTGATCGGGCGATCCTGTTGGCAATAAGAACGCTGACGATGAGCATTGTGCTGAATACTATAATAAAGAGAAAAACATAATTGGATGTAAAACCTGATTCCTGGATGTATAATCCCTGTATGGGAAATGATGGAATCAGACTGTTATGCTGAAAGATAATCAGTGATGAAAATATAATTATTATTAAACCCGCGATTGTATAGACAACATAACCGGGCAGAATTAAACTGCCAATTATCATCTGGAAAATAAAAAACATATAGAGGGGAGATTCTATTACGCCGGTAAAATATATCAGGATCATCAGGGCGAAAAGATCCAGAAGCATTTGTACGAGCGACATGTGAAGGCAGTTAAACTGACCGGGAACGCACTTAACATGTTTTCGGAACCAGTGTAAAAAAATATTATAAGATGCTATTGTAATAATTATTGCCGTTATTGCTGTTACCTGGGTATCGGTGAGTTGAAAATCAAGTATATATTCCCCCCCGATAAGAAAAATCATAAGACTGAACGCAAAAAGATACCGCAGTTTGATAAACCAAAGGTTGCGTCTTTTAACAGCAGCCCAGAATTCATCATAATGGTGAGCCCATCCGGGAACCAGTATTAACATAACATCTCCCAAGATTGGTTATAGGAATTTGAGAGATAATATAATAATTTAAGTGATTTTTACAAATGGTTATTTTAATTATTTTTACCCAGCTTAATCACAAATTCTGTTCCCGGCCTGCTCTCATTTCCAATTCCGGAGGGGCTTATTACTTTTATCTTTCCTCCATGTTCCTCAATAATCTGTTTTACAAGGTATAAACCTGTGCCCGTCCCTTCAATCTTACTTTTTACCGCATTGGAAGCCCTGTAGAATTCGGCGAATAATTTTTTTATATCATTAGCGGGGATACCGATGCCGTCATCCGATATCGTTATTTTATCCTCCTCAAGCTTAATGGAAACCACTCCTTTTTCCGGAGTATATTTTATCGCGTTCCCAATGAGATTAGAAAAAGCGAGATTTAACAAGATCGGATCGCCATTATGTTCTTCCGCTTCTATTCCCCGATCAAAACTAATTTTAATATTTTTTTTATCAGCTTTAACCTGTTGTTTTTCAATAATTATATCAATTAGTTCAGCCAGGTCTACTTTCTCTTTATTTATTTTGTTCAGCAGCTTAAATTTTGAAACATATAAAATATCATTAATATTATCGATTGATTCTTTCAGGCGTTCCCTGGTTTTAGAAAGTTTTTCTGCCACCGCCTCATTTACTTCTCCGAGGTAATTTCCTTTTATCAGCTCAATATATGATATTGAGGCTGCAATAGGAGATTTGAGCTCGTGAACAACCGCCATTATATATTTTTGTTTTGACGCTTCCGCATCACGTAAACTTTCATAAGCATTTTTTAGCTGTAATTCCCTTTCCCTCAGGTCACCCGATATTTTACCTGTTAAATAAATACTGATAAATATAACGGAGGTGAATATTATAAGAATACCAGCGACAAAATTGATGTCATTATAAAGTGGCTGACTGAATAAACCATTGATTTCCTGATGCGGAATAACAGAGAAATATTCAAGCAGACTCAGGCCGGAAAAAGTAATAACAATGAAACACGCGATAAGAGTAATATCTTTACGTGGAAGCAGCAGACTTCCCAGAATCATATGAAAAATAAAAAAAAGAAAAATCGGCGCTTCTATCCCCCCGGTTGCATATACAAGAACGGAAAGTGATAAAATATCCAGAACAATCTGGTAAAATGCTATTTGCTGACTATTATTCTCATCAAGCCTGGTTCTGTCCAGTTTTCTTTTTAGCAGAGTGTTATATATAAAGATGAAGATCAGCACCAGAATTCCAAGAATATTCTGGCAGTTTGATATCTGAAAAAATACATTTATAGAAGCTAAAAAAACAATTAGAGAGGCAAAGGCAAAATATCTCAGTCTGATAAACCAATGATTATATTTTACGGGCGATTCAGTAAAAGTATCCCTGTAGTTTTCCAAATATTTTATCCTTATGAAAAATAAACAATGTAGTATCTAAAAATAAAATAAATGGTATTGAGAACAAAGTGGAGTGAAACCTTTTCGGTAAGTCTGCATCTTATTTCGTAAAAAAAGGAATAAATATGACACCTTCAGCCAGTCAACCAAAAGTAATTATGTTTTCAACCCCTACCTGTTCATATTGTAATACCGCGAAAAGATATTTCAGAGAAAATCGAATTCGATTCAAGGATATTGATGTTTCCCGTGATATGGCGGCTGCCAGAGACATGCAGAGAAAAACCGGGCAAACCGGTGTTCCGGTAATACTTATAAATAACCGGCCGGTTGTTGGTTTCGATAAAAACAGAATTGATAAAATGTTAAATATCAGATAATAATGGAGAAACAAAAATGACAATCAGACCAATCGATGACAGAGTGCTTGTCCGAATGCTCGAAGAAGAATCTAAAACAGCCTCGGGCCTTATAATACCGGATAGCGCCAAAGAAAAACCGAGAATGGGAGAAGTTGTTGAAGTTGGCACCGATGAAGATCTAAAAGAACTTGTTCAGAAAGGCAGTAAAATACTATTTGCCAAATATGGCGGAGAAGACATTACTGTTAATAATGAAGAGTTTAAAATTGTTCAGCGGGCGGATATTTTAGCAATCGTTGAAGATTAAAAGAAAAAGGGGGACAAAAATTTGTCCCCTTTTTTTTATTTAATTTCTACGAGGGCATTTTTAGTGGCGGTAACAAATATTTTTGAAGAATCAGCTTTTCGGGCATCAACTTTCGTGAGTTCAATTTCAGTATTTCCTTCGCGA
Organism: Melioribacteraceae bacterium; assembly: GCA_963677445.2. GTDB lineage: Bacteria > Bacteroidota > Ignavibacteria > Ignavibacteriales > Melioribacteraceae. The sequence goes on along the minus strand of CAXXGF010000073.1, from coordinate 117,029 downwards.
CAGCGAGAAATTCAAAACTGAGAATTTCACCTGATCCGCTCAGACTGGCGTTTGTAGAATCAATTTCATCAAAAAGCCTTGAGAAAATTCTTATTTCACCATAGGTATTAATGCTGTCTTTTAATGCCGCGTCATCCAGTTTGGGCTCAAGAGATTGTCCATAATTCCGGTAAGAATATCCCCCTTCATCAAGACTTGTAACATTTAATAATGCGGGGTCAAAATTCAGGACAGTGACGAAAAATGACAAACTGTCAATATCTTCCATATTAACACCCAGCCTGAATGTTGAATCCTTCTTAACAATATTGCTCTTTTTGAAGAATGAAAATGCAGGCCCGGTGATTGCGTCAACGATAAAAACGCGGGAGATTTCATCACCTTCAATATTCTCACTTAAAGGCTTAATCTGGAACTCATACTTGCCATCATCAAGGTTTTCAAATAAAACGAAAGTATCATCACTGTAGTCGGACCATGTTACAGATTCTTCTACAGCGCCCGTAATATTGTAATAAAGAAGCCTGTACTTGAATAATGTATTTCCGTAACTTCCCTTCCAAACGAATTCAACTTCATCACTTGCGATAGAATTGTAATTCCCCGGCCCGCCGGTAATCTCCACAAGCGGAAGAGGATTATCGATAATATTTTCTGAAGCGCACGCGGCCAGAAAAAAAATAAGCAGCGCTAACGGTAAATATGTAATATAACTTTTATCCCTTTGTTTCATTGATTGATCCTAGTAATTGATATTTATCATTGGTGAAAATACCAGGTAATCACTGAGTCTGTAATTTGGCAGTCCCTGATCACCCGCACTGAATGATTTGTAAAATCCAAGGTCGAACCCGAAAAAATTGGTTATAGATACAAATACTTTCAACCCAAAGTATCCGTAACTGTCGGGTATATCATAATTAAGCTGCAATCCAATTTTATGCTGAAGCAGATTGGAGTTATTCACAAGATTCGCGTCTGCCATCAACATGGTTTTCAGACCGTGTTCGTCAGGATCAATTTCAGTGATTTCTTTTCTTCTCGGGTCCAGGTAATAATGATTCATGTTGTAGAGGGAAAATCCCAAACCGGCGTCAAGGGTTCCAAATTCAAATACATTAACCAGGTTTTTATGATTAGCGTAGAAGTTGACAAAATTTCTTAATGAGAAAAATTTGGTCGCGTAATCAATTTTATAATCACCGGCTTCATTTTCCGAGAGAGCTATCGAGCCTTCAAGCTTTAGATGAATTTTCTCAAAATATTTATGAATTAGTTTCAAAGGATTGCCGCCAAGATCAAATTTAATATTAATACCGGACGGGACAAGGATTTTGGAATATCCTTCTTCAATGAAATCAAAATCAGGCTGCTTAGCTGGTATACCCAACCCAAGTTTAAAGTAATAGGTATAGTTGATTTTATTATTCGCTACAAAGTTAAGATAGGATAATTTCAGAAAAGCGCTGTATTCCGGGGCATACCATCCCGGATAAACAAGCTGGTCATTTCCCCATTCCCCATTCAGCGACAACATAAATTTGTTCATCCTGCTGGTTGTAATTGTGTAGAACATGAGGTCAGGTTTCTGCAAATGCATTCTGATATTGAAATTATACGACAAAAAACTGTTGAAGGTAGACTTGGTTAAGTCCGTATGAGCATAAAGACGCCCCTTCAGTTTTTCATATATATCCCGGCTTAATATATCACGAATAAAGATAAAACCTTCAACGGAGTCAAAAATATATTCTTTTCTGGAAAAGTCTGCGCTGTTATTTTTTTCTGTATAAAACCTGAGCATCTCTATTTCGGAATCATAATATCTTTGGCGCAGTTCAATATATACATTACTATTGTGAACTGCCTCCGCTCTTCGTTTTAATTCATCCCATGTAATCTTTCTTCCATCAACTTCAAGGGCATTTTTAACCACAAAACGGTTGAATATATCTCTGATCAGATATGGATCTGTAATGTTCCATGTATTTTTCAGATCATTAAACGCGGTTGTATTATATTCCAGGTTACGGTATATTTTTTCAATTCTCTCAATCCTCGGATCGTTACTTTCAGTTTGTGCTGTAATTATTCCTGAAAGAACTGACAAGAGGATGAAAAAGTATATAATTTTTTTCATTACTTACCGTCTATTATTAATTAAAAACCATAACGGTATCTTATCCCGACCATACCGCTGCCTTCATTTTCCCATTCCCTGAGAGGCCTGTAATAGGGATTTGAGATGAATGCAGTTTCCAACCGGAACAAGTGACCAGAACTGAGTTCGAATACTTTAAACCAAAATTTCATTCTCATGATGCTATCTGATAGCCTGAGATTCAGGCCAAATAACTCGGTATCATTCCCTAAATAACTTGGCACAAAGTTTAATGATAATGCCAGTAAGGGAGTTATATCATTTTGAATAAGGCTGGTTTGAATACCGTTGTAGTATGTTGCCTTAATTATATCATGGCCGGTTGCGCCAATATCCATTTTAAATCTTAATGTACGGGAAGAATTGCCATTCCAGTAAAATGACATGCTTGTTTCCCATTGTGTCGCGGTAAAAAAGGCATAGCTGCTATCTTCCGTGCCAAATGAAACGAATGGATCGGTATAATCATCTGTCCCGGTAGAAAGATAAAAGTTAAGAAACGGAAGTTTAAATAATCTTGTAGTGTGCAGTTCAACTTCAAGTCCTGACGCAACATTAAGTTTTGGTTCGTCAACGAAAATAAATGGTATTTTATGGGCAAAAGAGGATGTATTAATTCTGAAACGGCCTCTGATTCCGGCATCAATAAGAAAATCATTATTTACACGGCTCTGTCCCTGCGAAACATTAAAAAGGTTTCTTATTCCAAGCGACATAGTCATAGACTGCCATGGAAGCAGATTCAAAGCGTCGGGAGAAAAATGAGCTTCGGCGCTTAATATGCTGGAACCAAAATTCATTTCCTTATGATAAAAAGTCAGCTTCGCAAAATCAAAATCAATTTTGAAAGGTGTAGCAGAACCTCCTCCGCCACCCCGTCTGCTCCTTCGTCTGCCTCCTCCCGAGGAAGCTGACGCGTCATTTTTCGGGTAATAATGATGGGCGTTGGTCCAGGCGTATCTTAGGAAATCATCATTGCCCATTGATGTAGTGCCCCTTGTATTCTTAAAATTCTCTTCAATTGGAAGATTAAGCTTTGAATCGGGAGCATATTCATCTGTCAATTTTTCCACAAGGTTATAAAGCCGCTGATAATATTCGGGATGATCGTAATACATGGCCAGTAAATCCCGAAACCTTATAACGGTGCTTGTTTCAAGATTGCCACCTTCCGAAAGATCGCCAAAGAGCGCGCCCTGTCCGGTTTGAGACTTATCTCTTTCCTCGATTACCTCCAGTAATACCAGGGAATCAATCTCAAGAGATTTGCGAAGGAATACGAAATAATACTGGATACCCTCACGAATATTAAAATTGAATTTCGAATCATCTACGAGAGGAATATTTCGCAGGCCGGCTATATCTGATGGTTGAGGAAGAAATGAGATTTGATAAATATCCAGATAATTCTCATCATACCTGAGCTTGTCCTCAACTTTTTTATAAAAATCTGATAAGTCCTGACTCCAGATTGAGGAGACAAGACTTATCAGAAAAAAAAACGCTAAATAGATTCTTACCATAATGTATGATATCTTATTTTAGAAAAATAGACCTGTACTCAAGATCATTGAATATTTTTAGTAATTTATTCTAAGTACCGGTGAAAAAACAATCATAGGAGCAGTCCGCCAGAGATAATCTCCTTCCAGGCCGAATGAATCATAAAATTTCACATCCACGCCAAAAGAACTGCTGAGCATCGCGTTCATTTTTACACCCATAAAACCGTAACCGCCAATCGGGTTAAAGCCAAAATCAACAGTCAGATCATGCTGAATAAGTCCACCTTTATTTTCAATACCAAAATCAAAAAGTAAAAGATGTTCAAATCTGTCAAATTGATCAGTGTTCTCACTTATATCAAGGAGTTTTGCGGCTGTTGTGCGTAACCGGTATTTGTTTATATCGTGTGAGGCAAACCCGCCGCCAACTTTGAAATTACCAAAGTCGAAGAAATTGAAAAGATTTTTATAAACAACATGAACTGAAAAGGCATTTCTGATTGAATAAAACTCAGTATTCCTTTTCAATCCTATATCTTTTCGGCTATACTCATCAATGGTAACGAAACCTTCGAGATCAAGAAATAGTCCTTCCATATCATCGGTAAAAGATTTGAACATATCACCCGATATTTTAAAATAGAATGACTGGCCCGATTTATATAAAGGAACTTTAGGCACTTCTGATTCAAAAGGAGTTGTGGCAGTGAGGCCCAAACCGGCGGCAATGCTATAATTGTAATTATTTTCATTATCGCCAAGCGCGTCAAAATAAGTTAGTCTCGCGCCGGCAATATATTCAGGGAAATACCATCCGGGTAAGAATATTCTTGATAAACCCCATTTTCCGAAAAATGACATGAGGTATTTATTTCGGTTTTGTGATGTTGTCGACCAGAATAATACTTCAGGTTCCTGAAGATGTAATTTAACATCAAAAGCATATCCGGTTTTAGTTTCGAAAACATCTTTGGTAAGGTTGCTGAAAAAATAACCCTGTTCCTGCAATTTTTCATAAATCCTGTTGCCAATAATTGATTTAAGATGGAAACCATCAACAATCGGGTCAAAAAGAGGTATGGGTTTAATTTCATCTATTTCATCTGATGAAACAAAGGCAAAGTATTCAATTTCATCATCATAGTACCTTTTACGCAGGTCTATGATAATATTTCCATCGAACACTTCCTGTGCTCTTTGCATAACTGCATCGAGGCCGGCTTCTCTTCCATCAATTCTGAATGCGTTTTGTACCGCAAAACGGTTGAATATTTCTCTGACGAAGCCCGGATCATTTAGAAACCACTTGTTTTTAAGATCCTCGAATGCAATTGTATTATATTCAAGGTTGGAGTAAATCTGCTCAAGCTCACCCTTTTGCTCAAGAGTGACATCCTGGCTGAAGACTCCACCCGAAATAAAAATTAAAACCGCGAGAATATATTGTATCCTTTTCATATTAGCTTGCATTTTTAGTTATTAAGACCGTATCTATATCTTATTTGGAATAAAGCTCCGCCATCGTCTTCCCATTTATGCGCTTTTCTGGCGAATGGAGCCGAAACATAATGGGTTTCAAATCTGAAACTGTGATTACCGAATTGAAGCACCTTGAGCCATGCCAGCAATTTAGCTCTCGAATCAAATACTCTTATTTTACTTCCGAGAACCGGATTATTTCTGGGAGCCCAGGTGTAATACAATGTAACAACCGGCGACATCAGAGTTTGATAACTTTTTGCGCCTCTGAATCCGCCCCGTACATTATAAGTTGCGCGATAAATATCATAATACCCGATACCGGCATCCAGCCTGAAACGGCTTGTAAGTTTATCGCTGGTATTCCAGTAAAATGACATTGTCGCCTCAGCCTGAGTAAATGAGTGGTAAGCTACATCCTCACCATTCTCTCTGACAGTAACAGGCGGGCTTGTATATGCCGATTCACCTACAGCAACATAGAGGTTAAAAAACGGAAGTGTACCCAGTCTTGTAAAACTGAAGTTTGCTATGAGTCCTGTACCAACATTTATTTTTGAATCCGACTTAAATGCGAATGGCAGGTCTTTGTAAATACTGCTGTTATCAAACTGCAGGCGGGCCATAATTTTGGTATCAAGGAATGATGCTTTGTTAAGGTCTCTTCCATCAGAAAGAGCAAACAACACCCTGAAACCGGCCTGCACGGCAGTCTGCTGCCATGGCAATATATTCAGTACAGGATTATCAAGGCTGAGTTCAAGACTTGTGCCGCCGAGGAATACATCCATTTTTTCATGTGAAAAAGAAAGATGAGAGAAACTCGCGTCAATTCGGTAAGGAGTTTTTTCAGCTCCGCCTCCTCTTCCGCGTCTTCCACCCGATTCCTCTTCGGCAGGATACCAGTGAGTTCCATGCGTGCGAACATAATTGTAATAATCGGTATTATCTCTTGAAGAAACACCCAGACTGGTTTTAATATCATCATCCGGGTTAATTCTTAAAAGATTTCCAGGAGGTTCGTCGCTGGTTCTTAAAAACTTCTCTATAGTCCTGTAGAAATCGTTATATAGTCTGGGTTTATTTAACTTCAGATTATACATATCTTTGAATTTGAATACAATCGTAGTATCATCTGAAGGGGCATTTACTGCGCCAAAGAAACTTTCTTCTCCGGTGACGGCCACCCTGATCTCATCGATGTAGAGCAGATACATTGAATCCAGCCCTATTCCATCCTTCAAAAAGATGAGTCTGTATGAAATATTTTCATCAGACAGAAACTCAATAGGTTCATCTTTGCTAATTCTTTCGAGTGTAAGAGATTCAGGAATGTTTTCACCGGGAATCAGATTGATATAATGTAAATTAAGATACTCCTTGTCGTTTTCAAGTTTTATCCCAATTTTTGCATAATAATCTTCAAGCGTCTGTCCGGTTGAAACTCCGCAGAGCAGAAGAAGAATTGTGGCTATAATTAATTTTCTTATCATTTTAACTTCGCACTAACTAATTTTATAATCCTGAACTAAATACTAAACACTACTTAATAATAGTAGCAGTGTATTCTTTCTGAATATTCTTTTCATATTGAGTGTTGAACCGGAATTTCAGCCTTATTGGCATTTCACCGCAAGTTTCCATCTGATCCAGGAAGTCATTATTTATATCAAGGAATACAAAGGCAAAGTTACCCTGAGTGACTGCTCGCGCGCCTGATCCGGTTAAAAATTCTCTTGGTTCGGATTCAACACGAAGCCCGCGAATCTTAGGCGGAATAACAACGAGGCTTCCATCACCGGACTGACCGATGTAGACATAGAGAAAACGCATTACATTCGCGTTATAAGCGCTAATATAAAGCTCTTCTTTATTTTCCTCTTCCTGTTCCTGTGTTCGCCAGGTAACAAATTCATCAAGATTTGGAGGCGCTAAAAGGAAGTTCCATTTGGATTCCTTTTCGTTTTTATCTCCGGCGTCAACGTATTTAAAATCCTTGCCATGATATTTGCCGATAACTGTAAACTCACGTCCGACATTTTTATCATCTTTAAAGACTTCATCGAGAGAAACAAGTGCTCCTCTGCCTGAGTCGATATGGGTGCCGGCAGCGTCGACTATCTCGTATGAGTAACCCATCGGATCGGCAAACTCAACTGTCTGAAAACTGAATGTTTCTTTTTCCGAAGGATAATATCTGTCGAATACATCAATATTTGATGACATAATAGGATAATCAACAATAACCATATAGTGGGCTGTTGCGCTTCTGCTTCTCCGCTCATCCCTGAAGTTTATGCCAATTTTTACGTAGTAAACTCCAACTTCGTCGATAGACTCATTTACTTCATACTGAACCATAACACCTCTTCCACCTGATTCACGAACTTTACCTGGAAGTTCTTCGGAAGATGGAAATTGTGTCACATTTTCGCAGTCGCGCAGCTTAATAAAATTGGCGTTCAATAATTCAGCTGTAAAATCGATACTGCGAATATTAGTCAGAACTATCTGCCTGTTTTCGGGCACCTTGAATTGCTGGAGTGTTACTACCCGTATTGTATCTGCAATTTTTGGCTGTGCGGCCAATTGCGAGATAAATAACAATAGTAACGGTAGAATATATTTTTTCATAAAGTATTACTCCACTTCAATGGTCCATATTAAAAAATTGCTTGTAAAAGTCAGGCCTGCCTGATATTTTATTATCAGGCTTGCCGTGAAAAAAAATTAGAATGATATTTCAGCTTCCATTGTCCTAACGCCGCCTTTACGTTTGACGTTAATTTGAAAACCAACTTTTTCACTTGCAACGAGCTGATGTTCTCCAACTTCCTCTCTTAGCTGTTCGAGAAGTTCCTCTGTTAGATAACCGGGAAGCTGGCGTTCAAGTTCACAATAAACCTGAAATTTATATTGACCAACTACTGGAAGATTGGAAACAAAAATGGCATTACCGTTATTTTTTATGATTTTATAACGTTCTGTCATATTGTGAAGATTTATGCCTCCGTCTGGCCAGCCGGAAGGTTTTTTCTTTGATTTTGGGTTTATATCAATGAAATAATTCAGATGATCTTTCTCCTCCTCAGATACGAGTCCTGCGGGAGTCATAACCACCTTATGCGGTTCTTTGGAACCGATTGTAAATTCCGATTCTCTCTGAGGTACAGAAAGTATAACCGGCTGTTTGTATGATTTAGCCAAAGTTGAGATCATCTTGTCCCTGATTTCATGCTCTTTGGCCTCAAGCTCATCACGTTCTGTAATTACTATAAGCAATTCAACCAGAATCACTATATAGAGAACGAAGTATACCATGTTTTTTTTCATCGTTCGCTTCCTTTCTTTAATTTTTCAAAATGCAATAACCTTATTTTTTCAACGTTTCTTTCATTTGAGCAAGTGAATCAAGGTTTTGCATCTGAATCTTTGTTATCTTTTCAGAAATTCCGGCGAATTTATCAAGATATCCTTCGATCATACGCATTTCATCATCTGCGAGACGTTTTAAAACTTCTACCTGCTCTCTCAGTTTGGATGCGTTTGCGGCAGCCTGTTCCAGCTGGATATTCTCAACGCCATGTGCTACAGAGCCTTTTTCATCTTTTCCGTGCACTTCACCTTCCGGGGTGAAAAATGTAACGAATGCGAGAATAAACAGAAGACAGAACTCCAGATAAAGAGCTATCATAACCCAAAATATCATGATTCTTCCATTCTCACCGATGAGGAACTGCGGTACCATCGGGTTATTTGCAACACTTGCCCCGAGACCACGAAGCCCAACGATGATAATCAGAATGGCCGCTCCGATGTATACAAGACCCATTACGTTGTTTGCATACTGCGGAATAAATGTATAAACCATGAAACGACCGATGAAAGTTTTTGGTTCATGACGGCTTCTTTTGTTATTTTCCACAACTAACCTCCATTATATTAAATGATTGAATGATTGTTCGCTAAATTTCATAATTCACGATAAAAAAACCATTTGAATCTGCAATAAGTAAGATATTTAATTGATAGCAAATAAAAAATAATTTAGCTCACAAATAATTGGAATCAATTTGTTATGCCATCCCGCTTTCAAAACCTAAATCACCGGTATCAAATAGTTTCAAGAGTCACTTTTCAAAAGTCTATTTTAACAAATTATTCTCTAAAATAAAACACTGAACTGTAAAAATCACTAAAAATTATTATTTTTTAATAGGAGATTCCTTCCTCAAACCATGAAAAAAACTTCACAAGCGCTTTTCTTCTCTCGGGAGAGACATAGTAAAAATTGTATCCGCGTGGATTAATTTCCCAAAATTCTTCCTGGGTAGTCCTAAATATAATATCTTTTATCTTTTTTATTCTGCGGTTTGGTTCAACTTTGAGGTCCTGGAATATTATTCTCGCCAGTCCGTATTCTTCATTTAACAGGTAGAAGCCGGCAAGTTTTACCTGGGCGATCCTTACACCAATCAGAGAAAGCTCTTTGGATTTGTCTTCATCGGCCAGTTCTTCTTCGAGAGGTTCATCAAGATTCAAAAACTGGTAAAGAAGATTTTCAAGATTTTTAACTTTTTTAATATAGGCAAGTTCATTTAAGCGGCAAAGATCGTAAGCGGCGGTTTCCAAAATAAAAAGCACCCTGTTTTTATTGGCTTCCTGACCGTAATATTTAAAGTACTGCGAAATTTTTTCCACATCCTCAGGGCTGTTATCCAACAGCTTTTCCGCGACGATCCGGTAATGTTCGAGTGTATTAAAGGCTGTCCGGGGTGATTTGTCAGTAATAGCCAGTCTGAGATAAGTATTGAAATATTGGAAAATAGTCTGAAGAACTCCGTCATCTTTCCCTTTTATTGCCTCAAGAGCAATCAGCTCGGTATTCATCAGCACACCGCCGGCCACATCACGGAGCGAAAGATGTGATTTATGAAAGATGAGTTCGAACAAACGGAATATTTTACGCTCCAGAAGAATTTTTCTCTCTTCAACTTTTTCCATCACGTAAGGGGAATAACTTGAAAAGTCGGGATCAAGATTTTCAAATCCGGTTCTTTTGAACCATTCTTCAGGTAATGAGGGCTTGATCTTGATATACTCCACAGTAATACGTCTGATAGTGGTAATACACAAAAGTGTTACTGCTCTGTCACCCTGGTATATCGAGTTAAGAGCCATGTCCCCCAGAAAATTAATATCGGCCTTAACCTTTTCCCTGAATGCTTCCTGCTTTTCAAACGGCTGACGCGAAAGCTTCCCGAAATTCTTAACAATATCCTTGTGAAGATAAAATAGAAAGTTTGTTGGTCTTAGAAAATTAAATACATATATGAAATGAGGCAGGAATATCAGCAAAGCAAATATTATCATGACAAATGTAATGAAGATACTGTAATATGGAACAAAATCAGCTGTGATAGTATTTGTTACCATGACAGTGTTGGACGCGGTAATTACAAAGAAAGTAAAAACAAACATGTTCAATCTATTATTTATGAACAGGTCCATTATCTTCGGTGAATATTTGTTGGCGGCCAACTGAACGATAATCGCGATTGATGTGATCTCAATGCCGAGTACTGCTGAAATTACTTCACCAAGCCCGCCCAGAGTATTGGTTAAATCCCCTATTTCATTATTAAAAAAGCTGCTGAAAAATGTTATTCCGTTTTCAATGAGTAATTTGTCAATAAGTCTGTTGAACATGAAGACTGAAATACTCATCAGTCCGAGGCTTATAAATGACCTTACCCATTTAATATTATCAGCGCCACCTCTAAAATCTGTTTCTTCCAGATGCATTATATATTATTTTCCTAAGTATTAAGGGCAGTAAGAAATGTACTACAAAACAAAATAATAAATATTCTGCTAATATAATAACATTCTCTCATTATTATAACAATTTTAAATGATATTTTATTTGGGATTTCATTATTATAAATTTTAGGTGACTTGAAGGAATAAAAAAAGGCCGGTTAGTTAACCGGCCTTTTGAACTTATTGATGTTTGGTCTTAAATCCTTTTTTCATCCAGCCTCTTGCCAGAAGTAATCCAATCGGACTTAATATCGCTATAAAAGCATAAACCAGCCAGAGCATCTCTGAATTCATTGAATCGGCAGGAGCGTCGGCAGGAATATATTGCGTTAAAAACCATCCTGAATATAAACTGGTAATCACCTTTGTAAGGAACCAGGGGAACTGCCCTATTCCCATATAAATACCGGTCATTCCTTTCGGCGCAATTTCGGCAACCCACTGTAAGAATCTTGGCTGCCACATAGCTTCACCAAACGTCATAACGAGCAGATAAGCGAAAAGAGTATAGATACTTGGTCCGAGCACAAGGAAGAATGTCGGGAAAGCCATCACGAATGTTCCCAGTATCATCATCATATAGGTATCTTTTTTAGATGTAAAAGCAGTTACGATAGGAGTAAGAATAAAAATGAGTATCGGGTTGAAATTTACAAAAAACTCAAAATTATCCTGTACAAACCCAGTAAAAGCTCTGCTTGTATACTGTGGAAGAGTCAGCCAGTTATGAGCAAAAAGTGTCTGAACCGGTATAAGAATAAAAATAAAGAAAAGGAACCTGAGATCTCTCAGGGGGAAATTTTTCACGTAAAATCTGAATTTTTCCTTAGAGGACATTTTCTGGAATTCATCCTCTTCCTCTTCAGAAGCGTTGCCATCCTCTTCTCTTACTCTAGCCAGAGCTTCTTTTTCAGCTTTTTTGGTGATGATCAAGGCGACACAAGCCATACCGGCGATAGTTAAAACAACATATACCCAGAAAACACCATCGATTCCATAACCACGTCTTACCGGAGGCGAAATTAAACCGGGCAGAAAACCTCCGAGATTCATCAGCGCGTATAACATCGCGTAGCCCATAGCGGCAGTTTTTTCTGTAGTGAATTTTTTCACCGCGGTATAAGCGGCAGGCTGATAAATTCCATAGCCAAGAACAATCCCGATAATTCCGAGCATCGCGGTAAGATGTGTTGAACTCCACATGCCTGTCGTTCCTAAAGCCGCGGGCGCAGCGGTTAGCAGAATTCTTCCTATTAGCATCAGCCCCAGCGCGAAAAGAAGTGATTTTCTCACACCAATCCAGTCGACTGTAGCGCCAAGCAAAAGCTGACTCACAGTTATACCTGCCGTAAGGAAACCAACCATTAATCCTGCTTCAATATCATTCAGGCCAACATATTCATTAAAATATATTGCCAGCAGCCCTACTACTCCAAAGTATGTGAGTCCTTCCAGCACGTATGAGGCATTTACTCCGAAAAGCGCTCTTGGAGTATGGAAAAGATCAATAAAGGGCTGTGTAAGCTCCTTAAGAATCGATGTCGTGACCGATCCGTCTGTTTTACTGTTATTATTTTCTGACATGTAATGATCCTGTTATTCGTTATTTTAATATATTTACTTCAGGTTCAAGTTCTAATCCAAATTTTTCACGCACCGCTTTAATTGCCATTTGTGATGTGGACAGCAGCTCCGCTCCGGTTGCTCCTCCATAATTAACCAAAACAAGAGGCTGATTTTTGTAAAACCCGGTCCTGCCTATTATTTTCCCTTTAAACCCGGTTTTTTCAAGCAGCCACGCGGCCGGTATTTTAATATTCCCTGACTCAAGATTATAATACTTAAGATCACCATAACCTGATTTCAGCCTTTCAAAATCCTCACTGGAAATAACCGGATTTTTAAAAAAACTTCCCGCATTACCCGATTTCCTGATATCGGGGAGTTTTTCATTTCTGATTTCCCTGATGACACGGCTGATCTCCTTGGGGCAGATTTCACCATTTTCTCTCTTTCTGATTTTTTCCGCAATTCCCCTATATGAAAGATTGGGATTTGGAGCGGCGCTCAAAGTGAGAATAATTTTACTGATAAAAATTTTGTTTTTCAGTGACTCTTTAAAAATACTTGCTCTGTAACCAAAATCACATTCCGTATTCTCAAACTTCACTTCCCTGCCGGTTGAAAGGTCAATGCCTTCAAGATATTTTAATACATTTTTCAGCTCAGTTCCGTAAGCCCCGATATTCTGCACGGGAGCAGCTCCCGCTGTACCGGGAATTCCGGACAGGTTCTCCAATCCCCAATAACCTTTCGATGTTGTAAAATCCACCAGGTCATCCCATTTAACACCCGATTCGGCGGAAACGGTAACCTCTTTCTCATTTTCTTCCATGATCTCAACAGAATTGCCCGAGGGATGAATAAATACTCCATTAATATCATTAAGAAAAAGAATGTTGCTCCCCTCCCCTATTATATAGAGTGGCAGATTTTTCTTTCTGCTGAAATCCGCGGCTTCAAGTACTTCATCGTTGTCGCGGGTAAAAGCAAAATATTCCGCTCTTGCGTCAAGTCCGAATGTGTTAAATTCTTTCAGAGAATAGTTTTCGTAAATTTCCATAAACAATTATCTTATTTCCAATCTACTAATCTAAAGTTTTTTCCATCCGTTTGAAAAAGCAGAGCGCCATTTTTGTCTGTTCTTAACACTTTTATACCCTTCTTCCGCAAAATTTCAACCACACTTTCATGGGGATGACCATATATATTGTTTTTCCCGCAGCTTATTATCGCTGTTTCAGGGCTTACCACATCACAAAAAAGAGAGGATGTTCCGGATTTACTGCCATGATGACTGACCTTCAGCAGATCGGAATCGAGAAAATCGCCAAATTGTTCCATCATCTGATATTCTGTTTTCGCTCCTATATCCCCTGTGAAGAGTATGGAAGATTCACCATAAGAAATTTTGATTACACCGCTTCTGTCATTATCATCATCAGAACGAAACCTGCCATATTTATCTTTGCCTGTAAGAATAAAAATCCTTCCATCATCCGTATAAATATTTTGATAATCATAATGCCGGAGAATAACCCCCTTTCTTCTATATAACTCTGCCAGGTTTTCCTCTCTTTCCCCCCTGGGCAAAGGAGTAAAAAGTGTGTCAATAATCCCTTTGTTAATAAGAAAGTTAAAGCCGCCGCAATGATCATTGTCAAAATGAGAGATAAATCCATAATTGATACTTTCAATTCCCAGTGAATTTAACGCCGGATAAATAGTCCTTTGCCCGTGATCTGTGAAATCATCTTTTTTCCCCGCGTCAATTAAAGCTGTTTTGCCATCCGCGAATTTCAGCAGCGCCGCGTCTCCCTGACCGACATCCAGAAAGATAACTGACAGTCTACCGTCAGGCATCAATCGTCCGGAAGCAATATTTTGCCAGCCAAAAAAAAGAAAAGAAAGGAATAAAAGAGAACCCATAACAAACCAGGGCCTTCTTTTTACCACAGGCAAGGCCAAAAGAAAAAGGAGGAAATAATAAAAAATCACTATGTAAGGCTGAACCTGACTAATGCTTAAGTATCCAAAGTTATTCAAACTGAAGTTAGCGAGAGCGTCGAGAAATAATGAAAAAACTTCATTTGACGCTGAAATTATCGCGGCAAAGGTTTCCGATATATACGCGAATAACAAATACAAAATACCTGAAGATATTAATAGAAATGTCAAGGGTACAGCAGCAAGGTTTATCAGGAATGCCATATAGGGCAATTTATAAAAATAAAGCGCCAGGATCGGCAATGTCGCTATCTGGGCCGAAAATGTTATGATTACAGGCCTTAGTATATACTTAGCAAAAAGATTGCCGGAATTCTTTAACCGGCTCTTATTAATTATATCGTTTGAAATAATTATGCCAAGCACAGACAAAACAGATAGCTGGAATCCGACGGAATAAATATCTTTCGGTTCAGCCAATAAGATTATAAATACCGCGATTGCCAGCAGATTATATGGATTATCTGATCTGTTGATCAAAATTGAGAAGAGAAATACAAATGCCATTACTGATGCCCTCATCACCGGAATTGGAGCAAATGTCAGAAACATGAACAATATAAGGCCTGTCATAGTCAGTATGCTTCTGAAATAGATGCCGGTTCGCGCGAAAAGTGTAAAAAATATTAAAAACAACATGCCGGTATGCAGTCCCGACACAACAAGCAGGTGCGCGATGCCTGCTGAAGAATACCTTTCCAATAGGGAAATATTAATATCTGATTTATCAGCGAGAAGAAGAGCTTTTATTATGGCTGCCGTCTCTTCACTGTGCCCCTTATCGATTATCTCCCTGATATCATCTCTGATCCTGCTGATAAAATTGAGAAAAGAATACCAATAGTTTTTATTGATCCTTTTGAGTTCGAGCTCCTCAATATTCAGCCCTGCAAAAATATTATTTCTTTTAAGATATTCTTTGTAATCGAATCCTCCGGGATTTCTTTTACCGTAAGGGTACCAGACTTTTCCTTTTAAGAGCAATTTATTTCCATGCCTGATTGTCTGGCCTGTCTCAGGAAAATCTCCCGGAATAAAACAAATGATCTTTGAAGTTGACGATATTGTTGCTTCTTCAGTGATAATAGTCCTGCTTTCCAGGGTAAACTTATAACCGCCGGCAGATGTGGCGTTTTTTTCGGAAGTTACGATTCCATATATTTTTACCGGTTCTCTTTCCTTCAGTAATTTAGTCGGATCATGGTAATTATTTTCCGACACCTTAACATGAAGCGCGCCTGTTAAAATTATTGAAATAATAAGGAGTGGAAAAAGCCAGAGTTTTTGATGAATAAAATAAAGAACCGCTGAAAGGATCAAAAGAATTATCGCGGTCAGAAGGATAAAATCTATATCTGCATCAATGGAGTCAGCCAGGAGAATTCCGGTGATAAAAAACAAAACGAACCATATGAAAGGATGACCTTTCAAATTATAATATCTCCAGTATAGCTCCTTTAATATCACTTAACGCGTAAATTTTATCTCTAAGCCTTTTCGCGTGTTTTCCGGCGGTCAGGGTAAATGCCGGATTCATTGTATGGGTTTTAATTTTAACATTTTCCAGGTTCCCGTGATCGGAACAGACAACCAATGTCGTATTATCAGGTACCAGGCAGATAAGCTGGTAAAGAAATTCATCAAGATTATCGAGAATTTTGTCATCAGGGTCTGTCACCCTGCCATGTCCAAGGTGATCTGTAAGGAAATATTCGAACAGAGTCAGACTGAATTTTGAGGATATCCTTATAACTCTCTGAGCCGCTGATTTTGGTTTGAGATAATTAAGTTTATAACCGAGGGAATTTATCCAGAAATCATTCGTAATATCGGCGCTGAGGGCTCTCCCCCTCCATATATCTGTCGATCTGTATAATGACATGCCGCTCATCTGCGCCATCATTGTTGTCGCTGTAAGTCTTTTTTTTCCAGACTTGATATACTGGAAAAATCTTTCCGGATAGGCATTTAAAAAAGTAACTTTTTTTCCATCTTTAATGAGGGAGTCGAGAATATTTTTTTCTTCGAGAACAGGCAGAAGCTCGGAATGCGGGAAAGGACCAAAATGACGCCCGAGAATCTCCGGGGCATTTACTCCGCAGAATATAGATGTTTGTCCAGTCCCGCTTTGGGGCAGCAGATCAACACCCATTCTGGCGTCAACAGGAAAAATATATTTATTATCCGAGTTAAGAAATTGATTGCCAAGATGGGGAATTTCCCCAAAGTGTTCTTCGATAAAACGAAATTTCAGGCGGAAAAATGGATTTTCACCCGGATCATTTCTGCCAATGCCCACTCCATCCAGAAATATCAGAATTACATTATCCACAATATTCAGATTCCTTTCTTCTCTTTTGATTCTACAAGCAATGTTACGGGACCGTCATTTATTATCTCAACGATCATCATTTCGCCAAATAAACCTGTTTTAACTTTTTCCGCTCCGATATTTGACTTCAGACGTTCGACAAATTTTTCATAAATAGCTTCAGCCTTTTCCGGTCTTGCCGCTTCCGTAAAACCAGGTCTGTTTCCCCTTCTGGTGTCGCCATAGAGGGTGAATTGCGAAATAATAAGAATTTCTCCTTCAATATCCTTCAATGAGATATTCATCTTATCATTTTCATCTTCAAAAATTCTGAGATTACAACATTTATCCGCGACAAAACTGACATCCTCTTCCAGGTCATTCTCGCGAACACCGAGAAGTATGACCATTCCTTTTTTTATTTCCGCATAATAGTTATGAGATTCAATTTTTACGGATCCTCTTTTAACCCTTTGAACAAGAGCTCTCATGTTCTGATTCCTTTTATAACTCTTTCAATATCAAGGTAATCCTTTCGAACCTTCAGGTTGCTGAAATTATTACCTTCCAGAATTTTCTCCACATCCGGCGCCATCCCCTGGCCTGTTTCCAGGTATAAAGCCCCACCCTTCCTGAGGGCGTTTTGACTGAATGCCGCTATTCTCCTGTAAAAAGTAAATCCGTTGGCATTATCGGTAACAGCGTTTTTTGGCTCGTAGTCTTTTATTTCAGGCTGCAGGTTTTGGAAATCCGCCAGTGAAACGTATGGCGGATTTGATATAACTATATCATATTGATCATTAAAATCTCCGCCAACAATACTGTTAATATCGGCAGTAAGAAATTTAATTTTATTTTCAATCTCATTTATTTTCGCGTTATATTCAGCAAGCCGGGAGGCCTTATAGGAGATGTCAACCGCAGTGATATGAACATTGTTCAGCTTTTTTGCCAGCGCGATAGAAAGGCAGCCGGAACCGGTTCCAATATCCAGTATTTTTAAATTTTCTTTGTCACTAAAATCATCAATAACCATTTCGATCAATACTTCGCTTTCAGGCCTTGGAATCAAAACGCTTTGATCAACACATATTTTATAACCGAAAAATTCAGTATGGCCAATAATATACTGTAAAGGTTCAAATTTTCCCCTGCGGGCAATTACCGAGCGGTATTTGTTCATCTCATTTTCTTTAAGAGGCTGATCGTATGAAAGGTAAAGCTCCAGCCTTTTTTTACCGAGAACTTCGGCCAGAAGCAACTCGGCATTCACCCTGGCCGACTCGATTCCCTTTCGTTCAAAATAACCGGTCGTTTTTTGTATGGCTTCTAATATTGTTAGCATATATAAAAAAATGCCTGATTTAATAAATATCAAGTCAGGCAATGTAAATAAAAATGTATTTAAGGCAAAATCTATTTTTGAGTTTTCCAGGTTTCCATAATATAATCGGCAACAGCTTCGGCTTCTTTTGGATTCAGGCCCTGACTTGGCATAGCTGTATACTCGGGATTAACCTTAACAGGATTAAGAATGAATTTCACAAGGTTATCCATTTTGCCATCATATTTTGGGAGAACAGTGTTGTAGGGAGGCCCGGTTAATTTTTTATCAAACTGATGACAAGCTATACACCTGCCATTAAAGATATCTTCACCGCTGATTTCAATTATTCCGGCGCCATACATTTTCTGCATATCAGCTTTCAGGGAATGATAATCTTTGGAAGAAAGAAGAAAATAATCTCGCGAGGAGCTGTTAAAGGAATACTGATCTTTAATTATTCCGAATGTAAAGAAAAGAATCAACACAAGAATAGTTCCATTTGTATATTTGTTATGAGACTCTCTATACATGGTATATAAAAAACCACCTAACAGAATCAGGGCAAAAAAGCTGAAAAAGAAAAACATGAATACACCGCTTGATAAAGCCGGCGCAGGTCTTAATATAAGATTAATAGTATAAAAACCGGGAACAACAAATAAAAACAGAAGACTGCTTTTTATCAGAAAATCTCTCAGGTACAGCTTTATTTTCTCAGGTAATTTTTCTCCCTTCGCCTCAGGTTTGAAATAGAGATAAAACAGATAAACAGATGCGGCGAGAAATGATGCTCCCAGCCAAAAAAGGAAATAGGTGATGGTCGCGGGTGAAAATAACACAACTCCTAAGGAAAGCCCTTCTTTGGCCGCGTCAGGATTTAATGCTCCCTGTGTTGTACCGCTGATAATCCACATTGTCAGAAGCAGGAAAAACAGTGAATATTTTACCGAGCCGGTATATAACCCGGATGCTTTTTCCCTGTATTCTTCCAGATCTTCGTTATGACCATTCTCTCCGGTTTTGAATGTTTCAAATATATCCTTAAGATGAAAGGAATATTTGTAGGTATATAAAAAAACAACCGCCGGAATAAAAAGAAATATTGTAAGAAACAGCGCGAATTGCGGATCGGCTGCCGATTTCTGTGTAAGCTGAGTATAAATAAATACCAGACTGATCAAAGGGACAAATCCCAGGGCAAAAGGAACGCTTTTATTCGGAGTTGCCGCATCAATAATTGCTTTTGAAATTATATTCAAAGATACATCGCCCGTTTTTTTGAATTTAAGGTTGAAATAAATCGAATAAATATTTGCCCCTGTCAGTATTCCCAGGTATGGGATAAGCAGCGTAAGAGTCATCACCATTATATACTCCATAAGGATAAGCTGATCGGATGACTGGGGTAAAACAATATTGTCGAGAAAATCCATCTGAATTCCTGATTAAATTTCTAAATAAGTTTATCAACTGATAATATTATTACAACAGAAAGAACATAAAGATTAATAGCGAGAAAAGCTTTTCGGATGTTTTCCCTGTCAAAAATAGAAAACAACGCCTTTGCTGATGATACGATCAGCCATATTCCAGGTATCGCCAGAGCTATCAGGTTCAGCTCCTCCCTGCCCCCCGCGAAAGGAATCAGCAAACAACTGAACGCGAGAGCGGCTATCCAGATAAATGTAATTCTTGATAGCTGCCTGTTATTAAAAATACTTGTGAGAGTAGGGAAACCGGCTTCCTGATATTCTTTGCCATATAAAAGGAGAAGGAGCCAGAAATGAGGTATCTGCCAGATGAAGAAAAAAAAGTGCCAGTGCCAGAATCTCAGCATTCAGGATATAACCTCCAGCGGCGCTCCAGCCTATTACAGGAGGGATAGCGCCAATGACCGAACCGGGAATTACCGCGAGCGCGTTTCTTTTTTTCAGAGGCGTATAAATTAAATTATACCAGACAAATGCGGTTAGTCCCAGAATAAGCGCGGTTAAACCTCCCGAGAAAAATGTTAAAACAGACCCCGAAAGAAGGAGAATCATAGAAAAGAACAATGCTGACCTGACAGATATTTTTTCTGCGGCCAGTGGACGGTTTTTTGTTCTTTTCATCAGCCGGTCTGTCTCTTTTTCCTGTATATGATTTATTGCAGAAGAACCTGAAGCCAGAAGAAATACTCCAAGACAAATCCATAACATTTCCAGACTAAAAGAGGATGAATACAGCAAATATCCGGCTGATGTGGAAAAAGCCACAAAAAATGTTATCCTTACCTTTCCAAGCTCAAGCGCTATTTGAATCTTTTCTTTCAATCAATTCCTTTTAAAATTTCAACTATCTGATTGACCTCATCATCATCAAGTAAATATTCAAGATCAGGCATAAGACCCGCCTTATAACCGGCAACGATCATTTCATTCGGATCGGTGATTGATTTCCTGATATAATTTTCATCGGCGATAATTTTCTTTTCATATCCACTCTGCGAAACGACAACTTCCCTGTTATACAATCCTTTGAAAGTGGGCGCCACTCCTTCGGAACCATCAAGTGAATGACAGCTCAGGCAGCCTTTTGAAAATAACAATTTCATATCCTCCTTATTGGAATGGTAGGAAACTGATGATATATTCTTTGATGAGTCAGGTGAGCTTATTTTTTTATTCGCTGAGTCAGAATCGGTTGAGTTATACCAAAGATTAAATTCTTCTTCAGGCATAACAACAACTTTCGTATACATCATTGAGTGATTAAGCCCGCAATATTCGGCGCACGCAATATCATATTCGCCAACCTTTTCCGGTGTAAAGCCCATATAGTTTATTCTGCCCGCGATAACATCTTCTTTTAGCCTGAACGCGGGTATATAAAGTGAATGGTTAACATCAAGCGATTCCATTAGCAGTTTAATTGGTTTCCCCAGGGGCACATAAAGTGTATCAACATTTTTCCCGTTATCATATTTAAAATCCCATTCCCACATTTTTGCAATGACATTTATCTGGAAAGAATCTTCAGGAATATTCCTTATTATCCTGAAACCTGAATAACTGTAGTAAAACATTGTCAGCACCAGGATAGTGGGTATTCCAATCCAGATGATCTCCAGCCAAACGTTTCCTTCTATATCAACAGGTTTATGTCCTTTCTTCCGATGGTACCTGAAAACAAAATAAATCATTGTCGCGGTAACCCCGACAAGCAGGATCACACTTATGGCAACGATGTAAAGCATAACGCTGTCTACAGTTTCTGCGCTCCTTGTAGGTGCGTCCCCTGTAAATAAAAACATAAACCGCCTCATCTGTTTATCACATCTATAAAGGTTAATAAAAATATTACCGCGAGGGTAATGACACTAATGGAGATAAATACTTTAAAGATCGGTTCATCAAATTTTATATGCATAAAAATATTCAGAACCAGCAACGATTTTATGGTAGCGATAGCCAGGGCTATAGGAAGCGCCAGCATACCGAGGTCCATTCCGGCAACACTTACTGTTATGGAAGTAAGCGCCAGAAGAGCCAGCCATATGATGATGTAAGTATTGTATCCTGTAATATGATGTTCTTTATTTTTATTATCCATTTCAAACCTATTTGATTAAATAGAAAAGAGGGAAAAGGAATATCCAGATAAGATCAACAAGGTGCCAGTATAACCCGGCATTTTCGAGCTGAACATTTTTATCCTGGTTGATCTTTCCTCTGGCTAAAAATACCAGCATAAAGATCAGTACAACTACTCCTACGATAACATGAAAACCATGCAGCCCGGTCATAACATAATAAAGCCCGAAATACATCCTCTCCCCTTCTGTTTTAGAAAACATATCATCAGAACCGGGATAAATTTCGAGATGAAACTTATGCGACCACTCAAAATATTTATTAACCATAAATACGAGGGCAAAGATAATTGTGGCCGAAACATTGGTAACAGCCAGAATCTTATTGCCTTTCTGGATAGCGGTAATTGACATAGCCATGGTAAGACTGCTTGTAAGCAATATGATGGTATTTATTGTTCCCATCATAGTATCCAGTTCCATAGCCGCTAATTTGAATTCATTAATATGCAGAAACTTATAATAGCCGTAAGCCAGAAACATTCCGCCAAAAAGAAGCAGCTCGGTGAACAAAAAGAGCCACATTCCCATTTTAGCGCCAATATCATCTCTGTGCGCATGTTCGGTATGCGCCGCGGCCTGATTATTTTGACTCATAATCCATATCCTTTAATTGACTGAAATCGTATGGTTCATGGTTTACAACCGGTTCTGTGTGAAAATTTTCAAGTGGTGGCGGTGATGTTGTATGCCATTCCAGCGTTACTCCTCCCCAGGGATTTGAGTGGGCTTTTTTACCACTTCTCAGGGCGCTGATAAAATTCCATACTATAATTATCAATGTAATAGCCATCAGCCATGAACCGACTGTGGATAAAACCTGCAGATTGGTAAATTCAGGCAGATAATCAAAATATCTGCGGGGCATACCCATATATCCAAGAATGAATTTCGGGAAATAAAGCATATTGAACGCAATAAAGAAAAGCCCGACCGCGATATTTGCCCACCTTTCGTTATACATTCGTCCGAACATTTTCGGGAACCAGTAATATAATGCGGCAATAAATATAGTGCCGGTGCCCCCAAACATAACATAATGAAAGTGAGCTACAACAAAATAAGTATCATGAAGATGAATATCAGTGGAAAGAGAACCTACTACCAATCCTGTTAATCCGCCGATGGAAAACAGAACAATAAAATTCATCACCCAGAGGAAAGGCGTTTTGGGATCAATCGATCCTTTATACATTGTCGCCACCCAGTTAAAAACTTTAACCCCGCTGGGAAGAGCCACAATAAATGTTAAAAGGGAAAAAATCCATCTTGCTGTGTCACTGATTCCACTTGTAAACATGTGGTGCGCCCAGACAAGGTATCCGACAAAAGCTATGGCGAGACTCGAAAATGCTATCGCCTTATACCCGAATATTGTTCTTCTGGCAAATGTCGGAATAATTTCAGATACGACACCCATTGCCGGTAATATCATTATGTAGACGGCAGGATGCGAATAAATCCAGAAAAGATGCTGAAAAAGAAGCGGGTCGCCACCCAGCGCGGGATCAAATATACCTACTCCGAACGCTCTTTCAAGTATGACCAGTAGTATTGTAATACCAACAATCGGGGTCGCTATGATCTGTATCCAGGCCGTTGAATAAGTAGCCCAGATAAAAAGAGGCATTCTGAAAAATGACATGCCCGGCGCTCTCATTCTGTGAATTGTGGTAATAAAATTAAGACCTGTAAGAATTGATGAAAACCCGAGAACAAATGCGGCGAAAATCGCGAGCGATACGTTGGTGTTACTTCTGACACTATAAGGAATATAAAATGTCCAGCCGGTATCGATAGGACCGCCCGGCAGGAATAGCGATACAAGAACCAGTATGGCGCCGATTACATATACCCACCATGAAAGAAGATTTAACCTGGGAAAGGCGACATCCTTTGCCCCTATCTGAATCGGGAGGAAAAAATTGCCGAAAACAGCGGGAAGCCCCGGTACGATAAAGAGGAAAATCATTATCACACCATGCAAAGTGAAAACCGTATTATAGGATTGGGCATCCATAATTGTTTCGCCGGGAGCTATCAGCTCAAGCCTCATTAAAACTCCCAATAACGCGCCAACAAGGAAAAAACCGGCTATAACAATCAGATATAATATACCAATGCGTTTATGATCGGTACTCAGAATCCAGCCAAGAATCCCTTTGTATTTATTTGTACCTTCTTCAAAAAAAGTCTTTTCTTCAAGAGCGATTGAACCGTTAGCCATTAATTATTCAGCTCCTTTATTTTATTCTTTCTCTTTTTCGATAATAACAGAAGTGATAACAGGAAAATTCCTGCTGCCAGAAGCATAATTGTTCCTATAATTCTGGTAATGTTTAGTGTATATCCCCTTCCTTCCGGATCATAGCTGAAACAAAACTGAAGCACTTTCGCGACAGTTGGTATTGTTTTACCACTCTGGGCGTCAATCAGCGCCATTTTTAAATCGAAGGGATTAAATGTGTTGCCGAATAAGTATCGTGATATTTTTCCTTTTGGTGATATTGTTATTAGTGAGCCAGCGTGAATAAATTCTTTACCGACAGGTTTAAAATAGAACCCCGCGGCGTCAGTAACTTTCCTGATATTGACACTGTCACCAGTAAGAAATAACCATGATTCGGGTGGAAAATCTCGTTTTATGCTTGTAAGGAAGTTATTTTTCCAGTTTGCGGCTATTTCAGGTGTTTCTTCATGATCAAAACTCAGTGAAATAACTTTAAAGTCTTCATATGGTTCAAGATCAACCTTATCCACTACCCAGGCAAGTTCGGTAAGCAGAGGATTACATATACCCGGACATTCATAATAAACAAAAGCCAGAATTACAGGCTTGTCAATGGCCTCACCAAGTTTTATTTTTTCACCTGTGGATGTAACAAATTCCGCGTCAGCCGGAAGAAAGTTACCCAGTTTTTCATCTATTCCCACATTAATTGTACTCTCCTGCGCAAAAATAGCTGAAGAAACAATAAATGAGAGTAAAAAGAGAAAAGATATTTGGTTGACTTTTTTCTTAAGCATCACTTAATTTTTTCAGATATGAATAAATTGTTTTCCAGTCATAATCATTTAGGTATATAACCGATTGTCTGAAACCATATTCCGCGGGCGCCGAAAATATGGTCTTCCTGAAATCGTCGCTGTCTTCAATTGGTCCTTCAACAAATACTGATACAACCTTAATCAGGTCATGAACGTTATCGGCTATTAGTTTTGCTTCATCCGATTCGTCACGTTTAATCTCCGACACCATACCGGCTATGCGATTTACTTTCCCTTTATTTTCACTCACAATCAGTTTTATGGCTTTATCCACCGGTATCTGATTGGAAGATATCTGAGGTTCGGTCAGCTTATAGTTGAAATTAAGCTCATCAACCTCTTCATCCGTAATGACCGGAAAGTCGCTCCACTGTCTGAGATAATGAATCATCGCTACTCGTTCATCGCGGGGCATATACTCGTAGGCAGCCATTCCGTTTGCCGCGATACCCTTCTCCAGGGTCAGGTACATTTCGGAAAATTTTGGTCCGTTTGTCCATCCTTCCAGTGAATGAAAATTCCTCGGTGGTGGATTAAGCGACTGTCCTGCGGGGCCATTGCCCAGGCCTTCATTGCCATGACAGGAAGCGCAATTGGCTACATATAGTTCTTTTCCCCTGGCAATTATTTCCTGTCCGGGGGACTTAATTATTTTCAAATCCACAGCAGGCAGTTCTTTTCCTTTTGCCATAACAATACTTCTACGGACATCCGAAGAATCAATAATTGATCTTTTATAGTCAATGACAGAGAACTCATCGAGATTGATTAAAAAATAAATTCCCGCAAATACAATAAGTATAAAAACATATGGGAAAAACCAGCCGAAAAGCCTGATCGGATCCCGTAATAATTCTTCAAATCTTATTTCATCTTTATATTTTTTCATATCCGACATAATAAAATTTTCCCGGTTATAATCTGAAATTTAATCCTCTTTTCAACTTCGGATCACCTACTGGAACCATATTCGATTTACCCGCCTTGAAATTGAATACTATCAATACAAGTCCGATAACAAAAATCGGGAAACCAAGTTCCATCCAGCCAAAAGTTACAGATTCTTTACTATAAGTCGGCATTACAATCCAGTAAAGGTCCAGAAGATGGGCGAATATAATCCACAGCGACATTAGCTTTAATCTTTTCGGATTCATTTTTGAAGGCTGAGATAACAGCCCGAAATATGGAACGGCGAAATGAACAACCATAAGCAGAATGGAAACCCACATCCAGGGGCCATCCCATCTCATAAGATACCAAAAGGTTTCTTCAGGCAGATTAGCATACCAGATAAGAAGAAACTGGCTGAACGCTATATATGCCCAGAAATTTGTAAATGCGAATAAGAGAGCTCCCAGGCTGTAATAATGATCTTTTACTATTCCCTTAAGAAGATATCCCCTTTCATTGAGAGTAACGATAAGCCAGGTGCCGGCCGCCAGAGCGCAAAGAATTGTGCCTGAAAAATAATAAACGCCGAAAATTGTTGAGA
Source organism: Melioribacteraceae bacterium (assembly GCA_963677445.2). Classification (GTDB taxonomy): domain Bacteria; phylum Bacteroidota; class Ignavibacteria; order Ignavibacteriales; family Melioribacteraceae. The sequence goes on along the minus strand of CAXXGF010000073.1, from coordinate 90,682 downwards.
ACCAGTGAGGTTCAAGGCTCATCATGAAATCTATTGCGCTGAATGTAATTGTCAGGCCGAAAAAAGGTATAAAGATTGCCGAATTACGTATATTTTTTTTCGTAAGTTTTTGATCGCCGCTTTTATCCTGTTTTTCAGAGTTTCCTGTTAAAATAAAATAGAATAAAATCCAGACAGCCAAATAAAAGATTATTCTTATTACAAAAAATGTTTCATTTAGATACGGAGCTTTGCCTTTTAATATTTTATCCGCTTCTACAACTTCCGTATGAGTCCAGTGAAAGAGATCATGAAGATTAAAGTAAAGAGGAATAGCCAGAAGAGGTACAACAATAAGTGTTGCCGCGAGGAATTCACTTATTCTCCGGAAGGGAGTGCTCCACACCGCGCCCCCAAGATATTCAATTGCGACAAGGAAAAGTGAACCCAGCCCGATACTGACAAGGAACATCAAACCGATAATATTATTGAATGCGCTTCTTGTGTGGTCAAGAAAATAACTGAGTATTATAATTATAAGACCTGCGGCAGCTAATATTAATCCTGCTTTCAGGAAATTTCCAGGTAAATCTTTTCTCTGGTATTCAATATTTGTTTTATTTTCACTCATTCCAGATCTGACTCCCTTGCGTTTAATGATCTTTGAAGTGCGCGGACATATAAGACAGCCGCCCATTTTTCTTCATTTGTCATCTGGTAGGCATAAGATGGCATAACATTCTGACCCACCTCAATGACATGATAAATTCTTCCATCACTCCAGTTCCTTACCTTTTCGGAATGAAGGCTGGGCGGATTTGGGAATTGTCCTCTTAAGCGGCTGTCCCCCTCTCCGTAATAACCATGGCAGGGACTGCAGAATATATTATATTTTTCTTTCCCAAGATTAAGATTTTCTTTTGAGGGAAGCAGAGGATTTTTAAGGAAAGCGGCAGCATCCTCAGGACTATCGGCGTAGGGATAAATCTGATCTCCCCTTGCCACAGTTCCGGTGACAGGTTTTCTCATTCCAAATCCATCTGCAAAAATTTCGCTTTTCTCCTGAGGTATAATTTTTTCCTGCTCTACCATCCAGTTAAAGGGTGTGGTAAAAAGAAGTTTATTTAAAGTAAGATATGTTGCTCCTGAAACTATCAGCGCCACAACTGCCGCCGCCGCTATAAATTTCAGCTCAAAGATCGCTGTTCTCCATGAAATCACAGAATTGTCATAATATATTTCTGTTATATCATCCGCGCCAAGTTCTTCAAAGAATTTTTTCACCTCATCCAGCCCGAATTTATCATCTTCCGCCATGATACACAAACCATATTTATCGGAGGATACTTTCCTCATATACCCGGTATCATGTAAAGGATGAGAATTATTGGGGAATTTAAAAAACACAAATAACATTGTCATTACCGTCGCGATCGACGCGGAAAGAACGGTAACTTCAAACATTATAGGCACATAAGCAGGAAATGAAAAGAAGGGTTTTCCACCAATAATAAGGGGGTAATCCACAGCCGACATCCAATACATTATAATCAGAGCTGCGAAAGTTCCTGAAAGCCCGAACACCAAAGAGGCGTATCCAAGTTTGGAGGGAGGCAGTTTCATGGCTCCATCCATCCCGTGGACAGGATATGGTGTGTTGACATCAAATTTTGTATAACCGGCTTCGGCAGTTTTTTCTGCTGCTTCTATTATCTCATCAGGAGTATTAAAAATACCGGTTATGGAGTGTAATACTTTTTCTCTCATTTAATGATCTCCGTGACCTGGTTGAGCGCCATCGGTAACTGCTTTTACCTCGGCTATTGAAACAACAGGCAATGTTTTAGTGAAGAGAAGTAACAATGTGAAAAACAGGCCAAAACTACCTACCAGAATTGCTCCATCTGTCAGAGTAGGTGTAAAATATGCCCAGCTTGATGGGAGGAAATCTCTTGAAAGTGATGTAACAGTAATTACAAATCTTTCAAACCACATTCCGACATTCACCAGAACTCCTATTACAAACATGGTCGGTATCGTTCTTCTTATTTTCTTTATCCAGAATAACTGTGGGAAAAGCACGTTGCATGAAACCATTATCCAGTAAGCCCACGCGTAAGGACCGAACGCCCTGTTAACAAATGTAAATTGTTCGGGCTGAACACCGCTGTACCAGGCAATAAAAAACTCCATCGCGTAAGCGTATCCCACAAGCATACCGGTAAGAAGTATAATTTTATTCATCTTTTCGAGGGTATTCAGGGTAATAATATGCTCATAATTAAAGATTTTCCGTATAAAGATCAGAACATTCTGAACCATCGCGAAACCTGAGAACACCGCTCCGGCAACAAAATAAGGGGGAAAAATTGTTGTGTGCCATCCGGGGAGTATTGAAACGGCAAAGTCAAAGCTGACTATAGTATGCACCGATAAAACCAGTGGTGTGGCAAAACCGGCCAGTATCAGGTATACCATTTCATAATGCTGCCAGTGCCTGTTCGAATGTCTCCACCCGAGACTGAAAACAGAATAGATGACTTTTTTTATTTTGTTTGCGGTTTTATCTCTCAGTGTGGCAAAATCGGGAATTAAACCTACATACCAGAAAATAAGAGATACTGTAAAATAGGTTGAAACCGCGAATACGTCCCATAAAAGTGGTGATGTGAAGTTTACCCATACAGAATTCTGGTTGGGATAAGGCATGAGATAATGAGCGAGCCATGGACGTCCGACATGGATAAGGGGGAAAACACCCGCGGTCATCACAGCGAAAATTGTCATTCCCTCGGCAAACCTCGCGATCCCGGTTCTCCATTTCTGCCTGAAGAGAAACAGGATTGCCGATATCAGGGTTCCCGCATGACCGATTCCAACCCAGAAAACAAAGTTAACAATAGGAAATCCCCATCCGACAGGATTATTATTTCCCCACATACCTGTACCGTAATAAACAGAAAATCCTAAACCGACCGCGCCGATTAAAAGCATCGTTATTGTAACCGAAAGGGCGATAAAAAATTTCTTGTCAGGTTTGGTATTCAGCGGTTTAATAATAATATCATCGATATCCCTGAGGGCGGGTTTCCCTTCTACTACCGATATTTCTTTAGTATAATCGACTACTGACACTACGCCTCCCCGCGTTTGGTGTTTCGTAATTTTGCCATATAGGTAACGTTAGGTCTTACATTAAGCGCTTCAAGGACATGGTATCCCGGTCCGTGTTCACGCATTACTGATATCTTTGACGAAGGATCATTCAAATCTCCGAAGGTGATCGCGTCTGCCGGGCATACTTCCTGGCATGCCGTAACAACATCTTCTCCTTTTAACTCTCTTCCTTCCCTGATGGCTTCCGATCTCGCGTCCATTATTCGCTGAACACAAAATGTGCATTTTTCCATTACACCCCTCGACCGGACTGTAACTTCAGGATTGTTAACAAGCTCGGATAACGAATTATCATAATATGAATCAGCGAAATGATCACGGAAATTGAAGAAGTTGAATCTTCTCACTTTGTATGGACAGTTATTTGCGCAATACCTGGTTCCGACACATCTGTTATATGCCATCTGATTGAGGCCGTCGGGGCTGTGATTTGTCGCGTTAACCGGGCATACATTCTCGCAGGGCGCGTTATCACAATGCTGGCAAAGCATAGGCTGATGACTTACTTCCGGATCATCGGGAGTTCCCGAATAATACCGGTCGAGACGCATCCAGTGCATTTCCCTTCCTACCGCTACCTGATCCTTGCCTACGACAGGAATATTATTCTCCACATTACATGAAGCGATACATGTTCCGCATGAGGTGCACTTGTTCATATCAATGGCCATTCCCCATTTGACACCTTCATACTTATGCTCTCCCGTGATATTAAATATTTCATGCTTATGATGCTCCAGGAAGTGCGGATCCTTTTTAAATTCCTCAACAGTGCCTTCCTGAATGATATCTCTTATTTTATGAAAATCTTTTGTGAATTCATCATCGATCGCGTGATGTTCCTGGGTTGAGACCAGCTTATAATTTTTCCCGGTTTTTTCAACTTTTATTTTTCCTGTTGTAATAAACCTGCTGCTGAAATCGGATGTATTCAGTAAAGATATTGAGTCGAAGCCTGCATCCTTACCCGCGTCGCTGATAACCTTTCTTCCGTAACCAAGTTCGGTTATAATTGTTTTATCAGGCAGACCGGGCTGTTTTAAAACAGGTATTTCCATTGTTCCCGAGTCTGTTTTCACCCTGATCATATCCCCGTTTTCAACATTCAGCGAGGCGGCATATCCGGGTGAAATCGCCGCGTAATTATCCCAGGTAACTTTTGAGATTGGATGGGGTATTTCCTGCAGCCATCCGTTTGCCGCGAATCTTCCGTCACGAATGTAGTAATTATCCTGCAATATGAGATTTATATTATCGGATCTGCCGCCGGCAGTTATTGATGAAATTCCCGAATAAACAAAGTTAGTTTTATCTGCCCCCTTTGTTTTGATTTTAATAAATCCTTCATGCAGAACACCGAACCAGAAATTTTTAAAGTCTGACGCGACTTCCGCAACGGAATAATATTCTTTTTTCACAAAATCCATCAGGTATCTATGATAAATATCTTCCGTGAACGGGGACTTATCATCTCTCATCCAGTGCAGGAGGACAGCTTCTTTTTGCCTGGTATTAAATATCGGGGCTATCACCGGCTGTCTTAATGTTAGCAGGTTTGTTTTAGCGAGAGCGACTCCCCAGGATTCAAGATAATGGTGAACAGGCAGAGCATAAACAGATTCATCTGCTGTTTCATTCATATTTTCTGTAAAACAAATTCTCGTTTCAACTTTGTTGAAGGCCTTTTTCAGTCCTGTATTTTCGGGCAGTGTAAAAAGGAAATTGCTGTTGAAGTCTATTACCGCGCCAACTTTCCCCTGCTCCATTTTTTTCGCGAGCAGTGAGAAATCATTAAAATCATTGCCCATACGGTAATTTTCTGACACGTTAAAATCATACATAGAGCCGGCATTTATCAATTCATTCAGGTAATTTACCAATATATGAACATCTTCCGGAAGTGTTTTTCCTGCGAATACAATTGATTTGCCGCTGTGAGATGTAAGATCATCAATAAGATAATGAAGCTTCGAAGAGTCGATGCCATAACTTTTAGCGAATGAATCAAGGCTGAAATCCTTTGTGTCGGGGGCCTGCAAACCGGAAAATCCTTTTTTCCTGGCGATATCAGCAATGAGCGATAATAAAAATGTTTTGTAGCTGTCCGGACCGATTGTAATACGATAGTCAGCCTTGGAGCCTGTAAGTGATAAATTTGCTTCAGCGGCGTAAAGTCTGTTGAAGTTATCCGGTTTATTATAGTCTCTCCTTGATGAAAATTTCCGGGTAGTTTCTATATAACCGCTTTCTTTACCGAGAATGTCGGCTTCAAGAGTAAGGATTATGTCAGCCTGGTCCCACTTTACAGATGGAAGAATCTCAGAACCGTAACATTTTTTCCAGGCGCTTACCCTGTTGAATTCACTAAGGAGTTCATATTCATATATTTTCAGTGTCGGGAAAATATTCTGCAGCTCAGAATAAAGTTTTCTTACTGAAGGTGAGTTTGTGATTCCCGCAATCAGCGCGATTTCTTTTCCGCCGGACGCTGAAGCCTTTAATTTGCCCGGTATTTCTTTATCTATTTCCTCCCAGCTGATCTCCCTGCCGTTTTTGAGGGGAAACTGCATCCTTGCGGGATCGTATAAACCTAATATGGAAGCCTGTCCGGTAGCGCAGGTTTTTCCGGCATTTACCGGGTGTTCCGGGTTGCCTTCAATTTTAACAGGTCTTCCCTCCCTTGTTTTAACCAGCACTCCGCAAGCGGCTGAGCAGCCATCACACGCTGAAGCATACTTGTTGGGTTTGCCCGGCAATATGTTCTCGGGTCTTTTATCGTAAGGAATGATCTCTCCCTTATCCACATAGTCGGTGCATGATGCCGCGGTGAAAGCCGCTGACGCGGATAACAAAGCGAGAAATTTTCTTCTTGATAAACCTTTCAGTTCATCTGTATTAAACTCATCTGTAACCCCTTCAAGGAATTCATCTGCTTTCTGACGCATGTATTCGGGATCATTTTTCAGATCCCTGAGGCTTTTCCAAAATTTTTTTCCACTGGTTTCGGACATAGTCTACCTTATTTATTCCTTTTTACAGCTGATGGATGTATTTTAATTTTTATTTTTTCCCCGGCTTCTGTTTTACCGCCGAAAATTTTCACAGGCAGTATATTCATCAAGGCAACGCCTGCCGCTCCAAAAGAAATATTCCTGAAGAATTTCCTTCTATTAATCATATTTCATTAACCCCGGTGTAACATTTTGTTTTATATTACCTGTGACAAGCCGCACAGTTTTCAGGTCCGTTATTAACTTTTTCGAGATAAGGAAGATTTTCATGCGGATTTCGGTGACAATCCAGACACGCGGTCATCGTGAATCCCCGAACCTGGCTTACCACCTCCATCTGGCTCACATCACCATGACAGCTTTCACACTCAATTCCTTTATTAACATGCACACTGTGATTAAAATATGCATATTCGGGAACTTTATGAATCCTTTTCCATGGAAGCGGTTTACCCTTTTCGTAATATTCGGTGAGCTTAATTATCTCCGGCTTTGTTTTCCGGGCTACGGTGTGACAATTCATGCAAATATTTACCGATGGCACAAGAGCGTGCCTTCCTTTTGAAACTCCTGTGTGACAATATTCACAGTCAATTTCCATATCCCCCGCATGAAGTTTATGGCTGAAACTTACCGGTTGTTTCGGCGCGTATCCTATGCCATCCCTTTCAGCGCGGGAAATATAATATGTTATGGTAAATGATAATGCGATGATAAATAATATAAGTGGAATTCTGATCTTTAAAGCGTAATCTAGTAAGGCTTTATTCATTTTACCCCGGAAAATAAGTACCGTTAATTATTTATGATTTCTGTTTTCTGCTAATTACAATCTGCATAACACAAGGCAGAATAAAAAAGTTTACAAAAATATAAGATATTGTGTAGTATTAATATTTCCAGGAGAGAAAATAAGGAAAACTATATTAAAAGGGAAAGGAAAGATGAAAAAAATATCATCCGCACTATTTAACGCAAGGAAGATAAAACTTTTATTATGGTTATTTTTGGTTCTATATGAAATTTAGTGGGTAAAGTAATAAAATAGCGCATAAAGATATGAATCAAAGATTCGCATAATGTCATGTTTGATTTCCGGAAACCAGCCCCTGGTCTTCACCACCACAGAGCGCGCGGTCTTGAAAAAAGTGGATGAGTCTCAAAGTCCCTCTTTCCCCGACTGAGCCAGACGCTTTCAGCTTTCCATATCTTTATGCGTTTGCTGCTTTCGCCCTTTCAGGGCTCTGATAATGTCTTTGTTTTTCTTAACCGGGGCGTTGTCCCGGCCTGTTGCCTGCACCCTTTCAGGGTTTTATATCCATCTGTGACAAACTGAAATTATTATTAGCGCCGAAAGCGCGACAATCAACAGCCCCGGGCAACGCCCGGGGTAATAAAAGAAAAAGTGTATTTAAGCCCTTGTAGGGGCGGAAGCTACACGTCGGGATTATCCGGTTATACTTTAACAAAAGGTTTTGTTTAATTGTCAGGACCGACAAAAATTACCCACTGTATTTCACATAGAACCTTATTTTTTTCTGTCGACAACAAAATCGAGTAGTTTTTCAAGCGCCTCTCTTGTTTCCCCGCCGGGAAAAATGGTTAATCTTGATTTTGCTTCGGCAGCAAATTCTTTGGCAATTTTATCGGCATATTCTATTCCCCCGTTATCAACAACAAAATTGATTACATCCGACAGATTGTTTTTTTTAGAACTGCTTTTAACTTTTGAAAGAATCTCTTTTTTAATTTTATCATCCGCTTCATTAAGAGCGTATAACAAAGGAAGGGTTATTTTTTTCTCCTTTATATCTGTGCCGGGGGTTTTACCGAAAACATTAAAATTCCCGGTGTAATCAAGTATATCATCTCTTATCTGAAAAGCTATGCCGAAGTTTTCACCATATTCCCTCAATGCTTTAATTTCTTCTTCGCTTTGGGTAGCGCTTCTCGCGCCTATTTCACAACAGGTGGAAAGCAGACTTGCTGTTTTATCCGATATTATTCTGTAATATGCGTCGTAATCGATGTTCAGTTTTCTTGTTTTGCTTATCTGAAGAAGCTCCCCCTCACTCATTCTCTTAACGGCATTGGTTATTACCCGCAGAAAATCAAAATCATCACCGTCGACAGCCAGCATTAAACCTTTTGAGAGTAGATAATCACCCATCAAAACTGATATTTTATTTTTCCAGATCGCGTTGATAGATGGCAGGCCTCTTCTTTTATCCGCGTTATCAACCACATCATCATGTATAAGTGTTGCTGTATGGAGAATTTCAACCAGAGTAGCCCCCCTGTAGGTCCGTTCATCAATAGACCCGCAAAGTTTGGCGGAAAGAAGAACCAGAAGCGGCCGGATTTTTTTACCCTTCTGCTTCATTATGTACTTTGTTACAAGATCAACCAGACCGACATTTGATCTCAAAGCTTGCTTGTATTTCTCCGAAAAAATATCCAGTTCAGAAGAAATCACAGCGCTTATTTCATTCAGATTTTTTTTATTCACTTTTTCTGTGAGAATTTTGAGACAAAAATACTTATTTCATAAAGCAGGAATAGAGGCGCCGCGAGAAGCATCTGCGCGACAGGATCGGCTCCCGGTGTAAGAATGGCAGCCAAAAACAAAATCAGTACAATTGCGTGACGCCGGTATTTGCGCATAAAACCAGGTGTCAGTATACCTATTTTCGAGAGGAAAAAAGATAACATAGGAAGTTCGAACACGATTCCCGCAGCCAGCATAACACTTATAATTATAGAAAAATACTCTGTTATGGCAAACTTGTTTTCAATGGCTTCAGTTCCAAACTCCTGGGCAAATTTCAGAGTCAGGGGCAACATTACAAAATAGGCGAATGTAATTCCCGCGAGAAATGAAAAAGATGAAAAAACTACAATTGAGGTAATATATTTTTTTTCATTTTTTTTTAGGGCGGGCGAGACAAATTTCCATAACTGATAAAAAGTATTCGGTATGCTGATAACGAATCCGGCGATCAGGGCAACCTGTAAAAAGAGAAAAAGCTGACCGAATGGTCGGAGGTTTTGAAGACTAAGTCCGGCCACCTTAGCCGGAACGAGAAGGATATAATCCACAAGAGGTTCGATAAAAATCCAGGATATTATAGTCCCCGCCAGCACTCCTATTGAGAGATATATTAAACGCCAGCGAAATTCTTCGAGATGCTGGAGGAAAGACATTTCCGCATCTTTCCTCTTCACATCTTCATCTAATAAATTCTGATCTAAATCCAAAATATCTTTTTAAGAAAATTGAGGATACAGGGGAAATTTTGAACAAAGTTCCTTAACTTCGTTTTTAACCGAAGCAAGAGCGTCTTCATTTTCGAAATTTTCAATGGCTTTGTTAATTAAACTTGCGATAACCACCATTTCATCTTCTTTCATATCTCTTGTTGTAGCAGCCGGTGTTCCCACGCGTATACCGCTTGTGACAAAAGGACTCTTTTTATCAAAAGGTATCATATTTTTGTTTACAGTAATACCGGCGGCCTCGAGCGCTCTTTCAGCTTTTTTACCGCTGATATTTTTATTTGTCAGGTCGACAAGCATCAGATGATTATCTGTGCCTCCGGAAATAACCTGAAAATCATATTTCATCAGATTTTCAGCGAGTACCGAGGCATTTTTAATCACCTGACCTATATAATCCCGAAAACTATCCTGCAATGCTTCACCAAACGCGATAGCTTTAGCCGCGATAATATGCATCAGAGGACCACCCTGTATACCGGGCATTACGAAACTGTCTATAACTTCCGACATCATTTTTACCCGGTCACCCTTGGGAGTAGTATAGCCCATCGGGTTTTCACGGTCTTTTCCTATCATGATTATACCTGCCCGTGGTCCGCGTAAAGTTTTATGAGTTGTCGACATAACAACATCACAATAAGGAAGAGGATTGTTAAGAAATCCTTTGGCAATCAATCCTGCCGGATGGGCGATATCGGCGATAAAAAATGCTCCGATTTTGTCGGCAATCTCACGGAATTTAGCGTAATCCCAGTCACGTGAATACGCGCTCGCGCCAGCTACAATCACTTTAGGTTTTTCTTTCAGCGCGAGGTCTTCTATTATATTGTAATCAAGCAGATGTGTTTTTTCATTTAAGGGATATCCTATTGCCTGATAAATCCTTCCTGAAAAATTCACAGGTGATCCGTGAGTAAGATGTCCGCCATGATCAAGGCTTAAACCAAGAAGCTTGTCGCCCGGTTTAAGAAGTGACATATAAACTGCCATGTTTGCCTGTGAACCGCTATGAGGCTGAACGTTCACATATTCCGCTCCGAACAGCTTTTTTAACCTGTCGCGGGCTATATCTTCCACTTCATCAACAAACTCGCATCCCCCGTAATATCTCTTTCCCGGATATCCTTCGGCATATTTGTTTGTCAATACCGATCCGGCTGCCTGAAGAACAGCCGGACTGACAAAGTTTTCTGACGCGATCAGCTCAAGATAATCCTGTTGACGGGAAATTTCTTTGCTGATTGACTCAAAAACTTCATTATCATTTTTTATAAAATCCAGCATAAAGTTTTACTCTCTTAATGTTTTGAAATCAGGTACTGTAATACTGCGACCAATCCAGTCGTAACATTTTCCTTCAATTTTTAAAACATCGCCGGTTTTAATCTGCTTCATGAAGTAGTCTGAAGATGTCGGAGTTGAATTTTTAAGAAGTTTAACCCTGTTAAGACTACTCGCGGAATAACGCCCCCCTTTCCGGGCCGCTTTTTTATATGTATCCGACGCGAGCCGGTAAACAAGTTTGTCGACAAGATCGAGCTCAGGGCTGTTAGCGCAGTTTCGTCCTGCCTGTTCATAAAGCTGGGCCTCAATATAATATGGATAATCCCAGTCAGGACTTACATCTGCAGCCTTATTCAGGTAAGACCGGGCAACCGGAAGCTGGTCGAGCTTTTTGAAATAAATTATCGCCAGGTTAACATAGTTATCCCTGTTATCAGGCTGGAGCTCAATAAGTTTTTTATATGCCGAAATAGCTTCATCATTTTTATCCAGCTTGTCATAAGCTGTCGCGAGCTGCTGCCAGTAATTAATTACATCAGGTGTCTTTTCAATCAATAAAGTTAAAGGTTCTATCGCCCTTTCATATTCTCTCTGCTGTAAACAAATAGAGGCATATTTCCAGGCCTTTTCAGGATTGTCACGGTTAAGATTCCAGGCAGTAAGCAAGATTTCCATTAGTTCTTTTGGATCTTCCGCGATATTTTCAAGACGCTGATTCCACATAGGATTATCAGGTTCTTCTTCAGCCAGTCGTGAATAGAGGGTTAACGCGTCTTCTTTTCTTTCATTACTTATATAAAGCAGACCCAGTCTGTCTCTGTAGAATGGAAGCAGGTCTTTATCAACTTCCATGGCCTTTTCATAACATTCAATTATCTGTTCCGGAGCGGCCTGGTGCCAGGTTTCCAGAACATAACCTTTACGGGCTATATAATAACTTTCACGTTTTGTATCATATTTTGCCCCGTCATCATAAAGAAATAATATAGTATCGGCAATAGCAGTCTTTTGTTCTTCGGAAGTCGCTGAACTGTCATGCATTGCCCATAACATTTCCTCCATTTTGCGATGGAGTTTATTCCTGGTAAATCCGGGGTAATCATGTATAATTTTCCACCCGTAACTGAGGGATGTTTCAAAATCGTTCGTAGTATAATAGGAATCCCATAATGTATAAGTTCTCTGGAAATCGGGATCCTTCATATAATCATTAGGATTCGGTTTGTCATCCTGAGCAAGTATAAAACTCGAAGTTATAAAAATCAGCAGCGTAAGAACCTTGAAGTATTTCACTGTTTTGTTCCTTATTTTGTTTTTATCTTTCCTGTCTCACAAACCATAGTTCTCCAAAACTAAAGGTTATAAAAGCATCAAAAATATTTTCTTTCAGCAGGTTGTTCTCAGTTTTACCTCTCATTCCATATTGAAGTCCCAAATCAATTGTGCTGCTATTGCCAAGCGGAAAAGAAATTCCGCCATGCAGAGAGAATTTATTTATCCCCTCAGCCGTCGGCTGATATTGTGACTGCTCATAACTTAGACCACAGCGATATCTGATCTGTTCCCAAAATGAACTGAAACGTCTTTTATTGTCATAGAACTCAAAACCAATACTCATCCTGGTGAAATCGCGCAATCCCGGTTCAGAATGACCGTTGATTTCATACTCACTCCAGGGCTGATATAAGTAGTCGGCGATAATTGTATATTTTTTACTCAAAGTCGCTGAAGTTCCAATCCCAAATTTAAATGGTAATTTTGTCTCTGTCAATCCCTCAGACACAGTTATTGTCCCTACTGATGTGCTTGAAATTACAGATGTATCTGTATCAAGTGTATTTACTACTTCTATTGAGGAGCCTATTCTTAGGTCTGTAATCGTTTCTTCGTTAAGATATTCTCCCAGGTTGCTACTCAAAATTCCAAAGCTGAATCCATTGCCATGATGGCTGACTGACTTACGGAAAATTGTGTTTTGCATGTCGGATGAAAAAAATCGGACTTCGGAAGTATATGATATTTTCCCGGTATAATACTGGAATGAAGCGCCAACAGAAAATCCAAAGGGCAGAGTCCAGGAGCTGCCGAAAAATATTTTCGAGATGCTACCCGAACCATAGTATTTTACCCGGCTAACCTGACCGAGCGCCTCTTCATTTCCCTCAACCTTATAACCCACCTGTGAAATTGGCACCAAGCCGGCAATAAGAGAAATTCCATATTTCTGTGAGAGTGGGAAACCGACCATAAAACCTGAGAAATCATAATCGGAATAATATGCGCTGCCACTATTATCCTCAATAGTAATACCGCGGTAATTAATTCCCGCTTCCAACCTGGTAATTGATATGCCCGACCACAGCGCCGGGTTAATATCACTTAAATTCGTTCCTTCGGCTAACGCTAATCCGGCCCCTCCTATCCCGAGTCTTCTGGCTGAATATCCGTTATTAAGATCACCTGTTCCGGCTCTGGAGTATACAGTCCCTCCCGAGGAATAAACTACTCCGGTTATCAGCGCAAGTAAAATTAAAATATATCTGAAATTCATCATTATCATCACTTATTTTTGAGTTGAATATTTAATTTCAAGTTCCGGACGTTTTGCCGGATCAGGATCATTGCTTCCATATATTACAACGGTTGATAGTATTCGCTCTTCGTCAGTCAGCCTGATCCTGGCTCCCTGGTTCTCAACTCCTGTATTCCATCGCTGGATAAATATGGAGATATCACCCCGGTAATAACCATCTTCGTTAAAAAACAAGTATGATGATCCGTAATCGCTGTCAATTTCGGGAATGGCTGATGTGGAGTCGGAAATAAGTGAAACCTGAATAGAATCGGAATAGCTGCTTCCGTAAACACTGCTCAGACTATCAAACTTCAGTGTCAGGATCGCTGAGTTAATTACTGAATATTCGGGAATATCAGATACATCAAAAAGAAGTTTGCCCCGCATTGGCAAACCACCCTGCAGTATCATTTCAGTTCCGCTCGCTACCGGTTCATCACCTTCAACAATGTGAACATCGAACCCGATCTGAAAATCCAGCGTATCAATAAATTCACCCGGTTTTTCAACTACCGCGTATAATCTTTCTATGGTTTCCGTATTATATGCCGTCAGAGCCTGAAATCCCATAAGTTTCCCCGTCGACTCTGTAGGTTTTACATAGATGCCGTAATTCTCTGTATAATTTTCTTCTGCATAAAGAACAAACCATTCTCTGACAATTTCCGGGGAAATAGGGGTGCGAAAGATGGTATCTGACTCAGAAACCGAACCGGTTTTAAGATCAGTCCCAAAATCAATATCTGCCTTTAACTCTTCAAGCTGTTCCCTGTTAAAACTTACCGCGTCCCATTCAGCATTAACTTTATGAAATGTATAATCAAATACAGAATTGGAATCACCGAGTGTATAAACCGGCACCATTTCAATCCAGCTCTCCAGAATATTAAGGCTGTCGAGCTCGAAAGGTTCTAAAACCGAATCGGGCAAGGTGATTAAAAACCGTAATAACGCGGTTGATTCGAGGCCGGAATGTTTACCGATAAGTATAAATTTTGATGTGCCGGTAAGAACAGTATCCTGGTAAAACGAGGAATTCTGAAAAATCTGTTCCTCATAAGAATTCAGAGTGTCGATACTGATCTTATCATCATCAGGTATTAGTCCCGATCCAATGGATGAAGGATCATCCTGGCATGACTGAATAAAAATCAGTCCGGTAATTGTTAAAATAACAAAAAATATTCTCAAGCAATTTCCTCCGAAAAATCACCAATTATGTAACCGCAGGCTTCACTAAAATTTACTGCCACAAAATTGGGAGTTTTTCTATCATTTTTCAACATATTAATTATTTCTTCCCCCTTTGATTTAATTAATACTGTTTTTGTTCCAGCATTTATTCCACATTCAATATCAGATTTTTTATCTCCGACCATATATGATCTTTTCAGATCAAGATTCAGCTCTTTGGCCGCATCCAAAAGCATTTTGGGAGAAGGTTTTCTGCAATCACATAAATTGTCAGGTGAGAATTTTGGGTGGTGGGGGCAATATTTTATTAAGTTAAGCTTAACGCCCGCGTCAGAAAGCAGCTCGTCTATCCTGCCGTTAACAGCATTTAACTCTTTTTCTGTCATGATTTTCCGGGCAATGCCGGACTGGTTGGACACTATAACAATATAAAAATTATACTCAGACTGTAACTTCCTGAGATATTCTTTTACTCCGGGAAACAATACAACTTTCTGTGGGTCTGACAGATATCCAGGATCAATATTTAATGTATCATCCCTGTCAAAAAACACGGCGCGGTTTGTCATTAAATATCAATCAATAATTGTTTTATATAATTCGACATATTTTTTGGAAGAATTAAGCCAGCTAAAATTGCCTTTCATACCATTTTTAACAATTTTCAGCCATGTTTTTTGGTCATCATTATACATGTCAATTGCTTTCCTGACAGTATCCATCAGAGCTTCACCGGTATATTCGCTGAATACAAAACCGTTGCCTGATCCATCCACGGGATTGTAATTTTCCACAGTATCTGCAAGTCCGCCCGTTTCCCTGACAATTGGCACAGTGCCATAAACAAGGCTGTACATCTGGTTGAGTCCGCAGGGCTCAAATTTTGAAGGCATCAGGAACATATCTGAGCCTGCTTCAATCAGATGAGCAAGCTGGTCGTCAAATCCGAGGTAACAGGAGAATTTATCGGCATATTGTCCGAATGCCTGTTCAAAAAACCGGTGATACTCCTTCTCTCCCGCCCCGAGTAGAACCATGTGGATATCAAGCGACATGAGCTCTTCAAATTTTTCTACAATCAGATCATATCCTTTATATGAATTAAGCCTGGAGATCATTCCAATAACCGGTGTATCGGGTTTGTATTCAAATCCGAATTTATCGGCCAGGGCCTTTTTATTCTGAATTTTGTTTTCTATGGTTTTCAGAGTATACTTTTTCGCGATGTTTTTGTCTTTTTCAGGATTCCAGATATTATCATCGATGCCGTTAATTATACCAAAAACCGAATCTTTTCTGGAGCATAAAACTTCCTGCATTCCCGCGCTGAATTCTTCCTTGGCGCAAATATCGTCGGCATACCGTTCGCTGACAGTTGTTATAATATCGGCAAAGTTAAGACCCGCTTTCAGAAAATTAATTGATCCGTTATGAAGAATGCCATCCTCGGTTTTCAGACTTTCGGGCAGCGATGTCGCGGCAAACTTTTCTACCGGGAATATGCCCTGGTTCGAAAGGTTGTGGATTGTAAAAACACTTTTTATATTACTGAATATCTCTTCCTTATTGTATTCTTCCTTTAAAAATACCGGCACAAGAGCGCATTGCCAGTCGTTACAATGAATTATATCCGGTATCCATCCAAGTTTTCTTACCAATTCAAATACAGATCGAGCAAGAAGAATAAATCTTTCATCGTTATCTTCAAAATCTTCACCTGTCAGAGGATCGGCATATAAGCTGTGCCTGCTCCCAAAATACTCTTCGTTGTCGAGAAAGTATATTTGCACACGCGCTTTTCGCCCGACAAGAAAAGATGACCTGAGGGAAAAAGTCACTTCCCTGTCACCCATTTTTGTTGTCAGGTCCTTTAGTCTGACAACTTCATGAATTTTATACTTGCGTTCATCGATAGCGCCATATTTCGGCACTACTATCCTGACCTGGTGGCCAAGTTCCTGGAGTTTCTGTGGTAAGGCTGAGGAAACATCCGCCAGTCCTCCGGTTTTCACGAAAGGCACAACTTCAGAAGAAACGAAGAGGATTTTCAACTTTTTTGAGGAGGCATACAATAAAAATCCTTTAATTTTTAAGCTGTAAACTTACAAAAATATTGACATATTGACAATATTTTTTGCATATTAAGCATCTTTATTAAGATTTGAAGAGGCAGAAAAGAGTTATGATAACTGTTTTAAAAAATCCACATCAGATTTTAACTGTCGATACCAATGGTAAAAATTATAAATCGGGAAAAGAGATGAATGATACAGGCATCCTCGAAAATCATTCTCTCCTGATAAAAGATGGAAAAATTGAAGAAATAATTTCAAACGATCTTCTGGAAGAAAATCAGTATGATAATATTATTGATTTAACCGGAAAAATAATTTTACCCGGACTAATTGATTGTCATACACACACAGCATTCGCCGGCTCAAGGGCGGATGAATTCAGACAGAAAATTGCCGGTGTTGATTATGAGGATATAGCGCGTCAGGGAGGTGGAATAAATGCTACTGTTAAAGCGGTTCGGTCAGCGACGGAAGATGAAATCTATGAAATTGTCAGGCCGCGGATAGAGAGATTTATCTCGCAGGGGGTGACCTCCCTTGAAATTAAAAGCGGGTACGGATTGAGCCTCGAAGATGAAATAAAACTTCTAAGAGTGATAAAAAAGCTGGATGAAAACTACAAGATAAATATTATCCCGACCTTCCTCGGCGCGCATACTTTCCCCCCTGAATACAAGAAAGACCGAGATGGCTACATAAAATATCTGCTTGATGAAATGCTTCCGGCCGTGAAAGAGGAAAACCTTGCTGTTTTCTGCGATGCCTTCTGCGAGGCGACAGCGTTTTCAGCTTCGGAAACTGATATTATTTTCCGCAGAGCGGCAGAGTTGGGATACAAACTTAAACTTCATTCCGAACAATTTAATGTGATCGGTGGAATTGATATTGCCATTAAAAATAAATGCAAAAGTATCGA
This sequence comes from Melioribacteraceae bacterium, assembly GCA_963677445.2. Classification (GTDB taxonomy): domain Bacteria; phylum Bacteroidota; class Ignavibacteria; order Ignavibacteriales; family Melioribacteraceae. The sequence goes on along the minus strand of CAXXGF010000073.1, from coordinate 73,192 downwards.
CCATCTTGAAGTGCTGGATGAAGAGGGACTAAAAAAACTTATTTCATCCGACCTTGTGGCTGTTCTTCTGCCGGGAGTGTCGTTTTTCCTTGATTACGGATATGCTCCCGCGAGACAAATAATTGATTCCGGCGGAACTGCCGCCCTCTCAACCGATTATAACCCGGGATCGTCACACATCTCATCAATAGGGCTGATTATGAGTCTCGCGTGCCTCAAAATGAAAATGACAATTGAGGAGGCAATAACCGCTTTTACTATAAATGCCGCGAAGGCTCTCGATATCCATCATAAAACCGGCAGTATCGAACCTGGCAAGGATGCCGATTTTGCTGTTTTTGAAGCGAATAACTATTCTGAGCTGGTTTATGATGTCGCGGCCAATCTTAATACGATGACTATTAAATCTGGAAAAATTATTTTCCGGAAAGAGGATTGCCTTTAAAAATAAATTTTATATTAATTTTGCGATTAGAGATTTTTTGTTTTTCAAATTTTACCGGAGTTATTTTGCGATCATTAATTTTCCTTTTATTTGCTGTTTCAATTCTTTTTTCCCAGCCCCAGGTTGTTAAAGTTAAAACCGGTATAGAGGTTTTACGTGAAAATAACTTCAATCTGCTGGAGGGTAAACGTATCGGATTGGTAACCAATCCCACTGGTGTGGACCGAAATCTCAAATCCACAATTGATATTTTATTTGAAGCAGGCAATGTAAATCTAACCGCGCTTTATGGCCCGGAACATGGAGTGCGGGGCAGTCACGAAGCGGGTGAATATATTAAGTTTTACACTGACGCCGAAACCGGACTGTCGGTTTATTCTCTTTTCGGAAGAACCAGAGAGCCTGATTCAGCCATGCTCGCGAATGTTGACGCGCTGGTTTACGATATTCAGGATATCGGCTGTCGTTCCTATACCTATATCAGCACTATGGGTAAGATAATGGAAGCCGCGGTAAAATTCAATAAGGAAGTTATTGTTCTTGACCGGCCAAATCCCCTTGGCGGCAAAAGGATTGAAGGCAGTATTGTGGAAGATGGTTATTTCTCCTTTGTCAGCCAGTTTGAGATTCCTTATGTATATGGATTGACCTCTGGGGAACTGGCGATTATGCTCAACAATGAAAAAATGTTGAAAAACGGGGTCAGGTGTAATTTGAAAGTTGTCCGTATGGAAGGATGGACTCGTGATATGACTTTTATGGATACCGGACTCCCCTGGGTTCCCACCTCTCCACATGTCCCCCATGCGACCACTCCCTTTTATTATGTGGCAACAGGAATACTGGGGGAATTACAGGTATGCAATATAGGAGTAGGTTATACTTTCCCGTTCGAAACAATGACAGCCTCCTGGATTGATGCAGCTCGTCTGGCAGAAAAAATGAACTCCTACGAACTGGAAGGAGTAATTTTCAGACCTGTCACTTACAAACCATATTATTCTACCGGAAAAGGTGAATATATGAAAGGTGTTCAAATTCACTTTACAGATTATAAAAATGCGGAATTGATGCCGATTCAGTTTCTTTTTGTGAAAGCCGCTGCCACGTTATTTCCGGAAAAAAATATTTTTGATTTTGCAACTGAAGCACGAATAAAAATGTTTAATAAAGTGATCGGAAGTAATAAAGCGGAAGAGCTTTTATCAGGTAAACTTACAATAAACCAGTTAAAGAAGTTATTAAAAGAAGGTGTGGATGAATTCCGAAATTTGGCTTCTTCCAAATATTTTATTTATTAATATTTTTTAATAGATTATTTTGACACATTTTAACGATATTATGATATATGGTAGATCAAAACTGGACTCCTGAAGATGGAGATTATGAAGATAAGCTTCAATGGGAAGAACTTGAAAAACGAAGAAAAAAAGATATAAAGGAAATTGTCGTAAAGAGTGTTGTTCTCATTGTGTCAATTGTCATTCTTATTTTAGGATATTACCTTATCAAGTAAGATTATCCATTAAGAATGACAGGTATGCTGCTTATGTTAATTAACGAATAATTGTTATGAAATAAAAAAGCCGGATCGCAAGATGTATGGTCCGGCTTTTTATTATTAATCTGACTGTTAATCTTCAAGAGTAGAAAGATTTCCGGGATCCAGCCCGAGGGCTTCGGCTTTAAGAACACGCCTCATGATCTTTCCGCTTCTTGTTTTCGGAAGTTTTTCCACAAATTCTATGCTTTCAGGCCTGGCAATTGGTCCTACTTCATGCCCGACATATTTCTTTAGCTGGGCTTTCAATTCATCAGTGCCTTCCACCCCGACCTTAAGAATAACATAGGTGTGGATCGCGTTTCCCTTCAATTCATGTGGCAAACCTATCGCCGCGGCTTCCGCTACTGATTCATGACTTACAAGAGCGCTTTCAATTTCAGCGGTGCCCAGTCTGTAACCTGATACTTTAATGACATCATCAACGCGACCGATTATCCAGAAATATCCATCTTTATCTCTCCTTGCGCTGTCACCTGTCAGATAGTAACCAGGATATTTGCTCCAGTATTGTTCAACAAAACGATCAGGATCACCATAAATGGTTCTTACCATTGAAGGCCACGGAGTTTTTATAACGAGAAATCCTTCTTCATCGGGACCTACAGGTTTTCCCCCTTCATCCAGGATATCCATTTCAATGCCGGGAAAAGGCCTCGTACCGGAACCCGGTTTCAGCGGAACAGAAGGCATTGGTGTGATCATAAACATGCCTGTCTCAGTCTGCCACCAGGTATCCATTATCGGGGCATTACCTTTTCCGACAACGTTATAGTACCATTTCCATGCTTCGGGATTGATCGGCTCGCCAACCGATCCCAATAATCTCAGTGAGGAAAGGTCATGCCGGGTAACCCAGGCGTCTCCCCATCGCATTAGTCCTCTTATCGCTGTCGGAGCGGTGTAAAGAATATTTATACCATATCTTTCTATCATCTGCCACCAGCGGTTGGGATAGGGAAAATTAGGCGCTCCTTCATACATAAATGAGGTCGCGCCATTCAGCAGAGGACCATAAACAATATAGCTGTGACCGGTGATCCATCCCGGATCGGCAGCGCACCAGTAACGGTCTTCCTCATGTATATCAAAAACATATTTTAAACTTGTGTAGGTCCCTACCATATATCCGCCATGTGTGTGCATTATAGCTTTCGGCTTTCCGGTGGTGCCTGATGTATAGAGAATAAACAGGGGATCTTCTGAATCCATTTCTTCTATATGGCAGCCGTGTGACGCGATAGGCAGGTTTACCAGTTCATGATACCAGAGGTCTCTTCCCTGCTCCATATTTATCTCCTGTCCCGTTCTTTTTACAACAAGGACATGTTCTACTGTTGCGGCTCTTTGAAGAGCTTCATCGGCAATATCTTTAAGAGGCACAATTTTACCTCTCTGGTATGCTCCATCGGCAACTATAAGGACTTTCGACTGGCTGTCCTCGATTCTTTCATGAAGCGCCTCGACCGAAAATCCCCCGTAAACCACCGAATGAATAGCCCCTATTCTCGCGCAGGCAAGCATAGCCATTACAATTTCAGGTATTCTTCCCATATAAATTGTTACCCTGTCCCCTTTTTTAACACCAAGACTTTTAAGGACGTTCGCGAACCTGCAGGTTTCCCGATGAAGAGCGTAATATGACATTGTTTCGAAATCTCCATTTTCTCCTTCCCAGATCAGCGCCAGTTTATTTCTCTTTTCCGTTTTTACATGCCTGTCCAGACAGTTATAAGAAATATTGGTTTTTGCGCCGGTAAACCACTTGTAAAATGGTTTGTTGCTTTCATCAATAACATTATCCCACTTCCTGAACCAGTCCAGTTCTCCGGCCATTTCTGCCCAGAAACCTTCATAATCTTTTCCGGCTCTTTCGGCAAGTTCTTCCCAGTCCTTTATATGCGCTTTATTGATCACTTCATCTGAAGGGTAATATACTTCTCCCGAGAGTTTTTTTTCGTCCATTAAGCCTCCGTTATAAGATAATATGTATTATTATTAGGTAATTTTTTTTATGGCGCCAGCCGGAATATCTGCCATTCACTATTATTTCTTTCATAAGAAATCCGGTCATGAAGCCTTCCCTCCCTTCCCTGCCAGAATTCAAACAAGTCAGGTATAAGTATATATCCTCCCCAGTAATCAGGCCGTTTAATATCTTTTATATTTTCCCTCAGTTTTTCTGCTTGACCTGTCAAAACTTCCCTGCCCGAAATCTTTTCACTCTGGGGTGATATAACAGCGCTTATTCTGCTTTCAAGCGGCCTTGAATTAAAATATTGATCCGATATTTCAGCAGAAAGTTTTTCCACTTTTCCTTCAATCCTTATTTGGCGTTCAAGCCTCGACCAGAAAAAAAGTAACGCAGCGTTCTGGTTTTCTTTAAGTTCTTTTCCCTTTCTGCTGTTATAGTTTGTATAAAATGTGAGTCCTTTATCTGTAATATCTTTCAGCAGAACGATTCTCGCCGAAGGTTTGCCATTTTTATCTGCCGTGGCAAGAGTCATAGCAGTAGGCTCAATTGAGTCAACCTCAATTGCTTCACTCAGCCACAACTGGAACTGTTCGATCGGATTATTGCTTATTTTAGTCTCAGTCAGTTGTCCGCTGATGTATTCTTTCCTGATATCTCTTATTTTATTCATATCTTAACCAACATTTTTCCAGTATTTTTTCCATCGAATAAACCGAAAAAGGCTTCCGGAATACTCTCAAAATCATCAATTATCGTTTCCCTGTATTTGATTTTTCCCTCTTTATACCATGAAATCAGGTCATTTCTTGCTTCAGCATATCGATCCTTATAGTCATAGACAATAAATCCCTTCATTAAAGCCCTTCGTACTATCAGGTACAGATAAGGACGCATTCCCGGTTCAGGCCTGCTTAAATTATATTGTGAAATCTGACCGCAGAGTATTATCCTCGCGTTCTCCCTGATAAGGGTGATTACAGATTCAGTTATGGTTCCGCCAACATTATCAAAATAAATATCAACACCTTCGGGACAAACATCTTTGAGATTTTTTCTGAAATTGCCTTTCCGGTAGTTAACCGCACCGTCGAAATTAAGTTCATCTTTCAGAAATTCACATTTTTCATCAGTTCCGGCTATCCCTATAACCCTGCAGCCTGATAATTTCGCCAACTGCCCGGCCAGACTTCCTACCGCTCCGGCCGCGCCGCTTATTACAACAGTTTCACCTTTTACAGGTCTGCCAATATCAAAAAGACCAAAATAAGCTGTTAATCCCGGCATACCGAACAATCCCAGGTATAAAGAAGAGTTTAATGAAATATCCACGATCTTTTCTATACTGCTCGTTTCAGCAGTAATATATTCCTGAAATGGCAGATGCTCACCAAAGACCAGGTCTCCTTCTTCAAATAAGGCGCTATTACTTTCAATAACCCTTCCGGCAACTCCTCCCTCTATAGCTTCCCCGGTCTTAAATGGCTCGATATAAGATTTAACATCCCTCATCCTTCCCCTCATATATGGATCAACAGAATAATAAACTCCTTTTATCAGAACCTCCCCATTTCCCGGATGCTTAATATTTTTCTCTTCAATTCTAAAATTCTCCATTACCGGTTTACCGGATGGTCTGGAATTTAATATGAGGGTTTTATTTAACATTATGTATCTCTCCGGATTATGTTGATTCAACTATTCAAAACTGAAAGAACACAAGATAAATTCAATTTCGGAGCAATAACCCGAAAATTATTTTTTAAGATCGATAAATGAAATTTTTTGTTTTTGATTTCACCATTTTATTTATATATTTGTGCTCGATTTGAAAATGATTTTAGTCATTCGGAGAGGTGGGTGAGTGGCTGAAACCAACGGTTTGCTAAACCGTCAAGCTGGGTAAACTGGCTTCGCGGGTTCGAATCCCGCCCTCTCCGCTTTTACGTCAAGGCTTCCAATTCAGGGAAGCCTTTTCTTTTTTAAACATGAGTGGCCGAAACCAATCCGACGCGCAGGTTGTTGAGGCAAAATCAGAACTGAATTATAAACTGCTGGTTGAGGATAAATGGAGTGAAAATTAAAATTGGATCCGTCAGTTTAAAAAATGGAATTAATTCATTTTAATTGAATTCTGACAATTTAAAACTTGTGATGAATGACGGAACAAAATATTGAATTCCCGATAAAGATAAATTTTTCTGCCGAAAACGGGTATTATGACAGGCTGGCGGCAAATCAGAATATTATTATCTCAACCATTCCGGAATTGATGTTATTATCCAGCTAAACGAAATAAAAAAAATGCCGGGCATAAATCCGGCATTTTCAAATTTCTTTTATAATTCACTCGTCATTATAAGTAGTGGTTTTGATTCGAAGCTCTTATAGAGGGGGCGGTATCTTTCGGTACTGTAAAATTTATCTACATCAACCACTTTTTTCACACTGGTAATAATTTCCAGCGGAGCGGTTGAATAACTACCGTTCTTGAGAGTTACAAGCCTTCCGTGGGTGCCTTCAAGAATAAGATCAAGCGCGATATTGCCATAGGCCATCGGAACGATTGAATCAGTAGCGTCAGGGTCTCCGCATCTTACAAGATAACCAAGCCTCTGGTTGATAACATTTATTCTTTTACCGTTATTGAATTTTGGAGAGAATTCTTTTATTGCCGATGAAACACGGTCCCCGATTCCGCCAAGTTTCTTATGGCCGAACATATCAGTTTCCTGGCTTTCAAATAACATTTCACCATCTTTAAACATTGCTCCTTCGGAGACAAGAACAACGGAATAATGACTTGGATTTGTTTTCCTGTCATGAACCAAAAGCTCGGTCAGACGCTCAACATCAAATTTATATTCAGGTATTACGCAACGGTTAGCGGCGCCGGCCATAGTAGGCAGAAGCGCTGAAAATCCGGCGTACCTTCCAAATACCTCGATAACAAGAAATCTTTCGTGTGAACCGGCCGATGTTCTCAGGTTATGTGTAAGCTCAATTGTCCTGGTAACGCAGGTAGAAAAACCGATACAATAATCTGTTCCCGGCACATCATTATCCATTGTTTTTGGAATAGCGACCACATTGACACCTTTATTAAAAAGATGCACGCCATAACTAAGAGTATCATCACCGCCAATAGGTATGAGATAATCGACACCCAGCCAGTTTAAGTTTTTTATTACCTCTTCTGTCAGATCATTCACATCCTCATTATATTTATCTTTCAGGTGATCGGGAACATTTACTTTTGGTACGTGACTTGGTCTTGTTCTGGAAGAATGAAGGAATGTGCCTCCTGTTCTTCCCGCCCGGTTTACAATCTCTTCGGTGAGAACAACATAATTATTACTGTTATCATAATCCTTTTCTCTTATCATTTCCATAACTCCGGCCCAGCCTCTTCTGAGACCGATAACCTGGAAACCTTCCCTGATTGCTCTGATCGTTACGGCGCGGATAGCAGGATTAAGTCCCGGAACGTCGCCGCCGCCGGTAAGAATCGCGATAACACCTTTTTTTGATTTTACTACTGCCATATTCCTTCTCTCTGTTTTGTATTAATATTTAACCAATAAATATAACAATTTTTTCGTTCGATAGTATAATCAGATCGCGAAAACCATTTTATCAAATTGTAAAAAACAGAGTGTTATCTGCCTCGTAAAGATGATGTGAACCAATTAGAAGTTTGCTAAATCGATTTTTCCTCTTCAATATCCACCGGGCATACCATCTTTTTTATCAAAAACAAAGAGGAAAATGTTAAAAGGCTCCATAAAATGAATATATAATAATAGCCTATAATTCCGAATAAGGAACCGCTCAGTAAAGGCAGTAAAGCTGATGTTAAATTTAGGGTGCCGTAAATACCCACATATAAAGGCCTGTTCGCTTCATTTGAAATTTCAATAAGAACTCCCTCCATTGTAATTTTCTGTGAACTAATTGCCGATCCTATAAGGAAGAAAACGCCCACGAATAATATTACCGAATTAAATGAGGAAATCAAAATAACAAGAAGAGGCGCGATTCCCATCATCACAGCAGTGACTCTAAGCATGCCTTTGAATGAATACTTTTTTAGAAATCTCTTCCAGATCAGGTTGGATATCACCATTCCGGAAAGCTGAGCCAGAAGGAACTGCCCGATCAAATCTTCTGTTATCTGAAAAACTGTTCTGGAATATGCTATATAAAATGGAATCAGTGTAAATGTCGTGCCGATCAGATTCGAAATTATTACAAAATATTTTAAATTGGGATTTGCCCTGATCTCAGCCGGAACTGATTTAATAACTTCCCGGATAGAGCTGTATTGTTTTTTAATTTCCGAGCGTTTCTCCTTCAGGAAAATAAATCCGAGGGAAGCGACAAATAACAATGTTCCCGCAATTGTAAACGCGGCGCCGTAATTTTCAGGATATGCAACAGAAACAAGCAAATCTTTTACTAAAAATGCGGAAATTAATATTCCTATACTTGTGATAATCTGTTTTGTAACAAAAAATCTTTTCCTTGTTTCACTCGTAAAACTCTTGCCTATAATATCGGTGTAAGAAACTCCCGCGAAAGCGCCGCTAATTGAAAACAAAACCATCCAGAAAAATATTATGGCTATAAATTGTGAAGCGCTCAGGTCTTTTATTAAATAAATTGATGCAGCCAGACCTAAAAAAGACGCTATCCTGATATAAATGCCAATCAGAAGAAAAGGTTTCTTATATTCTCTTGAAGTAAGATATGAGGCGAAAAATAATTGAGAAATCAGCGGAATGCCAATCATTATGGCTGTGAGTAAACCGATATCCGGTTCACTGCCGCCCGCTAATAAAATTAGCCCGGGAAGAACTGTATTGCGCTCAGCGAAAGTTTCAGCCAGTGAAAGCCACAGCGCGTGCCACAAATAAGAATAAAAATTTCTATCCTCTTTCAATATTCGTCCTTTGTCTTTTCCCGTCTCATCATTCTATAATTTTCTGATTTTTCTATAAGGCCAATTGATTTATACATTATAATAATTTCGTTTATTTCAGGTAACAGGCAACTATTCTGATAACATCTTTCATTAGATGCACAATTTTATATTTGGGTGCCGGAATTAGACCGACATATTTTTTATAAAAACAGACAATATTGAAGCCTGTGGAAAACTCTTTAATAATGAGTGATCGGAATCCCCTCTCCTTAAGATTATAAGAGGAGGATGGGAGCACTGCTGTCAACTTAAGGGATTTTATTTTTTTACCGGCCCCGAAGGGGTCGAAGCCGAATAGCCACGGGGAATTCCCCATGGGGGCAGAGATAAAAAGCGCACAACATCAATGGAAAAGCGAACAAGGAGGTTTAAATTTGGGTTATCTCCTTGAAATTTATCCATTTTCTCATGGTTCTGTTGGTCCCTTTCGGGAACATAAAAAAGATTTTTGGCCTAAGTTGACAGCAGTGGGATGGGAGGGGTTTGATCCACACCTTGAGTTGCAACAAATCCGGAGTGAAGCCTGTCTATTTCACCCCCAGAAATGACAGATGTTTTCACGCAGTCATAATCTCAGAACTCCTTATGCCGGTAATAAAAAACAATAACTTACAGGATTTTATTCACAAAATTAAATTGGGAGATACAAGTCTGGAAGAAAGTCCCGTCAGGGACGACAGTTACATCTTTTCATCCCCTGACTTCCGGCCAAAAATAACGTAACTTGTTGTGATTAAAGGATATAGATTTTTTATAGTCACTACATTGCCCATGCTCCCAATTTTACATTCAGGGGATTGACTATATTTCATATGGGACGCTATCTATCTATTAATCGTTTCTTTTCTCCCAAGGTAAATACTGCCATCTTTTCATCATCAACCGTTGATTTATAATTTGTCAGGTCAGTTATTTTATTCTGCATTTTGACGCTCATGTTTTTTAACCGCACGCCAACTATATATTGTTTTTCTTTTCCCTCAAGTTTTGAAAGGTTTGTCTGGCTTAACATCGCACTGTCTGCAACAAATATTATCTTCCCTACCTCAAACTGTTTTTCCAGTTTCTCTATGGCCAATTCAAGTGTATTCCCCTCATAATAGGAACCGGGATAGACCTCATATCCGACTGGAAAGCCTTCGCTTGTTGTAATAAGAGCCAACAACACTTGCGGCTGGTTAAACTTCATGTCCTTGCTGTATCCATTCTCCTTCAGTTCATCTTCTGTGAAGCTTTCGAAATACAGGGTTGTGCAATCATAGAATATTACATCAATCCTTTCTTTTATAATTCCTGAGGCTGCTTCATATGATAGCTTTTGTATTTTGTTTATTTTCTCTTCATCCAGCATATCCATCATTTTGTATACTCCGTCTAACGATAGCTTTTGGCCAAAGTCTTTTTCCAACTGTCGGACTGATGATCTTTTTGATGATGGATTGGCTATCCTGGCCATTACTATATTAAATAAATTCCTTGCTCGAAGATACTTTTCTTTTAGGACTGCCAAGTGTGTACTGAAAACCAAGCTCATTATATATTTGACCATAGACCTCATGGATGCCAATGATAATCCTTTGTTCCTCTCTTAGTTTTTTTAAGTCAACATTTATTGGGTTGTCATCCTTTGTTTTTTTTGCTTCAATTACCATTTGAGCAATTTCTTCCGGGGCAAACAGGTTTGGCTGGCTTTCAGTTTCAAGCTTTGCTTTTACGCATTCAGCCAGTTCCTTTAATTTTTGTAATTCATCATCACTTAGTGCTGTGCCGATATGGCGTACAATTTTTTGCCTGACATTAGCGCCATTATGGATCGACTCAACGATCTGAACGGATTTCTTAGGGCTATTGGGTGTTGCTTTTATTCTGATAAACATGAGGATAATATACATATATATATATATTGAAATCATGTATATAATTGTATTGGGCACTATATTGGCCGTTTTTATTTTTCCTCTGATTATATTGTGTTTTCTAACTTTTAGGATGCCTTAGGTCTGAAGTCAGGTGTTAAGCTGGCTGAATCTGCTTTTTGATTCAGTGATATTTATCAGCTACCTGGTAGGCATATTGCTTTTCATCAGTCTTTTTTTCAAAACCGGATCGATAGGATTTAAACTCCGTTTTGTTTTTTTTGCTTCCTATTTTGCCCCGGTCTTTTTGACATTCTTTAAAGAGATGATATCACTCGGTCTGCTTAAATATTTCAGACTCGAAAGTATTGAAGAAGAGCTAAAGATAATCAGGGAGTTACTCAAAAAATAAATTTATCCTGAGCTGTGATAAGCGCGGCTCAGGATTAATTTTTAATTTTTTTATAATTTTCTCAATTTCTTTTATCCAACCAAAGGGTTTATAATTCTATCCTTTTACTCTATTGTTATTCTTAGAGCCCAGATATTATGTAAAGTATTTACACACTTTGCGACCATTTCACACATATTTTTATTTGTCCAGATTAAATAATATGACATTTTATGCAGAGATTCGTATGGCATTATAATTGCGTAAGAAATGCCGGAGAACATTTAACAACAATATAGTGGAGGGATTCATGAGTAAAAAATTACTAACCATCATTTTTTTATTATTTGCAGGTTTTATTAGTACTTTTGCGGTCAATGATCTTTCTGTACACGAAACAACTTCGCACGGGAGCGCGCCAGGATTTATTGACTGGGCAACCTTGGTTGTAGCTCCCCATGGAAATTATGTGGAACATTCCCTTTACCTGAAATACTCTGATCATAACCAGTATAATTCAAATTCCCTGGAAATTGTCCACAGGTTTGAACTTCCCCAGGGTGCAGTAATTAACGATATGTGGTTGTGGATGGGCGATAGTGTAATGCAGGCAAAAATGTATGACGTTTGGAGCGCGCAGGCAATTTATGATAGTATTGTTGTTACAACAAGGGATCCCGCCTTCCTGATTAAAGAAGGCAGTCAATATACACTTAAAGTGTATCCTCTTACTTCAGGAAGCTATCGTAAAGTGAAAATGAATTATATTGTCCCGACAAAATATTATGTTAGTCAGCCGGCTACTGAACTGCCGATGGGATTGCTCCTTTCAGACAATTCTGTCCAAAAGCCCTTGGATATTCTATTCCGCACGACAAATACAAACTGGGGAACTCCCTCAATAAAGGAAAATCCTCAGTGGGAATTTGACGATTATGTCGACACTCTTCAATATCATTATAAACATCTTTTTATTGAAGATATCACCCCTTACCCCGATATGAATCTTGAATTTAGCAATAATGCTCAAAATGGCAGCTTCCTTAATTTCTACAAAATGGAACAGGACCTCACCTATTTTGAAGTGGGCATCGATCCCGCACGTTTATTTGGCATAGGGGTGGATTCAACAAGCTCAAAAAAAATACTTGTTTCCATTGACATTAATCATTTTGCCTCCATGAATCTGGAAGATGAATTGATAAAATACCAGTATGCTGCAGAATCAGCGCTAAAAGAAAATGATCAGTTTATGCTTATGGTTTCGGGCAAAGGATACTCTGAAACATTTACCGACAACCTGATACCGGCAACTTCGGAAAATATTTCTCTCGCTTTTGATTCTTTCCATAACAGCGAACTTTTTGATTCCCTGAATAATTTCCCGCTCAGGAATCTTCTTTTCGCCGATTATGATGCAAAAGATATGTGGGACTTTAATAATATCTTGGAATTTACCGATATAATTCAGACATCCGACATTATGCAGGCTCTTCCTCACATACAAAATTCTGACATTTTTGCTGCCTACAGGTATGGTTTTGATACTCCGATAAATGAAGATAAAGCAGAACAGATCATTTCCGAACTCGATGATTTTTTTGAAAGAGGCGGTAGATTTCTTACTTATTATGATTGGAACAGAAATGGTTATGAAAAGCTGGCAACACATTACATTAATGGGCTTTATTGCGACAGCGCAAATTTTTCGGCTCAAACTTTATACAGAAATGTAGAGGGTAATTTCGGATATGCTTTCCCAGAATCTATCACCCGGCAGTTAAATTATTTTTTATCCTATAATGATCAGGCAGTAAAAACCGAATTTACAGATCAATTGGGTGTTCCAACTGTTATATCAAAAAAAGTGGGAAACGGCTTGTTGGTGGTAACAGGTATGTGGTCATTGATGGACGACGCTGCTATGAAAGCTATCCTTGGCGCTCCTATGCTTGGAATAAATATGTCCGGGGAACCCTTCGCCCTGGATGATTTGCTACTTGAAATCAGAGAAAAAACTGCTTTGTACAATTTTGATCAGGCTCTGATTTTCAGTGATTCAGATTCTTTAATCAGCAAGATTGATTCTAAAGAATTTATTCAACAATATCTTGACGAATTTTCCTCCACACCTCCGATATTCAAGACACTCAATCTTCTGAACAGCGAATTTGTGAATTTCCCCTCTGTCATTGAAGATGGCCTTGAATACCCCGGCAGCGGATATTTGTTAAAGGAACTTGCCATACAAAGCTCTGGTGAGTATTACACAAGAGATATGTATGACTGGGATTTTATAATTGAATTATTCAATGCTTATGGGGCACCCCCATTCCGCAATGCTGAATTAACCGTTACCTGTGATTATGGAAGTGGTGAATTAATTGAGCTCAGAGATGTAAGTGAAAACAATTTCGCGACCGCTCCCAAAGTTTTCCTCGGCAAATGCAGCGCTGCCGGCAATCTGGAGTTTAAAATATCAGGCCGGTTTGACGGAAGCGACACAGACAGTGTAAAACAGTTCTCTTATGACCTTGCTGACAGCCTGATGGGAGAAAATATTATCCCGCAGATGCTGGCAAATGAAACATTAAAAGATTATTTCTCGGTCGAACCATTTGATACCGCGGCGATTGTTGATCTTTCCCTGATGTACAATCTTCTGACAGATTTCACCGCCCTGCTCGCTCTTGAGCCGGATGAAAATAATCATTTTATGGTTGATCCTTTTGATGAATCAGGATTGCTGGATGTGGATGATGAACAGGTCGAATCTGATTCAGTAGATATTTCTATCTATCCCAATCCTTTCAACGGGCAGGTAAATTTAAGATTTGTTATGGCCAACCCCACTCTTGTAACTGCGGAAATATTTAACTCGCTCGGTCAGCGTGTATCTGTGATCACTAAAAATGAAGAAGTCACCGGTGAAGTCCGGTATTTCTGGCATGCCACAAATGATTATGGGACGAAAGTTGCGAGCGGTATGTATATCCTCCGTGTGATAACTGAGGATCTTTCAACAGATAAAAAAGAAATATTTGCCCGCAAACTGATTTATCTGAAATAAGTTATCTTATAGTGCTAATTATAGTTATCTCCTGAGGGGTGAGAAAAATTCTTGCCCCTTTTTATTTTATTGCAAATTCCCTCTTTCATTCAAATAAAACTTTATCTTCATCCGGAATGAATATTCTGGTAATATACCAGACAGAATCCGATTCAGCTTCCATGAACACCTGAATTTTGACGTCTCTTTGGTTCCCCTTTATATCGATCCAGAACCGCGCAAACTTTTCCAAACTATTAACCGAACCCGATTTAGCCGGCTTTATTTCCTTTATTCCACCTGTGTATTCAATCAACTCCTCGTTTTGAGCTAATTGCTCAACGGCTGCTTTGTGCGCGATATTGTTCTTTAATGAAAACATGGAAGAATCAAAGAAGAAGGATATCGCACCGATAAATAATACCACCATAACAATAAGCGGGATCACCTTTACTTTTGCCCCCTCTCTTCGCACAACCACCGTTTTGGCAATTTTGTCCCCCAGTCTCACCTGCTCCTTACCGGTAAGGATATAAAACATATCAACAGGATAAATTATAAGAGGAATATTCCTTAGGATCAATTTCCATAAAGGAGGTTTTACATTGGGATTATCATTATTCTTAACCGAAAGTCCCATAATCCATTTTCCGGGGCTGATACCCGCGATCACATCTTTTAATGTCTGCAACAGGAAGAAGGAGGAAAAGATAATAATGGGTTTAATAAAAAAATTCATTCCCTTTTCCAATCCAAAATCTTTAAAAAAGATACTTGTGATCAACGGTGTCATCACCGCGCAGATACAGAAAAAATCGATAAAATACGCTAAGATACGTTGCTCAAAGCCCGCTTTTAAATATGATCTGTTATTTTTACTCATCTTTTTCAACCTATTTTTGAAAGAAGGAAATATACATAAATCTTACCGGGTAAAACAAAGAAATGATAAACAACATCTAATATGTACTTTATGTCCGCTTTAACTATCGGCAATTTTATCATTACCCAATGGTTTTCATATATAACCAAATATATTTATTCATTTCGAAATTTCTTTCTTAGAATTTTCTCTTCTCTGTCACGCTTTACCTGATCACTATACATTTCCTCGCGATTGTATATTCTCCGGCTGTTATTCTGTAGACATATACTCCGGATGAATAATTTGAAGCGTCCCAGGCGCATGAGTACACACCGGGGGATTTTTTTTCTTCTATAAGCGTCTCCGCCTCTTCCCCCAGAATGTTGTATATCTTTAATTTAACGAATGAAACCTCCGGCAGTGAATAACTGATCGTAGTCACAGGATTAAAAGGATTGGGATAATTCTGAAATAATCGAAACTCTCTCACAACATCTTCAATATCCCATCTGCCGACCCCGGTTATCAGTTCAGGCGAAGTTATGGGATCTGCCCAGTCCCCAATCAGTACAATTTTTTCAGCGCTTATTCTTTTACTGAAGTTTCCATATTCTATAGTGAAGCCAGCTCCGAAAGTTACAACTCTCGAAATATCAGGTATATAAAAATTGTCTGTGAATGAAAAGTGATTATTTGTTAACTGCACTGTTTTTATTTTATTATTTCCGGGGTTAAACCCGATATGAGGCTGAGCCATATAATCCGCTTTATTTTCAACAATCGTAAATGGGGAATTTACCTCCAACTTATAAGATAAATATACCAAATTTCCCGCTGAAACTTCACTGGGCAATTCAATAGCAATAGATGGTAAGGTAACTCCTCCGGGAGCTGAAAGAAGAGATATTTGTTCTGTCTTCAGAAGTTCATCACCGGAATTATAGAAACTGAAACCCAACTTAACGTCCAACAACTCCCCTGAATTCCCGGGTATATAATTTCCGTTGTATAAACCATCTTTTATTGTGCCTGACATGACAATGGAATCATTAAATTCCAGGTTAAAATGAGTAATTTTTTCGTCAGCAAAAATTTCTATAGGAATGTTATTCTCATAAACCTCTCCATTTTTTGGAGAAGTTATAATCGCCTTGTTATAAATTGATAAATCTTCCCAAGCCTGGCGGGGTGTTCCATAAAGATCGTTAATATCAGAAAACCCTGTCAGCCCGAACCATTCCTCCGGATCATCATTATGAGTAAACTCATCTCCCCCTTTCCACCAGCCATCGTGATACTGGAATACACAGCCGCCGGTCGCCCCCGCGTCTATCAGTTTCCTGTATGATTCCAGATCACATTCCGATTGCTGCGCGGGTGTATTTAAACCATATGTAAATCCCGGAGTTATATTTCCCGGGGAGACCGACAATCCATGCTCGGTTATTATCATCGGCATAACGGAGGCGCGGTTATTCTTAAGATATTCAAGGTAATTTCCGAACTGATGAGAATGGACAAACGAGGAAGTAGAATAATTATAGGCATTGTAACCGGCGAAATCAAAAATATCCATATTTATGTAATCACCAATAACAGTATTTGCAAAAGATACTGGCGTTCCGGGGTGTTTATTGTGAATGATATCAATAACTGATTCCCAAAGCTCCAGCAAAGATAAAGCGCCCGTTTCATAAATATGCTCTGCCAGCGGTTCATTCATTATCAGGTACCCGATTAGGCAATCATAATTTTTCGAATAATCAAGAACCTCATTGACATGATTTATGGTCTGAGAAATAAACGCCGGGTCCTGAAAATTTCCCGCCGGATCAATCCAGATGCCCATCAATACTTTAATCCCGGTGTTATCGATTAATTGAAGCTCTTCTTCACTCAAAGCCGCCCATGTCCGGATGGTATTAAATCCCGCCTCTTTAATTCTCTCCATGTCAAACGCGATTATATCAGGATCAAAGCTGTAAATCCAGGGAAGATGCCCGGGACGCGCGTTTGTTTCATACCCGATCCCTTTCACAAAAAACTTCTTGCCATCAACATAAAACCAGCCCTCATCTGTCCGGACATGCTGCGGGAAACATACTTTCAGCCCCATAAAAATAAAAGCGAATAGAATTATATTAAATCTGGTCATCAAATCACCGATTGAGTTATTTTTAGTCATGTATATGCTTTTCAAAGATTTGGTAAAACCGGAAACAAAAAATTGTACTGTTCATTCTGCTATAGTCCTCCCCATAACTGAGGGAAGAGTGTTATAATAAGAATTTTGCGCTGATTTTTTGTCTGTTTTTTGCTTTCGCCGTATCTTGAGTACAACCTTACCAAAGACATCGCACCCCTTTGCATAAGGCGAGGGAGTTTCAAAAGCCGGGTGAGGTTGTAAATGTTTTAGATACAATATTTTATGAGCTTAAACTAAAACCTTTTCTTAAGTAAATAATCAAAATTTATTTGCAAAATCACTTCAGCAAAATACATTTTTTCACATCTGAATATTTTCCGGCTGCTAATCTGTAAACGTAAATGCCGGATGAATAACTCTTAGCGTCCCATGTGAGGCTATAATTGCCCGGAGCTTTATTTCCGTTGACCAGGGTGGCAACTTCTTCACCATTCACATTAAATACCTTCAAAACTACGAAAGAAGCTTCAGCCACAGAATAACTAATCGTTGTCTCCGGGTTAAAGGGATTCGGATAATTTTGTTCCAGTGAAAATATTTGAGGCGCAAAGGTTCCGTTATTATTTTCCTCATCAACTCCGGTTACTCCGCCATCCCAGTAAATATCATCAATGGCAAATTCACAATTGGCTCCATGTTCTTCAAGGATCACAAATTCATAACTCATCATACGAAGATCGATGGCCGTTCCCCTTATATCACTCGCCGGGATCGCTGCCTCTCCCCATTCCCCGTTCCTTTCAAGTCCGTAAGTGGTCTGGTTTGCGGGAAATTCCACATAAGACTGATTACCCCAACTGTCAATGATCCCAATCTTGAATGTAACATTTGCCGGAATATTGATCATAAATTTCAGGTAACCATCCCCGAAATTGCTGATATTCGCGGGCTGAATTGACATTATCCCCGCTCCGAACCATCCTTTCCCGTTTGTTTTCCAGGAAAGTACATTTTCTCCTTCAAAGGGTAATATTTCACCGGCGATAAGGGTCTCTTCCCAAACATATATCTTAGAGTCAGTTTCAGGCTCAAGCTTTCCGCTTACGGGAGTATCATCGGTAAAAAGGCCGAGTGATGTCCACCTCGCTACCGGAGGGCCGAAAAACACCTGCCCCTGGTTATTCCACTCATAAACCCTGATATAATCCACCATCATTTCCGCCGGGAATGGCATAGAAACCGGCTCTCCCGTTCCGGGATCACCAAGATTATACGCGTCGGTAAAAGTACCGCCGACAGCCATATTTACAACAAGATAAAATGGCGCCATAAATTCGGCGGAAACGCTGTCAATCGGGAATGGAGTAGTATATAAATCATATTCCATTTCTTCATCGACAATAGTAAACCTGAGGCTCTCCTCATCCCAATAAAGTCTATAGAGAATATAACGGTCATTGAGCGGATTATTATGGTTGTAATATGGCCGGCAGTAATCATCATCCGGGTCCCATGAGATACTTGCCGCGCCGGTTGGATTTGCCGGAGTGACAGCGTCATCCGAATAAAAAATGGCATTCGCGCCCGCGACCATGTTTACTGTTGAGTTATCGAGTCCGTTGCCGCCGTTATGCTCATCATGAAGATCCCTGAATTCTTTTGTATGCCCCATCTCCATCATATCAATTTCTCCGCTGCGGGGCCAGGCATAATTTGATGTGCCGAGCAGCCAGATAGCAGGCCATCCGCCCAGGTCAAGATCAGGGACTTTCACCCGTGCTTCAATCATCCCGTATTTCACCGATATTTCCGATTTGGACATAATCCTTCCCGAAGTATAGTTGAGAGGATTCCCCCATTGGTCTACAATATCAGGGCCCGTTTCCTCTTTTGTCTCTATAAGCAGAGCATTATTACCCGGTTCATCGGGCATTTCCATTATGCTGACGTTATCAGGTTTGTAAAACTCAAGCTCACCGTTTCCCCAGCCCCACGAACCGTTGCCGGTAATTAAAATCCAGTTGTCAAGATTATCAAAATTCTCTTCCCAGAGCAGATTGCCCACCTGGGCCTGCGTGGAGGAAAAGGATAAAAGGAGAATCATTATAATTGGCAGTTTTTTTAACATTTTTTTTCCTGTAGTATTATTCAATCAATAAAGCTTGAACGATTAATAAATATTTCAACTTTTCTGATCTTACCTTCCCGGTTGAATATCGACCGGCTGGTATTTGAGTCCAGTTTCATTCCATCATTATGAACTTTTTCCGACCCATTTGAGTGGATAACTACCCGGTTTTCATCAGCAATATTATAAATGAAGGGAACCTGACAATAGGTAAAGGCGCATGAATTTTGTCCAACCCCTGTTTTTTCTTTTTCCCCCTCCTGGTTGTAGTAAATAAATTCACCGGCGCTATTCAGAAATTCCTCTGTTTTCAGTAGCTCTGGGCGAAATATTATTCTTCCGTTTTCAACATGAACACCCAGCTCTCTCATTCTCGAAATGAAGTCTTCCTTCACCTGCCCGGTCATTCCGGGCTGCTGAACTCCCGCGAATGATGGTGTATGGGAATAGGGGTCCGTAGGGAAAGCCCCGTAAAGTTCGGGAGATTTATTCACACCAATTCCCTCTTTTATTTCATAATAAAATTTCCTTAATGTCAACAGTTGATTTTTATCCGTTGATTTTTCTGCAGCGCTGAAATATACTTCCTGAACAGCCAGAAGCAGTTTTGAAACCATGTGCCAGTATATGGAACCGAGACCTTCATATTTATAGAAAGTATTGGCTCTGCCGGTAAATTCTTTATGGTTAAATATTTCCTCATAAATGCCGGCAATAATATCACGTTCTATTCCGGCAAGGGTTCTCAGTCCCGGTTCAGTTATTTCATCAAGTTTGTTCTTTAAATGGTTCGCGTTGATTATATCCGCCTGAAAATGGAACTGACCGTACTCATCCTGGTAAACAATTTCACGATTTTCGGAGCTTACAAGCTTTAGCAAGAGTTCTGATCTGTCGATAGCGGCCCTGGGAATGTTGTTCTTTTCCATATAAGAAGGAAGCCTCTTTTCAGGATAGAGAAT
The DNA here is from genome assembly GCA_963677445.2 of Melioribacteraceae bacterium. Lineage (GTDB taxonomy): Bacteria > Bacteroidota > Ignavibacteria > Ignavibacteriales > Melioribacteraceae. Next base: position 52,833 of record CAXXGF010000073.1, on the reverse strand, counting down.
ATAACTATTCTGATCTTTCCTGTAAAGTTTGCTTTTTCTGAGCGCCGAAAGCAATTTAATAGTTTCCTCCAGAGTTAAAATGCCTGAGCTTAAAACAGCCACCTGCCCTTCCAGCATCTCATAAAGATGAGTTACTTTAATTTCATTCCCCTGAAAGTTTATAATATTATAAGAATGATATAGATCATCACCCCTTTTATTGGCCCTGATCGTCCCATCGGTTACTTCGAGACAAACATTAAAAAATTCCGAGAGCTCTCCGCCCGATATTTTTTTCTTTTCACCTGAAAAACCTTTATTATAAATACTGGTTCTGTAATCAGAACCGGCATTACCAAGTCTGTCGACAACGATTTTTCTCTCTTTATTATCAGACAAAGAAACATTATCCTGGCGGGCATAATTAAGCGCGCTAAAAATATCATTAAAAAACAGCGCTGCCTCTTTTGAGAGAATATAGTCCCTTTCTTCATCCGATTTTATAAAGTCTTTCATAAATGAAAGGTAGCGTCTGATATAATAGACTGTAACCATAGATATACCATTCCCCACCAGGGCATTATTCGCGTCGTTCCATTCAGGTCTTTGTGTATTAAGCCAGATGCCCCCCCCGGGGATAAAATTGGATAATTTCACGAGGAGAGTTATCAGAAGTTTTTCTACCATGTTAACCTGAACCAGTGTATGGTCAGCTTTTTTAAGGAATGCCGAATCAGCGCCATGCAATTCCATCTCTTTTCGAATGAAACTATCAAGCTCCTCGTCGAATTCAATAGTGGACTGCGGGTCTTTCAAAATATCATTGTAAGACTTAATTCTGTATGGTAAGTTCGCGTAAGAAAATATTTCCTCGTTTATGAATTCTTCCAGTTTCCCCGGATTAAACTGCCTGGAAAGTTCAAGCAATTTAAGAAGATAAATAATCTGGTGATCACCCCAGTACCCGATATTTGACCAGGGATTATGAGGTTCCTGAACTTCCCAGTCAAAACCTTCTCTTGTGACTCTGTAAGGATTGTAACCATCGGCGGTTGAAGCATTAAGAAATTTTGTTATCATTGATTCGATAAATCCTGGATAAGAAAGCGCCAGCGCCTCCCAATTCTGAAATATATCGCGCCAGTTGCCCTGGTAGTTCAGGATCTTCTCATTTTTCTTATCTTTTATTTCAATGGAAAAACGGTTCCACGGACGACTTGGGTCACCATGTCTGCGGCTGAATGTAAGAGGCAGATATTCCAGCGCGAGTTTCGTAAAATGTTTATCCCCCTGTTTCCTAACAGCCTTTATCAGCGCGGAATGACTGATCTCATTTTTAAGCGTATTGATGAATTCTTTATTAGCTTCCAGCACATAGGGGTTGGTTTTCCCGAGAAATAAAATAAAATCTGCTTTATTTATCAGATATGAGTTATCAAAAATACCTCCTCTCATAAGATTAAAGAGAGTGTTCGCAAAATGCCTTGATGAATTCAGCTTTTTCCCGGTCAGCTGAAGCCCGTCCCCCTGTGATACAATTTTTTTAAGCCGCTCTGTGCTTAAATTTATATCTGTGAGGAGCAAATCCCCGGCACGGTTATCACCGATCAGTTTTTTCAGGTGGATCAGATCACCGATATTTTGATTGATTTCCGCGGTAATAAACCATTTTTTCTGTTCTTCAGGTTTTAGGGAAATGGTGGAATTTATAAAATATGCTCCTCTTATCCCCTTCACTTCAGATTCGTTTTTAATTGGCATATTCTTCCTGAACGCGGGCAACTGTCCTGAGGAGAGCAGATATTTTTCAACATTTATACCGGATGACCATACCAGTGTGGCGAAGAGCGCTTCTCCCGGTTCAGCTCTGTCCGATTGCAGGGAGCTGAGCGCGTATATGCCGATTCCGGAGCTTCTCTCAAGTTCATTTTTTTTATACCCGTCGAGAAGTGTGCTGAATTCGGTTTGCATCTGCTGATAAACACCGGCGGGAAGTATATTCATTATTCCATCAAGTAATTCAACCTTAATGCTTTGCTTTCCGTTGTATTTCAAACCGGATGTTTTTACAAAACCAAATTTTTCACTGGTGGTCCAGCAATACTGATAAGTCAGGTTAAATTTGTGATTTGTCTCTTCAAATAAGATCTTTGTGCCGGGAATATTCTTGTAAATATTCCTTGTAACATGATAGATCCCCTCATATTTTTCAGACAGAGGTTCCCACAGGTATGTTTTTTCACCTGAAGTAACTTTTATTATTGTTTTGCTCCCGGTTGTTTCGCCCGATTCATGGATAATATCATCAGTGTAATATGGGAAAAGAGAGTTATCAGGATTTTTTCTCCCGGCGGTTATTCCTCCTCTGCTCGAGATATATATCCAATGATCCGATCCGCTTACAATGTTTATGAAAAAGGGATCCATTTTATCAAAGTTGCTTATCCTGTAAAACAGATCTCCCTCTATTTCAATATATGAACCTTCAACATTTTCAACGTTTTTGTATAAATTCTGTTCACCTGAATATATTGCTTCATTATACATAATAATTTCAAAACCTTATTTTTATTCGATATTCAAAATAATCCTGATTACTGTTTATTGATCCTGATCAATTTTTTTACTCCCTTAAGAGAGCTTCTAATTTCAATAATTCATCTAAGCTCTCGAAATAAAATTCAAATTTTATTACCTGATGTATAACATAAATTAAAACAGAGCCGGCTACAAGAAAAAAGCCGGCTCATAGAGTGAGACTTTTATATTATTTCATTAACATCATTTTCTTAACTTCAACAAAATCGCCTGCTTCCAGTCTGTAGAGATACATTCCGGAACTGAGGTGTGAAGCGTCAAAAGTTACATTGTGAACCCCGGCTTCAAATTTACTATCGATCAACTCCATAACTTTCTCGCCAAGCACATTATATACCGCGAGAACAATCTTTGAATCTGTCGGCACAGAGAATTTTATATTTGTTGTCGGGTTGAAAGGATTTGGATAATTCTGTTCAAGCGTATATTCTTCCGGTATGACAAGTGATGAAACTTCAATCACATTTACATTGCTGTTGGTGATAATGATTTCATCTCCCGAACTCAGATTGTTATTTACCAGTTGACCGTTTACTTTATCTTTAATCATGATATCTGTTCCGTCAACTGATATTTTGACCGGATAAGCAACTGAATTAAGCATAATATCGAGGAGGCCCGAAGAAAGACTTTCGACATAAGAACCTGTTGAAAAACGCACATCAAAAGCGCCTGCCGGAGGAACGGGGGGAAGTTCAAAGCCATTTGCCGATTCATCTGAAACATATAACACTTTTGAGTTTCCTTCCGCGTCGGTGACAGTTATTTTTCCCCATTCGGAATTAACCATATTAACCGGCCTGCCATGTTTGGGTTCGACAACCATTAGAATATTTCCGGCCTGTGATGATTTTATCCAGTATCCTTTTCCCGGAACCAGGTTATCGGCTACCTCGTAACCTGAGGTGAATTCATAAAAAGAGGAAGATAGTATACCTGCCGGTTCGGTAATAATATTGGATACACTAACAGTTTCATTATAAACACCAATCATATTCCAGCCTTCGCTCAGACTAAGGTCACCTGTGGGTTCATCCCCTTCTGCCGTAAACTGCTCGGCAGCGTCAAATTTTACCCAGTAACCTTCTCCATTATTTAAATAATCAACCGGTGTATAACCGTTATCGAATGAATATGCCGAGGATGTCGCGCCGGGGAAAAGAGTGGAAACAGACATATCAGTTTCCAGCAGCGGATATGAAAGAAGATTCCAGCCCTCTGTTACAGAAAAATCAACTGTCGTTACAGTGTTTTCTCCATAGAACAAAATATTATCAAGATAAACTGTATTAGGATCGCCTGAAATTATCAGTTGCGCAAGATGTTCAACTGAAGCGAGTCCGGTAAAATCTGACATGAGCATATCAAGGCTGACCCATTCTTTACTTAACAGTCCCGGAGTTGTATTCGCGTCGAGCACAAGTTCATGTTCGGTGTCATCACCGCCGCCATAAATGCCGTCTGCGCCGAAATCGACTAATTTAACTTTAAATACGGCGGGAGGATCGGGTGTCCAGAAATCCATACGGAAATGTGTCATATTTGTAGCGTCGACAGGCTGGTAAACAAATTCTATTCCCGCATAGAGCAGGTTGGTATATAACTTGGTATCGTTACCGGCGATCTGAACATCTTCTACATCCGCCTGGTCCCATTCTGCCGACCATGTATCAACAAGAACATCGGTATATTCATTGCTGAAAAGTGAAATTACAGATGACGCGGGCATGGTCGGTGAAGGAGCCGCTACCGTCGGAACTACCGGAGGAGTCACATTTCCTGCGGGCAATTGAATATTGTCAAAATAAATAATATTCTCCTGAGTTCTCTCGTTAAAATCAGGTATGATCACAAGTTTTGTATAGCTGTTTCCGATTGCCGCCGAAAAATCAAAAACCATTTCTTCCCATTCGTCAGTTACGGTATTTGGAATCTGTATTTCTATCGGCACACTTCCTCCCCCTTCAAACTTGACCCCGACATTACTGATAACAGTTTTATGGATCATGATCTTAAAGGTGGAATTCATATTGTTAAATTCAAAGGGAGCCAGATCATCAGTAAAAGTTAACGCCCATTGCTGTCCGGTTAATCTCGCTGTGAATTTTGCGACTGTCGCGGAACTGTTTATTCCGCCAGTTGAAGGGTTGGCTACGAATTCCAGAGGAGGATTGTCATCATTTTCTGAAACAATCCATTCCCAGTCGGCGCCGATTCCATCCGGTTCAAAATCAGCATTATAATAACTTACAACCACTTCACCCTCATAAAAATAGATATTATCAAGGTAAACGGTATTCGGATCACCTGAGATGATCATCTGCGCGAGGTGAGCGCTTTCAGCAAGCCCTGAAAATGAAGCCATCGGAATATCAAAACTAACCCATTCTCCACTTAAAAGAGCGGGAGTTGTTCCCGCGTCAAATGTAAGTTCATGCTCTGAATCATTACCTCCGCCATAGAGGCCGTCAGCTCCGAAATCTACCAGTTTAATTTTAAATACTGCCGGTAAAGCAGTCGGATCGGGAGTCCAGAAATCCATATGAAAGTGAGTCATTTCAGTTGCGTCGATTGGCTGAGAAGTAAATTCTATTCCGGCGTATACAAGATTTGTGTAAAGTTTGGTATCATCTCCGGCAATCTGAATATCTTCAAGATCCGCCTGATCCCATGAAGCTGACCAGGTATCAACCGGGACATTTGTATAAGCATTGCTGAACATTGAAATTACATCTTCAGCGTTCGCTGTCGGTGCAGGAGCCGCGACTGTCGGAACTGCGGGAGGAGCGTAATTACCTTCCGGAATCTGAATATTATCAAAGTAAATTATATTTTCCTGTGTTCTCGCATCAAAGTCGGGGATTATCACCAGTCGGCCATAGTTATTCCCGATATAACCGGAAAAATCAAACTCCAGTTCTTCCCATTCATTGGTCACAGTATTAGGTATCTGTAATTCCACTGCCGGGCTGCTTCCACCCTCAAATTTAACCGTTATATTGCTGATTACAGGTTTGTTAACCATAATCTTAACAATCGAATTATTAACGTCAAATTTGAAAGTTTCAATATCGTCTGTGTATACCAGGGCCCATGGCTGGCCTGTCACTCTCGCCGTAAATTTTGCCGCTGTCGCGGAGGTATTTGCTCCTGTTGTATCGGGATTTTCAACAATTTCCAATGGAGGATTATCATAATTTTCCTGAACAGACCATTCCCATTCCGCGCCCAGTCCGTCCGGTTCAAAATCCACATTAACTGTATATGCCGGTCCAACGGAACAACTGGCCGCGAAAGGAACCGTAATGTCTTCCGCGCTCAACATCCAGTTACCCGAAAATGATTCCTTACTCCATAAAATATTCATTATTACATCTGCCGGGGGATCTGTCCAGGTCATTGTTCTCCGGATTATTCCCGGCTCAGGATATATTTCATCAGAAATTACCGCGCCGCTTCCACCGGTAATCAGAAGAAAATCTACCGGGTCTGCGTCTCCCGATTCAATCTCAACATACATAGATGTCGCGTCCTGGTTGGTGATTGTAAGATAAATGACCGAAGCTGTTTCGGCAGGATTGCCGAAATGGTAAGAGAGGGTTTCGCAGTAGTCTGAATTCTGCGCGAAATTCAGACTAACCGCGAAAAGGAAATATATTAGCAATTGAAAATTTTTAAATGTAAGTTTCATATTCTTTCCTTTATTTTTTTTGTTTGACGTTGAGATGGCACACATCCCATCAATTACTTCAAATAGTTTTCGGCAGGCCTGCCCGCCTGTCGAAACTTTTTTTTATTTTTTATTTATCTGCCTGGATATAATTCTGTATTCAATAATAAGGTTATAAAAGCTATGAATCTTCATAAGCCAGAAGATTTATTTTCGCAACGGCCGTCCGATGAAAACCATCCGCCATTACATATTTTTTTGAATTAACCATTATAACTCCTCACATATATTTTTAAATAAAGTATCATTTTAATTTTCAGTCTGTAATTGTAATTCATCTATTCTTTTCAGATAATTTGTAAAGGATTCTTTTGGGAAACGGTTTTTATAAAAAACTCCCCAGTTCTTTTCCACTTCATCAGGTCCGGTTGTTTCTCCTCCCCCTTTCCACGGTTCATCGAAAGCCTCAAAGAGGAAAGTGACAACTTTGTTCTCCATTGTCCATTTGTGTAATTGAATCAGGAATTTTTCCTGCGCTTCCAGGCTCACATCACCTTTAATCAGTGTTCCCTGTTCACCCGGACCGGTCTTCGCAGGATTATATTTTGTGGCCCAGCCGATTTCGCCAAGAACTATATCTTTATCCGGATGCGTTTTTTTTACCTGGCTGCTGAAGATGTCATCCATCCACTCACGAGACTCATCAAGCGTTTTACCGTTCCATAGAGGATACATATGTGTGACAATAAAATCGATTTCCTCAGAAACCTTCCTGCTTTCAGCCTTATTCCAGAAGTTGTAATCATCAGCGGTGGTTACCGGAACTGTTGTATTAGCCCTGACAATCCGGATATAACGGACCAGATCATCGACATCAACTTTATGCCCCGTCCAGAATACCTGTGTTTCGTTTCCCACATTTATAGCTGAAATAAGATCAGAATATTTATTCCACAGTTCTATGCCTTTCAGCGCCTGCTGAATATTATTCTCTCTCTTCAATGAATCGCCCGTTTCATTTTCAATCCAGATGCCAAGCATCATTTTAACCGGCAGACTATTTTTCCTGATAACCTTCAGGATTCTTTCGGAATCATTATCTGCTCCATAAACCCTGATCATTTTCCAATGTTTACTGATGATGTTCAGGTCTTCAAGTATTTCAGTTTCTGAGGGGCCCTTTACTCCCGGCGCCTGACCTTCTCTGTAACATCCATATGAAACCGCGTTGCCAAGCCACTCAGACCCTGTATATGGTGTGAACTTTCTGATCGTAAAGGGGTTCTCTTTCTCTGTGATTTTTCCTGTCATGAGTACTTTTTTAATTTTTTTCAAATCAATCATTTTGCTGTCATCCGATTCTCTTGTTTTATTTCCGCATCCGGATGCGAAAAAACATACCAGGGCAAATAATATGAGTAATATTCCGAACTTGTTTTTTTCCATCTTTTCTTCAGCCTGAGTTAAATTTTAGCTTTTTTCTTCTATTTAGTTTCAGAAAGATTTCTCACCGCTACATAATCTATCCTTATGAATTGATTATTTATTATCTTCTTTCCTTCGCCTCTGACATATTCCTGACAATTTTTGAGCGGGTTTTCCGATTCGTCAAAATGAGCGCCTGCCCAGATTCCGCATAAAGTGATGTTAAATATCATCTTCATATTTATAAAGCCGCATCCCTCTCTCCCGTCGCAGACATTACATTGCCACTCATGATGCAGCTCATCTTCACACTCACAATCCGCGTCAAATAGCCTTACACTGTTTTTCAGATTTGTTCTGTCCCATTGTTCTGGATCGGGCTTAATTCCAAGCGGACCAGATTCATTCCTGAAATTTTCATCCGGTCCCCAGTAATAGAACCGCAGTTTTCCTTCTTCCCAAACCATAGCGAAAACACCTTCGACATCCGGCAATTTATATGTCCTTCCGCTGCATCCTGAATTAGGGTCTTCCCGGGTGGCATTCGCGCAGTTGATGACCTGCCCCTCTCCATTCCATTCAGAATCACACATACCGGGACAGGTGTGCAGTGTATTATAAATAATATTATCACCGTTGATTGTTTCGATCATATCTATTTCACCAGCGGAAGGCCAGTCGGTGGAGTTGACGGGACTTGAAGTATTGTAAAACTCCCCTTTTCCTGAATATGGATCAAGTATTGAGTCTGTCAGTTTCTCTTCGACTCCTGTATAGGTCCATTCCTTCTCCCTGCTGCCATTTAACCACCAGGCAGGCCACATCCCCTTTTCCGATGGCATTTTCCCTTTATATACAAAGAGGATTTTTTCCGCGTTTTCTTTAAGATTAAAATAGGACTTGGAAGTAAATCTGAATGAATCAAATCCCAGGTAATCTGTTCTTGCTTTGATACAGGCAAAAAGTCCCGTCCCTTTTTCCATTCGAAACAAGTCCTTATTTTCCCATTTCACCCTGTCATAAACGACGTCGCCGCGTGTGGGATCATTATGTGGATATGTTGTAAAAAAGCGGTTCTCAAAACTTCGCATATCACAAGTATCAGATTCGAGGTCAAGAATAAAAAAACGGTTTGAATATTCCTTCGAATTGGTCTCCCCGGTATGTTGTGAAAATACCTGTGAAGAGACTATAAGATAAATCAGCCAAATGAAACTTTTTCCTTTAATTGATTTCATTATAATTTCACCTGAACTGTTGTTATGGAATTCGCGTCAAGCGCCACAGTAGCATATTGATCACCTATCTTCAGCGAAAAGTCGATTTTCTCCTTTGTTGTATTCAGAAGCTGAACGCTTAAAACATTTTTATCATTGATAGTAGCGCATGCGTGTAACGCGTCTTTATCGAGAGAATTGGCAGTTTTATATGTTTGAACAGCCTTATCCCCCGGCCTGATCGTTCTGCTGAACTGTTTCAGCACATGAAAAACAGGGGTGTAATAAACTTCACCGGTATTAACATCTATCATTATAGGAGCGCCGCAAAAGTTTCCGGCGTGATTTGGACCTCCTTTTTGGTCAAGAACAATATTCCAGTCGACCCAGCCCTTGAGCCAATGGTCGATGCTGACAATTATATTTCTCGCGTACCTGTGAACGGGAGTATAGATCGGGTGATCTGCCGCGCCTTCACCAGCCCATTCAGCGGTATACGCCCAGTCGGTCGCATTAATCATTCCACCAGAAGGAATCATTTCCGAACCAATTCTTCTCTTTGAATCTTGCCGGATCACCTATGCTTTCTGAGGCATCTTTCCCAAGATCATCGATACAGCCTTCCGTATGAATTATAGCTTTATCGGGAAATTTTGCGTTTACACGCTCAAATACATCCTCATATACCTTTTTTGTACTTTCATACCAGTGAACAGCGGTGCCATACACATATTCTGAAGTTTCCTCATCGCCAAGTATCACATCTGTCCAGTGCTCAATGCCATCACGATTCTGATCGTAGATCAGTAAATTTAAGTTACTATATTCACCATCCCTGAGTTTGGGCCCAAGGAATTCTTTAATGAATTCATTTTGCGTTTCAGGCGAAAAATACATGCTTTCCCACTGGCCGTTATTTCCATGCGGCTCATTGACCGGAGTTATCCCCCATATTTCCACTCCCTCCTTTTTATATTCGTCCAGATACCTGACCAGGTAATCAGCATATGTCTCAACATATTCAGGTTTTAATGAACCACCTGTTCCCTGGTAATTATTGGCCGGTGTACCTTTTATATACCAGTCATCAATATCTTTCATCCATGAAGGAGCTGTCCAGGCGCTTGAAATAATTCTGAGTTCACCATTTTGTTTTGCTTTTATCTCCAAAGCTTCCTTTATCATTGGCAAAAGATCATAACCAGGTTCTTTTATCCCCTTATATTTAACCTGGCTAAATCCTTCTTTGTCATGTGCGACCGAAAAACTTTCAAGTTTAACGTCACCTCTTTTATCCAGATAAGAATATTTGCCCTCCACACAAAAATCGCATGCCCCGATATGAGTGCGGGTCAGGGTAAAATTAGCTCCTTTTCTGCTGAAAATGTTCTCCATGACTTTCCTGCGTTTATCTTTTTCAAGATGCGCGAGTACGAAAGCCGAAGATTCCGTAAATGAAGTTCCGATACCATCCATCGTCTGTTTTACGCTGTCCGGATCAACTTCAATATAAACACCTTCAGGATTTCCCTTAACAAAAGAGACATTTTCCTTTGCCGCCATTTTATAGCCGGCTTCTGAAGTTACAAATATCGCTTTTGTCTTCACAATCCCCTTTTTATCCCCTGGCATATCACATGAGATAAAGGCTCCCAACGCTATAAAAAACAAAGGGATAAGCCAAATTACTTTTAACATAATAATACTCTCCAATTTCTTTCCTGTTTAATTTTTTCATCCAAATTTGAGATTGCCATTTTTATCCCATAATCCCCAGCAGGCGCCAACATCTCCCTCAATTTCAACCTTCCAGGTCTCATCAAAACTTGTAAAGTAAAAAATGTCTGTTTTTTCTTCTTCGGCCCAGCTGAATATATCTGAAAAATATTTTGTGGCGTTTGTTTGTGAAGGAATAGCCTTCTTCTCGGCAGCGCCCCTGTCGGGCCATCCGGTCTCACTGATGATAACCTTTTTATTTTTCGCGGCATTTTTTATCATCGTGTACATTGATTTTATCGCGGGAAGAGCTTCCTCAACAGAGCAACCTTCCCAGAAAGGATAACAGTTCACCAGCAGTAAATCGCATACCTCTATCAGCCGCGGATGTTCGATAAATTCAAAGTAGGCGTCAACACAACCCACCGGAATATCAGGCGCCTCATATTTCATTCTTTGTATCATCTTAATGAGTTCATCCTCCTCCATATCCCCCCTTAATAATACTTCGTTGCCTATTGCCAATATATCGGCGTGTCCCCGTTTCACCAGATTTACAGCGTTTCTCATTTCTCTTTCATTACTCTCTTTATCGGGACCGATCCATGCGCCTGCCAGAACTTTTAAACCATACTCATGGGCGATCTCAGGTATAAGCTCATTTCCATCAATGGATGAAAACGACCTTATCCATCTTACGTATGGTTTAATTATTTGTATTCTTTTTTCTATTTGTTCGCGGGTTACTCTCATTCCCGGTCTCTGTTCCTCGAGATAAGGGCTGAAAGAAATGCCATGAAATCCTTGATTAAGAATATTTATAAAATCCTGGTGAACAAGTTTTTCTTCTTTGTTTATTTCTGCTTTTTTACCTGCTGCGGCATTGAAATTACCTGAATAAACAGGAGCGATATTGCTATTCTTTTCAGATATTCTTTTTGACATACCTATCCTGCCTGAAAACATTGTTTAACACTTACGACAACATTATGCCTGCTTACAAACTGCGATTCAGCAGTTAAAATGTTACCGGCGCCGGAACAACAAACTCTATATACTTTTTTATAGATAATCCTTGTTAACCGCATATTTTATATTCATTTACTCCATTTTACATAATAAAATACTTATCAGGGATATTTTTATACCCCCAAGCTTTTAACTGTCGGGCCCAGCCGCCTAAATTATTGATTGACACAGGGATGATTTTCATTTTAATAAAAGGGGGTATTTCTTTGTTATCAATTATCTTATCAATAATCTTTTCAACGGCTACTTCACCCCATTTATATGTTGGGCGCCCCAACAACAGATGGGCGTAACCTTTCTCAATATATTTCAATTGTTCGGGCAGAGCGTCAACAGCCACAATTTTATATTTCCCCGGTTCCATAATCCCGGTTAATTTATCACCGAACATCGGCCAGCTCCCTGCCATTATCCAGCCGTCAAGTTCGGGATACATATTATTAACCATTATCATTGTGTCAATTGAGGATGTTTCATCTTCCGGATGGTAAAATTCCCCGACTATATTGATATCAGGATATCGAACTGCCCCTTTTAATATACCATTTACTCTTAGTCTGAGATTTGGCGCATCCCTGTTTCCTCCCAGGATTGCGATATTCCCCTTCCCTCCTGTTATCCGGGCCATCTCACTCATTAACCTTTCTCCCATTTCCACATCATCCGGACCATAATAAGCGAAACGACCCGATTCGGGAGCGTCGCTGTCGAATGTCATTACCGGAATATTATTCTTTTCGACAGCATCTTTTATTGCTTGCGCGACAATCTCCCCGTCAGAGCAGGATATTATTATCGCGTCAGTACCGGCTTCAACCGCCTGCTTAATATATTCAGCCTGTTTTGCTCCGCTTTCTTCTAAGGGTGTCTGCCAGTCAAGGGTAACTTCCACATCACTATTGTCATCTGATATATCTTTTATTGCTTCCTCAGCTCCCCTCCTCGCGGCTAAAAACACCGGGTTAGCCATACTTTTTGCTATCATGGTAATTTTTATTTTTATAACATCCCGCGTACTGGTTTTATCATTTTTTTTATTTCTGCTGTCGCATCCAAATACTCCGGCAAGGATGAAAAAGGTTAATAGATACAGTATAAATCTGTATTTTAACATTTTCGAATCTCCCTTAATATTTATCATAGATCATGACTCCTGAACCGCGGTTTCTGCTTTTGCTTTACTTCTGCGCTCTTCCAGTATATTTCTTATTTCGCATGCTTTTTTTTCATCAAGCTTAAATGAAGAAACCGCTAATATCGCTATTAACGACGCAACAGCCGGTATTACAACATCGACGACCCGCATCCAGAGAAATGTGTCTGAAGTTTGCGCTCCTCCAAATTCAACATCAAATCCGGTAGCATTAAGCAAATATCCCGAAAGTCCGAATGCCAGGGCCATTCCAAGTTTTACCATCCACCAGTAAATAGAACCAAACATCCCCTCCCTTCTCTCTCCTGTTTCAAGTTCATCAAGATCGCAGACATCGGCGATCATCGATCCCATAAGTGTAAATAACGCGCCCATACCCACAGCGATCAATGGTGCCGGAATTAATACTTTCCAGGCGGCCATAGGATCGTAACAGGGCCATTTTAACAAACTGCCAATCATGGTAACAGCGGTGGCGATAACAAATGTCCTTTTTTTACCAATTTTACCTGAAAGCCAGGTAACGCCCGCTATAGCCGCAAGAGTGGAAAATGAACTTATTGTGCCGAATAGTCCCATATATCTTGCGCCCATATCCTGGTCACCGCCCGATACGTAAAATATCGTTATATAAGAACTGAATGCTCCTACAAGCTGAATGCTGTTGAAAAGGAAAAATGTGCCGGCGCAAAGTTTCAGGAATTCAACTCTTTTTATGGTTATCAGTAATCCTTTAAAAAAGTTTGACACATTTTCTTTCAGTCCTCCCAGAAAACTCGCAACTCCTTTTTCCGCGTCACCCCCGGTAAATCTTTCTTTTATAAAAATCGCGGGCAGAATTCCAACAGCCGCGACAAAAATACCTATTACAATTGCCAGTGTTCTCGCCCCTTCAACCGAGTTGGAAAACAAAGAATCATTTTCCATTATGGCATAAAACCAGGGTAAGGATATCCAGGCAAATTGCCCCATAAAATTCATTACACCCATCAGCCGGGTTCTTTCGTGATAATCGGGAGTCATTTCATAACCGAGCGCTACATAAGGTGTGGCGAACATGGTGTAAAAAAGATAGAAAATTATTGATCCGATAAGGAAAAACCAAAAATAAAACATTTCACTATGACCCGCGGGAAGCTGCCACATAAGAGCGAAGATCAATCCAACCATGATTGCGCCGATAAAAATATATGGCCTCCTTCTCCCGAATCTTGAACGGGTATTATCTGAAATATATCCCATAATTGGATCGGTAAGAGCGTCTGTTAATCTTGGTATTGCCTGAAGCGTTCCTACAAGCGCCGGATTGATGCCTAAACCGACATTCAGAACAATAGACATAAATCCAATCGCTCCCCCGAGAAGATTGTTTACAAGAGATCCCAGACCATAGGCGAATTTTTGTCCCCCCGATACCCGGTCTTTTGGATCAGTCTGATGAGTTTCCTTTTTAGCCATTAATTCTCCGCGTCATACAATAGAATTTTTCACAATATTATTTTAGTACAGCCGGACTAATATTTTCCCTTAGAATTTTTGGATCGATAAAAGCCTGCTCAATAGCGAGAGTCGCAGCTCCTATTGCGACAGCCTTCGACTTTAATCCGCTTATTTTCATTTCTGTTCTTTTTACCGAACCGACCAAAGCGCATTTGTCAATTTTTTCCCGTATCGGAGCAAGTAAAATATCTTCCAGCCTCGAAAGACTTCCCCCGATTATTATCATCTCGGGATTCAACAGGTTGACCAGACTCATAACAGCATTGGTCAAATTTGAAATTGCCTCCGATACAACCTGAAGCGCGAGCGGGTCCCGGTCCAGGGCGCTGTTTTCTATATCAATAATACTTATATTCTTTCCAATCAGCGGGCTATCTGGATACAACACTGAAAGAGTTTCCACCCTTGATATCAATGCCCATTCCGATACTACTGTCGCGAGGCAGCCTCTCAGTCCGCAGCCACATTGTTTCCCGTTGGGATCGATAGACATGTGACTCAATTCTCCCGCTATACCTTTTGCTCCGCGATATAACTTTCCGCCGAAAATATATCCGGCGCCTATGCCATAAGAAAGTTTAATATATATGAGATCACTTACCTTCCTTCCCTCACCCCACCAATGCTCGGCAAGAGCTCCGAGATTAGCGTCATTGTCAAGAAAAACCGGGACATTATATAGCTCCCGCAATTTCTCGAGTCCGCTTTTTCCATGCCATGAAGGGATTATCGTTTCAGCAAGATATTCCGGTCTGATCGGATCGACCGGACTTGGAACCGCCACACCAATACTGAGCAGGTCTGCTTTTCCGTTTTTAAGATTGCTTATTGATTTGTCACAGAGTTCCCGAATAAGGTTATGTGTTCCTTCCGGATCTTTTCTTACGGGAAATTTTTTCTCCTCCCAAAAAATCAGACTGCCTCTCAGATTTGTAAGGGCCACCGATACGTGAGTAGCTCCGATATCTATTCCGAGGATAGCTCTCGCGTTATCCTGAAATTCCAGAACAATCGGCCTTCTTCCTCCGCTCGATTCTCCGCTTCCAATTTCCGCGATAAATCGGGTAGGAAGCAGCTCTTTTATTATTTCCGTAACAGTTGACCGGGATAAGTTCAACCTGCGGGAAATATCAGCGCGTGAAATCTGGTGTTCCCGCCAGATTAACCTGAGAACTGAATCCTTCAGAGAAACTTTATTTTGCTGATCTATCTCCGTTTCCGGTTTACTGCGTATTTTTTTCATAATTTACTTTTTAATTAACAATTTCCAGGTTTACTTTGCAGACCTGATTTTACTTTCAGCCGCAGAAGAACAGCTCTCTTTGTATTCTTTTGCTTTCGTGAGATATTCTTCCTTATCAAGTCTGCTGAAATGATTTTTTATTACCCCGATTGTAACATTTTCATCAAGCGGATTAATTTTTAGCGTTTCTTTCAGAGCGAAATAAGCGGCGCGGGGGAAAAGCCTGTATAAACCTTTTTCATCAGCCGGACCCTTTTCACATATCCCAAACCATTCTTCATTCATGTTATTCTGCCCCGTCTTGAAATCTTCGGTATATCCCCCGTTTGACCAGGAGGCGTTATTATCATGGATATCCAGATTTTTATCCTGCATATATTTCCACCAGCCATCGCTGAACTGAAATGTCATTCCCCCTATTGAGTTGCCTTGCTTTCCTTTACCATAAGCCTGCTCAAATATTTCCCGCCAGTTACCCAGAAGATATTTAGCCTGCATCAGCTGATCTTCAAGGTTTAAGCGGGTATTATAAGCGTCCGCCCCAAACTCTGTCGGAAGTAAAGGCACATCGAGTTTGTCCTTCACGTTTTCAAACATATCCCCGAAGGATACACCACGGTATACATTAATTCCGAAAACATCCATATTCCTTACTTCTTCGGCAATAATATCTATAAAAAGCAGATCACCGTTGCATATCGCGACCGGCCGGTTTTTATCTGTTTTTTTAATCTCATCAATCGCTTCGCTGAAAAGAGAATATAAATGCCTCGCTCTCACTGATTCTAAAGTCTCACCTGTAGGTATATCTTCAGTCTCAGCCCCTTTCCAGAAAAGTCCGTAATTATTCTCATTCCCTATAAGCCACATCAGAACGCCAGGTGTGTTTTTAAACTTCCGGGCAAGCGCTTTGATTTCATTCAGCAATATTTCTTTGGTTTTCCTCTCAGAATAGTCTGTATTTAAAACATATTCACCATCAATCACCAGGCCATATCTGCCAAATGAATGATTTAATACTGTAAATATTCCATAATTTTTGTAAATATATTCCACCCACTTTGGCGGAATGCCGGAGTACTGTCTGATGGTATTCACCCCCATCTCTTTAAGAAGTGACATCTCGTGCCTAAGAGCTTCCTTAATCATATCATCCGGCTGAGCCCACAAGTTGTAAGAATAATTTGTGCCAATAGGGAAATAATCCCAGTTCATCCCCATGATAAAAAAATCCTTGCCATTAACCTGCAGTTTTGATCCCGAATCATCTTTAAAAACAGTGACAATATCGGACTGAGCTTTTAAGAAACCAACCGACAGAAAGAAAAGTAAGAAATTCGCGTATAACAATGTTTTATTTCTGATTTTAGAACTCATGTCAACCTCCGGATACGCGAAAAAATCATTCTAAAACATATTATAGTGGCTATTAAGGAGCAATTATTTGTGGTATGCGGGTGAAATGAATCTGTGATATGAGGAATGTGTTCTATTCTAAGATTTGAATTAGCAGGTCTTCTTTTGATTAACCTTTTAATGGGATTTATTGCCCATAAGAAGATGATTTTCATCGTGATCTCCCCTTATTTTCAACCTGGTATTGAATATGTTTTTTCACTCAAAAATCCACTTTGTTCGTTATGCGAACAAAGTTACCGCATTTATTGTCCTATGTCAAGAAAAATCATATTCATTATCAATTTGATAATGAATTCAATTTGATCTTTTTTGTTTTGGTGGTTAGTTGGCAATTCTTGACAGCAAAGTATTTCTTGAAAGGAAGTCACCTGTCGCGCTTGTCCCAATAGTCTCACCGAGGCTTTATATCTGCCTTAGTCAATTTTACTATTACGACAATAAACTCATTCTTACGTTTACTGCTCTCGATCATTCAAACCGGGAATATTAACAATCACATATTTGGTATTTATATCGCTGTTTATTTCAAAATTTTCCAAAACAGCGGGAATAAGAAAACACTCCCCTTTTGTAAAAGGAAAAGCGCCCTGGTCGCAAATTATTTTTATCTCTCCCTCAAGCACAATTCCGGCTCTCACCTGCTGATTCAATACCTCAACTTTTTTGAGTTTTTCTTTACTTTCAAAGATTTTTACTTCAAATTCTTCCGCCGTCGTTTTGTACACCAGGTAAGGCCCTGTTTTTACAGGAATGACTTCCGTTTTAACAAGCGGATCATATAAAAGTATATTTGTAAGAGTATCTATATCCTTATATTTCGGAGTTAAACCGGCCCTGACAACATTATCGGAATTAGCCATACATTCAATAATATTACCTTTCAGATATGCGTGAGGAATACCCGCGGGTGTAAAAAAAGCGTCATCCTTAGCCAGCTTGATATAATTAAATAAAAGAAGAGAAAGTAGTCCGACGTCAATTCCATAATTTCTATATTCCTCCAGAAACTTTTTTTCGGCTGCTGTATTTTCTTTTTTTCCCTCTATTTCTACTTTCAGACTAGCAATTACTAATTTCAACTTATTTTCATCAGCCCTCATAATATCAGCATACACAGATTTCACCAACTCGGGATTATTATCACCGGAAGAGAACAATTCTTCTAACTTCAGGTTATCAATAAGCGCTTTAATCTCACTGTATATATCGATTGTTTTTCTGAACTCAGCGAAACTTTTAAGTCCCACTATCGCCTCAAGACCTGTTAAGGCGATCGCTATTTCCGGTTTATGATTATCATCGGGATAATGTTCAGGATCAGATGAATGAAGTTTCGCGGCAGTTATTTTATCCGGATGTGTCTGGATCGAAAGAGCCTGGTTGATGGAGAGTATTTTCAGGAGATAAGGCAGACGGCTGCCATATATATCCGCGACATCTTTACCAAGTAACTCTTTTGGATACATTTCAATAAGTTTATCCAGTGATAATTTCTTATTATCAATCATCACAAATGACGGCGCCTTTGGATGAGCGCCTATCCACAGCTCCGCGTACGGTTTATCAGCTTCGGGAGTTAAACTTAAAAGCTCGGGGATAAACGCCGATTCATTTTTTGTTCCCCATGCGTAGTTTTGTATCGAAGGAAACAGTTTATAAGGTCGTGGATTTACCATTTTTTTTCCGTAAAAACTATTATTGTTTATTGCAATCTTATAAAATAATTATTTAAAATCACTCAAATTTCTGAATTATTCAGAAACCGTTTTTAATAATATTTTCCTGTTGCATAAGAGATAGTATAATATTATTTTTATAGTTATCCTTAAAGTTAACGTTTTAGTCTTACGTTTTCTTTGCACAAAGTTATCAACCTGATGTTTTGCTGAATTAATTATATTCTGTAACAAATCTTATTAAACGCTTATCAAAAGAAGTAATATCACCAAATAATAATGGAACAAAAATGAGAATGACTTACTACAAAACTTTTTTCCTCTGTCTCCTCCCTGTCATACTTTTATCCGGCTGTGACATATTTTCCGATTATCCCGGCCTGGGAAGATTTTATGACAGCGCGCACCATTGGTACGATATCAAAGATGTTGACAAGGTTATTAAACCCCTTCCGGACAAACCGGTATATGACAAATCAGAATACCTTAAAATAGCTGATAACATTCTCCTCTACCAGAAAAATAATGGCGGATGGGAAAAGAACTATGATATGAAAGCCATTCTTACGGAAGATCAGATCACAAAACTCGGAGATTCAAAAGAATCAGATAATACAACTTATGATAATGGCGCGACTCATTCACAGCTTACATACCTTGCGGAAGTATACACAATTTCCAATATTGAAAAATATAAAACCGCTTTTATACGCGGTCTCGATTTTGTATTTAACAGTCAATACGAAAATGGGGGTTTTCCGCAAAAATATCCCGACAGCAGCTCATATCACAAACATATAACATTTAATGACGGGGCAATGATGGGAGTTATGGTACTTCTATATAATATTGTCTATGACGATCCCGCGTATGCTTTTATTCCTGAAGATATCCGGACAAAAGCTGAAACCGCTTTTAACAAAGGAGTTGAATGTATCCTCAATTGTCAGATCAGTGAAAACGGAATCAAAAATGTCTGGTGCCAGCAGCATGATCATATTACATTTGAACCCCGACCGGCCCGTACTTTCGAACCTGCCGCGATATGCAATATGGAAAGCTCCGAAATAGTTTTCTTTCTGATGAATATACCTCAGCCGGATAAAAGAATTAGGGAGGCGATAGAAAGTTCTGTTAAGTGGTTCGAAGATTCGGCAATTGAAGGTATAAAAGTAGAAACTTATGAAGCTGATGAAAAAGAATTTATTTACCGCACATCAAAACGGGACAGACGTGTCGTCGAAGATCCTGACGCGGAGAGAATATGGGCCCGCTTTTATGAAATTGGCGCTCACAGACCACTATTTTGTAACCGTGACGGGCAAATAGTTTATTCAATGGCTGAAGTTGCGAGAGAAAGAAGAGAAGGTTACGCTTGGTATCATTATTTCCCGGAATACGTTCTAAATGCTTATGGTCAGTGGAAAGAAGTTAACTCGACAGAATAACCTTTATCACTCATCGAAAATTATTTGGTATTAAATCTCAGGTAACCAAACCCCCAAACCTGAACCTCTTAAAGCCCGGAATATTTCCTTCCGGGCTTTTTAATCTGCGGCTCTGATAAAAATAAAATTTATTCGATATTCATCAACGGCGCGGCGCGTTCACAAATTTGAAGAGGTAGTCCGAACGGATCCCTTAGCATTACCAGGTGAGAGCCATCGTCAAATCTCAAATCCTCTTCCAGGCTGGCTCCGCCGCTTATAAGTCTGTTCATTTCTTTTTCGGCATCACTAACCATAAAAGCAAAATGGAATTCGAGGGGATCTTTTTTACTCATATCAATTTTTTCTGCGTTTTTGTTATCATAAAATTCTGCGACAACCCTCCCTGTTCTGTCAGCCAAAAAATGAGTAAAAGGAGAGTTATCCATTTTTTTTACAATTTTCATCATGCAGTTTTTTACATACCATCCGGCAATTGCCGCCGGATTTTCCACATTAAGCGCGAAATGTTCAAATATCATTTTCTTTCCTTATTTTCTTATAGTAAAATGCCAGAGTTTCCCTTCAACCGGAATTCCATCGATCACCTCATCTATCCTCCAGTAATAAGTTGAATTACGATTTAATTCATCCGGAATATAAAAATTTTCCGACTGATTACGAATAAAAACCGGCTTTCCCGGAGCTTCTTTGCCTGATTTTAATTTAGCCCCCTCTTTAAGGGCCTGCGGGTATTCCGATTTCCAAAAATATATATTAAATGATTCAGCATTCCTCGAAGGTATCCATGAAAGTTTTATATTTTTATCATCCAGGTAACTTCCGTTTCGCGGTTTTGGTAAAAAAGTAAAAGGCAATAATGACTCCATATCCCCTTCCGGGTCCCAATTACCGTCAAATGTCCACTTAGCGTCAACATCTCCGGGAGATGGAGAATTTTCCGCTTTATCGAGATTATCCTTGAACCAGTCGTAATCTCCCCCCATTCTCTGGCAGTTATAAAAATAATGTCTCTCTCCCCATTTCCATATATGAGCGTTCGGCGATTCGGGCCAGAAAATTGGTATATCTGCCATGTTCTCTGAAAAAATACAATCGAGCAGGTAAAATTGGGCATCATAGTGATGCCTGCCGAGAGGAAAACCAGGTTTGCCATCAAAAAAGGAATTTCTGATAACAAATTTCGCGGCCTTATCATCTATCCCTTTATGCCATAAAGAAGCGGTCATATTATGTCCGTAGAATTTACTGTCGGTAATATAACACCAGCCCCTCGGACAGACATAATCAACCCAGCCTTCAAAATAGCAGTGAGAATGGTAAAACATCCCCCCTCCTTCAGGCCACAGACTGACTGTATCAGCGCCATAAGCAATAATATTACAATGCAACAAAATAACTTTTGTGCCTAATCCGAGGATAGCGTACTGATGGTCATGGTCTCCATGCAGCTCACCATAATTATTTCGGATAGTCAGATTTGCCAGAGTAATGTTTTCTGTTTTTTCGGCAATATTAATTGTCGCGGAACCAAAATGGTTTTCATGATCTTTCATCCAGTTTTTCCTTAATTCCGCAAATTCAATTATAGTGTTCTCTTTTGATTCTCCGACAAGAGCGACATTCGACCTGTCAATAATAATTTTTTCGTTATAAAGACCATCTTTAATAAGTATGATTTTAAGTTTACCATTTCCTTTTTCAATCGAGTTTATCGCTTCCTGTATTGTATTGAAATCACCTCCGCCCTTTTGATCAACGATAATATCAGCTCTTTCAATGGCAAAACAGTTATGCGCAAACGTCAACAAGACAATAAGAAATAGTACCGCGCATTTTTTATAAATCATTTTCTTCACCTTTATTAATGTATTTCTTAAGAGGGATTTCCGAGCCGGCAATTTCATCCGCAACAAGCTTCGCTATTACTCCGGCTCCATAATCATTAAAATGTGTATTATCGTTTCTCCCCTCCGGATAGTTAAGATTTTCACCCGGTTTCAAATGAAGGAATAATTTTTTTGTTCCCTCCTCTCCCAATTTAATAAATAATTTTTCACTGCTTCTGTGATGGTCGATCAGATAAACGTTCATTTCTTTAGCGATTTCTCTGACCAGATCGGGATAAACGCCATGTACATCATAAAATTCCCCCTGTTCATCAAACCTTCTTCTCATTACGGAGGTAAGCAAAACCGGGATAGCTCTTTTAGCGCGCGCGTCTTCTACAAACCTTTTTAAATTATTACTATAATCTTCAGGGGGAGTATAACGATCTGTTTTATGTTTTGACTGGTCATTATGTCCGAACTGTATGAATACATAGTCGCCGGCTGAAAGAGAATCGATTAACGCCTGCCATCTCCCCTCCGAAATAAACGTTCTTGTGCTCCTTCCGTTTTTGGCCAGATTGACAACTTCAATTTCACCATTAAAATATTGTTCCAGCTTTTCTCCCCATCCGGTTTCAGGACGTTTTTCGTCAAGTTTTTCTGACATTGTTGAATCCCCAGCCAAAAAAATCCTCGTCTTGTTTTCATTTGCCGAACAGCCGATAAGCAAAAAAATAATTGATAATTGACAAATAATTTTTAAAAACCGCATATTTTCATCTCCTTTCGGGAATCTTTTGAATTTTTTTCTTGACAAAAACAATTTTTTTTACAATTTTTAGTTAGCGTTTAAGTTATTGTTAAAGTTATCGATTATGTTAGCAAATTTAGTGATTCTGTTATCAAAAAAACAATACAAAATTATAATCAGCCAGAGATAAGTTATGATCAGAAAAAAATACCACTTTTTAACCATCCTTTTAACCCTGTTATTTACAGCCTCAGTATACGGGCAGGGCAAACTTGCCGGAACAGTGACAGACTCCCTTACACAGGATGAATTAATAAGCGCCAATATTGTTTTGCTGGGCACCTCCATGGGAGGAGCAACAGATCTTGAAGGGGCTTACAAGGTTTCAAATATTCCCGCGGGAAGTTATACAGTCCGGTATTCTTATATAGGATATATGACCAAAGAAACAAAAGTTAATATTGTCGACGGTAAGACTCTGCAGATTGACATAGTTCTGACACCTGAAATTTTTGAGAGTGATGAAGTTATCGTATCGGCACAGGCCGCCGGTCAGGTTGCCGCGATTAACCAACAGCTTCAGTCAAATACCATAGTTAATATTGTATCTGAAGAAAAAATACAGGAACTGCCCGACGCGAACGCGGCCGAGGCCATTGGTCGTCTCCCTGGTGTTTCTCTTACAAGATCGGGTGGTGAAGCGAATAAAATCATTCTCAGGGGGCTGAGTGGAAAATATATTTATGTTACCGTGGATGGCGTAAAGATACCTTCGACAGACGCGGAATCACGCGGTGTTGATCTCAGCACTCTCTCTCAGAATAACCTGGCTGGTATTGAATTATATAAAGCCCTTACTTCAGATAAAGAAGCCGATGGTATCGCTGGTTCTGTTAACCTTGTAACAAAAAGAGCTCCTGCCGGAAGGAACCTGAGGATTGTAACAAAAGGCGGATATAACGATCTCATGAGCTCTTTAAAACAATATAATCTTTCATTTAAATATTCTGAAAGATTTTTTGAAAATTTATTAGGTCTTCAGGTATCAGGAAATTTTGAACAGAGTCCGAGAAGCAGCGAAAGATATAATCTGAGTTATACGGAAAATGCCGGTCCTAATAAAGACAGCTATTATATTAATGACTTCCGCTTAAGATTCACAGATGAAACAAGAAAAAGAAATGGTGGAAATATTCTGCTTGATTATGCGTTGCCAAATGATGGTGTCATTAAATTTAATAACTCTTTCAGCAGCACCAAAAGAGAATTTGTAACACATGAAAGGAATTATCCCAAAGAAGGCGGCGACTCCCAGGTTGGAGGCGTTACTTACGGTTACAGAGATCGTGAACAGGAAATATTAACATATAGCAGCTCACTTTCAGGTACTCACGAATTATTGGGATTGGACTGGGCCTGGGGTATGTCTTACGCGCAATCAAAAGCTGAATATCCTTATGATTATGAAATGAACTTTGCCGAACCTTCAAGTCTCGGTAGCTCAGGCATGATGGCCGGAATTCCTGATATTCAGGATAATCCTGAAAATTTTGTTGATTATGCCTATAATAACTTTGCCGCGTCAAGCCTTAGTGAAGCATGGTACAGATCACAGGATAACACCGAAGATGATCTGGGAGCTTATCTTGATTTAAAAAAGAGTTATAATTTCAGTAATCTGATCTCTGGTGAATTAAAATTCGGCGGACGCTACAGATCAAAATCGAGAGAAAACCACAATACTGAAGTTTACTCCCCTTATTATCTTGGTCACTGGAAAAATTATGAAATAAACGAGGCCGGTCAGATTCAGCAGAAAAACTTTACCGGAACAGGCTTCGAAGAATTCTATAATGGTTATCTCGCTACACTATCACCTCACGTATCTTTCATATATTTTCTTAACTCAACACCTGAATCGAGAGACCTTTATGATAAATACAGCCTGTACCCTCTTATTAACAGCGACCTCCTGAGAGAATGGTACAGCCTCAATAAAGACGGAGTATCCTCTTCCGGCGGACAGTATGAATATCCTGTTAATCCCGCGGCCGAAGCCCGTGATTATGATATTACCGAATCTGTCGCGGCAGCTTACCTTATGAACACTCTGAATATTGGACAGAAGCTGACCGTTATCGCCGGAGTCAGGATGGAATATGAGTTTAACGATTACGCGAATAAATGGTCGCCCGATCAGATTGGCGGCTTCCCGGTTCCTGTTGGCGTCGCTTATGATACAACCGGGAGCTATGAAGAAACTGTCTGGTTACCAAACTTACAGATCAATTACAAAGCTACCGATTTTATGAATGTACGTCTCGCTGCCTACAAAGCTCTCGCGCGGCCCGATTTTAATATGAGATTAAATTCTTACTTTGCCTGGGATCCCGCTTCCAGTTCAGGCAACAGCCAGCTTCTCCTTGGCAATACAAAACTTAAAACGGCAAAAGCCTGGAACTTTGAAATAAACACCTCATTCTTCAGTAATAATCTCGGATTAATTTCTTTATCTGCGTTCTATAAAGAAATAGAAGATATGTACCATATGCTATCAAGTTATCCTACCAGGGGGAATGAATTGATTAGCTCTCTTGGACTTGAATGGAAATCTTTATATGGCGGCAACTACGAGCTCACCGTACCTTACAATTCTCCCGAACCATCTAAAGTCTGGGGATTCGAGTTTGAACATCAGATAAACTTCCAGTTCCTGCCGGGATTACTCAAAAACTTCGTACTCAGCTATAATTTTTCACTTATCAAATCAGAGACAACTCTTATTTCAAGCGCGATTGATACTACCTTTACCGAAGTTGAACTGTGGCCGGGCGGACCTATAGTCGTAGTGCCTGAATATAGCACATACAGAACCTCCAGAACGCAGCCTCTTGAAAGCCAGCCCGAATTTTTCGGAAATATTTCTCTCGGTTATGATTACGCGGGATTTTCCGGCAGAATATCAGTTTTCCATCAAGGCCAGTACTATCGTTCTTATTCGGCTAACGGAAGCTCAGACAGGATTATAGGCGCCTATACAAGAGTCGATCTCTCGCTTAAATACCAATTGCTCGATAATATCGCTCTCCTCTTTAATGCTAACAACCTTAATAATATTGATGAGGACGATATTCAAAAAAATACGATACATGATTATGATATCCTGAGGCGGAGTGAGCTATACGGAACTACAATGGACTTCGGGATCAGATTCGATTTATAAACTAAAATTTAAGAAAATAAAATTTACGGACTAATTATGGTACTACATAAACAACTAACCAAAATCAATAATATGGGAGACTCAATTATGCAGCTTTCTTACAAAAGGTTGTTCTTACTTCTCTTTTTATTTACTTCGGTGACTGTTTTTTCCCAGAACGTAATAACACTCACCCCATCTAACGGCACTGCTGAAACAGAACTGATCAACCAGATTATCGCAGATACTACAGGACATGGCGGCATTCCTGAGGGCCGCGTGTACGAACTTCAGGGCGGACAGGTTTATTTCGCTCAGCAGCTCCTTTATGTTGAAGAGGACGAACATCTGATCCTCCGCTCATCAAGTGAAGAAAAAGCAATCATCTACTTATATCCCAGTGGAACAGGCAGCAATCCTCAGAATCCCCCGGGATATCTTTTCAGAACAAGAGGCGGCGACCTGACAATGGAAGGAATTGCTCTTACAGGTATTTTTGAGCCGATCGATTCAAACTTCTATAACATGCAGGGAGGTATGCTCCGCAGTGATAATGAAGGCTCTTCATTCTATATTGACAACTGTATCTTCAGCAATATCTCAGGTCAGGTTCTCAGGACTAACGCATCAACCAAAACTGTCAAATTTACTGACTGTATACTGACAAACCTCGGAAACCTCGCAACATCTAACCTGGGCGCGGGCAAAGGCATCGACCTCAGGGATGTTTCATGCGATTCTCTTATTCTTCTTAACAATACCTTTACCAACTACCAGGATCGTGTTGTAAGGCATTATAACTTCAGTAACCCGACACAGGGAACAGGAAATATCGGCTACGTTAATATTGACCATAATACTTTCTATTGCGGAATGGGATTCCATGGAATGCTCTCTCTTGGTAACGTTGGAACATCTGTCAATATTACCAACAACCTTTTTGTTGACGCTTTCTCAGCCGGTGAAGACCCAACAGATGAAACAAGATCTGCCGAATTCGCTAATAATGGTGAGTTTTATCCTAATGGTCTTAACAGAATGGCATGGATTTTTACAGCTCCCAACGATTCAACTTTCTGGTGGGTAAAAAACAATTATTACGCGATCTCAGACGCGGGACAGGCATTTTTTGACGCTCACACCGAAGAACCTATCACAGAAGGTTCCCCGGTTACATGGCATATAAATTCAAAACTGCAGCAGGACTCACTGATTGCCTTCAGAAAAATCGCTGATCCCGGTTTCGCCAATGTTCAGGACCTGATGACAGGTATCATGGAATATTATGTTGATCCAGCTCTCGCTAATAAAACTAAAGATACTCCTAACTCAGTTTGGGATAAAGATATTCATGATATGGACAGAAGAGCTATCAACTACTGGATAAATGATTTCGACGTTTCTTATTCTGCTTCTTCCCCCGCTTATACTGGCGGATACTGGGGACTCCCGGCGGGCAACCTCAACGCTTATCCCGATAAAAAAGCTGAATGGGAAGCCATTGTATCTTCTGTTGAAACTACTCCTGATTTTATTCCTGCTGAATATTCACTTGATCAGAACTATCCGAACCCCTTTAATCCTTCAACTGTTATCCGTTTCTCAATTCCTGAAAGAGCAAATGTTACTCTGAAGGTATATAATATTCTTGGCAGTGAAGTAATGACTCTTCTCGAAGGAGAACAGGAAGCAGGACAGTATAACGTAACTATGGACGCTTCCGCTCTCGCGAGTGGTGTATATTTCTATACTCTTAATACAGGAAGCATTAACCTGACAAAGAAAATGATGCTCCTTAAATAATATAAATAAAATATTTCCAGGTTGTTAAACTTGGTTTTACTCATTCGTTATGCACTGAACACCCGGAATATTCTTTTAATATCCCGGGTGTTTTTTTTTCTTAAGCCGGATAAGCCAGAGCAAAAAAGGAATAATCAAAATTTTAATCATAAACTGGCAGTGCCAGAAAAAATTGAATCCGAAGAAAGAATCGTAATCGTTCTCGTAATCGTACTTCGTACTCGTCTTTTCAAAACTGTCAGGTTATTTCATAAAATAATTTGCTTACCATTTTATATAGGATTTAACTTATTATGGAATAATCTTTTTTCAAGTACGATTACAGTTATTTATTTCAATTTACTCCATTCAATATTCTGCCGCAAAAAGCAAGAGTATTATTATTACGTTGCCTGAGTCAACGGCATTTGTTTAAGAATATTTTTTTTGCAATTTATTTCCGGATTTCCAGAGAATGAAAAATTCATTAATAAAAGAAACAACAAGCGTCAGCATTTTATTTTTCTCGATCATTATTCTCAGTATTTGTTCCGTTCAGGCTCAGCCGAAAGCGTTCCCTGGCGCTGAGGGATTCGGCGCTTATACAGAAGGAGGAAGAGGAGGAGAAGTTATTGAGGTCACAAATTTGAATGACAGCGGTCCTGGTAGTCTGAGAGAAGCTCTGGAGGATATCAGTGGACCCAGAACAATTATCTTCACAGTCTCAGGTTATATTAAATTACAGTCCAGACTTAAAATAAAAAACGGGGATGTAACCATAGCGGGTCAGACAGCTCCGGGGGGAGGGATTTGTTTAAAAAATTACACAACTGAAATTCAGGCTGATAATGTCATTATTCGCTTCATTCGCTTCAGATTGGGTGATGAAGCCCAACAGGCTGTTGATTCGTTCTGGGGAAGAGAACATCAGGATATTATCATTGATCATTGCACAATGAGCTGGGCAATAGATGAATGCGCCAGCTTTTATGATAACCAGAACTTCACAATGCAGTGGTGTATTATAAGTGAAAGCCTCAACCAGTCATTCCATCCTTCGGGAGATCATGGTTACGGAGGTATCTGGGGAGGCGTCGGAGCTACATTTCATCATAATCTGTTCGCCCATCATACCAGCAGAAATCCCCGTTTTAACGGGGCCCGTTATACAACAACTCCCGAAACCGAGCTTGTTGATTTCGCCAATAATGTTATCTACAACTGGCAAAGTAACAGCTCTTACGGAGGAGAAGCCGGCAATATGAATATGAGAAATAATTATTATAAATACGGACCCTCCACGAGCAGCTCAAAGCGGAATCGGATTGTTGAACCTTATGATACAGCCGGCAATTGGTATATTAATGGGAATTTTATTGAAGGTTACCCTTTGGTTTCACAAAATAACTGGAATGGCGGAGTGCAGGGTTCTTTTGCCGCGTATCAGTTGACTAAAAAACGTATCAATCCTTTCGAAGTCGCCGAAATTACATTGCAGACTCCTGAAGAAGCATTTGAAGATGTCCTCCAATTTGCGGGAGCTCTCTTTCCTGAAAGAGACTCAATTGATCAAAGAATTGTTGAAGAAGCGCTTGAAGGCACAGCTCATTTTGGGCAGGACGGGGTTGGTATAATAAACTCCCAAACCGATGTCGGCGGATACCCTGATATTATTTCCACTACTCCCCCGCCCGATTCCGATCATGACGGAATGCCCGACAGTTGGGAGTTATCAAACGGGCTTAATCCCGATGATCCCGCGGACAGAAACACTATCGGGTCAGATGGTTATACAATGCTCGAAGAATATTTGAACGATCTTGTTGATGAGATAATTCCTGTCTCGGTTAAAAACGAATCTGATTTTATTCCGGAATCATTTTTAATTCACGGCAACTATCCAAATCCATTTAATCCGTCAACAACTATCAGGTACCAGATTCCTGAAGACGGTTTTGTATATGTTAAGATTTATGATCTTCAATCTTCTTTTTGTGGGGAACTATATAAAGGTCATCAGAAACAGGGAATTCATGAAATAATTTGGAATACGGCAGAAATAACCGGAACTAATTTTTCATCCGGCCTCTATTTTGCCGTTATCCGTTACAATGAAAATCAGCTTGTGCAAAAAATGCTGCTTTTGAAATAAACAATTCCTTGATAAAGAGAAAATTGCAGCTCTTATCAGGGAAATATTCACATAAAAAATTTTTTGCTCTTTGATGTTAAGTTTTAATCAAGAATTTGTTGATTTCAAGTCATTTTCAAACATTTTTATTGTAATGAACAGATTTTTTATTGACTTTTAACCAAATTTTTAAGAATTTAGTAACCGATTAAGTTATCGTTATAGTTATTGTTAAAGTTAAGTTACTTTACTAATAACAGTAAATGAAAGTTAGATTTTTGAATGATTGAAACATTTACCCGTTCAATCATTAGCAGGAAGTCAGAGATGTGACTTACATGGCGGAGCTTTAAATTAAAATGAGAATAATATGACAATTAAAAAATCCAACCTTTTAATCAGCTTTTTTTCACTCCTGATAGTTATATCATTTTTATCCTGCACAAAATCATCTGATTCTTCTGATGTAACAATCCCCTCTGATCTCCCCTGGTCGACCCGTATCGCGAAATCATTCACCAACAGGCATCCCGGAGCTGTAACCTATGATAAATATATGACCAAGAAAAAATGGAGCTATGAACAGGGTGTAATGCTTGAAGGTATGATGAAAATGTATGAATATACAGGTGATGAACTTTATAAAAATTTTGTTATAGATAACCTGGAACTTTATATCGAAAAGGATGGAAAAATTAAGACATATCCATATCATGCTTTCAACCTGGATAAAATCAAACCGGGGCGCGCTCTTTTATTCGCCTATAATGAAACAAAGGATAAAAAGTATAAAATCGCCGCGGACACTCTGATGAAACAAATACAAAATCAGCCGCGTACTCTTTCCGGAGGATTCTGGCATAAAAAGAGATATCCGTTCCAGATGTGGCTTGACGGCCTTTTTATGGCTGAACCATTTTACGCCGATTATTCCGGCTTGTTTAATCAGCCTGAAAATTTCCTGGACATAATCAAACAATTTACACTGAGTTATGAAAAAACTGTCGATCCTGAAACCGGATTATTATATCACGCCTGGAATGAGAATAAAGAACAGCGCTGGGCTGATAAAGAAACCGGTCAATCCCCCCACGTATGGGGACGCGCTATGGGATGGTATGTAATGGCAATTGTGGAAGTTCTTGATTTTATTCCCGATGATGAACCGGGTAGAGAAAAACTGATAGATATACTCAGAAACGTTTTGGAAGCGGTTTCGAAATACCGTGATGAAGAATCATCCCTTTGGTTCCAGATTATCGATATGCCGGAACGTGAAGGAAATTACCTCGAATCATCCTGCGCCGCCATGTTCGTATATGCTATGGCTAAAGGAGCTAACAAGGGATATCTTGATAAGAATTTCATTGAAATAGCAAAGAAAAGTTTTGATTCTATCTTAAAATATCATGTAGAAATTGAAAAAAATGGTTATATTAATTTCTTAAATACCTGTTCTGGCGCAGGTCTAGGTGGTGATCCCTACAGGGATGGCTCGTTTGATTACTATATTAGTGTTCCGACAGGGGAAAACGACCAAAAAGGTTATGGCCCGTTTCTCTATTCCGCAATTGAACTGGAAAAAGCCGGAGTTCTTTGAGCTGCCCTAAGCATATTTGTATGGAATTGATTCCTGTATGAGGTAAAATAATGAAGAATAAACCAATTAAATTAAGTGACATCGCTGAAAAGCTTAACGTATCAACTGTGACAGTCTCGAAAGCTCTGCGCGGACATCCTGATATTTCTCAGAAAACGACCAAACTTATAAAAGAAACTGCTGAAAAAATTGGTTACACACCAAATTTTATGGCGAGGAATCTCTCTTCGAGA
Organism: Melioribacteraceae bacterium; assembly: GCA_963677445.2. Lineage (GTDB taxonomy): Bacteria > Bacteroidota > Ignavibacteria > Ignavibacteriales > Melioribacteraceae. The sequence goes on along the minus strand of CAXXGF010000073.1, from coordinate 21,229 downwards.
AAATCAAATACAATTGGTGTGATAGTCCCGAAAATCGCCCATTTCTTTTTCGGAGCAATTATTGAATCGATCTATGATATCGCCTTCCGTAATAATTATGAAATAATTCTTACTGTTTCTCAGGAGAATGAAAAAAGGGAAAAAAAGCATATCCAAACCCTCCTTTCCATGAAGGTTGACGGCATAATCATTTCGATTTCACAGGAAACAAAAGATTACAGCATTTTCGACGCGGTTAAGGCCAGAGGTGTTCCTATCGTCTTTATGGACAGGATCCCGGCTATCCCCGATGTCGATACTGTCTCTGTAAATGACCGGCTTGGCGCTTTTATGGCTATTGAACATCTTATCAAACTTGGTCATACCAGAATCGGTCATTTCGCGGGTTATTCTGAAATAAATATCGGCAAGGAGCGTTACCTCGGGTTTGAAGACGCGATGAACAAATATAATATACCGATAAATCCTGACTGGATATGTCATGGAGGTTTTGGCGAAAAAGCCGGATATGATTCGTTTATTAAACTTTATCAGAAAAACAGCCTGCCTGATGTTATCTTTACGGTAACCTACCCTGTGGCGCTTGGTATATATATGGCTGCCAGTGAGTTGGGCCTTAAAATTCCTGACGATATTGATGTTATCTGTTTTGGTAACGCGAAAGTAATGAAATTCTTTGCCCCTCCCCTTAGCTGTGTCGATCAGCCTACCGAATTGATAGCCGAGAAATCGATGAAGCTTCTTCTGAACAAAATAAATAATCCAGATGACAAATCAGTCAACGAGGTGGAGATACCTACTGACTTAGTGCTCAGGGGAACATGCAGGACATTTAACCACAAAAACAGTTAGTTTTTATTCCGACAAACATAATTGTTTATTATTTTGGGCTTTTTTCTTTTTCTGCCCGCTCCTTTTAATAAAAGATAATATTTTGCCTCAAGGTTTCTATTTAATTTAGGGTGGTGCTTGTCAGTTCCGGAATTCCGGAACCAATTTCGGAGCTTTTAATTATCTTAACTTCATAATTTCTTTTATATCTGCTTCAACAACAACAACTTATTTTTCAACTTCATATAACATTCCCAATGGTAAATAAAACTATACCCATCTCAACATTATTGCTTATTATTCTGCTTAGCTACGGATGCGGTCAAACATCTGATGAATTTTCGAATAAGTGGAGTAATGTTAAAAAAATCGCCGGGGAAATATCCACCCCTGTTTTTAAAGACACCAGCTATAACATAATTGATTTTGGCGCGAAAAATGACTCACTTTTTGACAGCAGAAAAGCTATCCAGCGCGCGATAGATGAGTGTTCCGGTTCAGGAGGAGGTAAAGTAATTATTCCTGCAGGAACATATTACTGCGGCGGTCCCCTCTTTATCAGGTCCAACACGAATTTACATCTTAAGGAAAACGCTAAATTAAATTTTTCGATTAATTCAAAAGATTATCTCCCGGTTGTACATTCGAGATGGGAAGGAATGGAATGTTATAACTATTCCGCACTGCTCTATTCTAAGGACCAGGTGAATATCGCTGTAACAGGAAAAGGCATTCTCGATGGAAAAGCCTCTCCCGAAAACTGGTGGAGCTGGAAAGGGAAAAAACAATATGGCTGGCAGGAAGGAATGCCCTCACAAAATGATGAAGCCGGTCGTCCACGCCTTATGCGGATGAATAATACAGGTGTGTCTCCCGAAAAAAGGATTTTTGGAGAAGGTTCTTATCTGCGCCCCGATTTTCTCCAATTCCTTAACTGCTCGAATGTTCTTATTGAAGATGTAACTTTTATAGACTCCCCCATGTGGATGATCCATCCCGTCCTTTGCGAAAATGTTACGATAAAAGGTGTGACTGTCAGGGGCAAAGGTCCGAACAATGACGGCTGTGATCCGGAATCATGCAAAAATGTTTTGATCGAAAATTGTTTCTTTAACACGGGTGATGACTGCATCGCCATTAAATCGGGAAGGAATAATGATGGGAGAAGAATAAATGTTCCTTCCGAAAACATCATTATCCGTGATTGTGTAATGCATGACGGTCACGGGGGTATAGTAATGGGCAGCGAGATATCAGGCGGCTGTAAAAATATTTTTGCAGAAAACTGTTATATGGACAGCCCTAATCTCGATCGCGCCATCCGGATTAAAACAAACCATTTCAGGGGTGGTCTTGTAGAGGATATTTACCTGAGAAATATCAGGGTCGGAGAGGTTAAAGAAGCGGTTGTGAAATTTAATCTCAGGTATGATATTTCAAAAGAAACCGGACAGATTTTCCTCCCCCGGCTCAGGAATGTCCATATCAAAAACCTTACCGCGGAAAAAAGCAAATATGCCTTCTTCTTCGATGGCCTGACCGATTCGAAAATATCTGATATCTTCATCGACAGCTGTAAGATCAGCGGCATCGAAAAAGGAAACCTGATAAACTATGTTGAGAACTTTGAAACAGAAGAAGTTTATATAAATGGAAAACTTTACAGGTAAAAAGATGAAAAATATTATAGCGAGCCTGCTCTTTCTATTATTAGCCGCAAGCCTGATCGCGAAAAATCAGGAAGAATTTAATTACTACAAAAGTATAACTATTGAAGTAAGCAACGACCTCGAAATACCGCTGACTGACGCGCTGATAAAAATTGAGCTGAAAAAACTGAAGAAATATGCTGATTTTAATGAAAAAGCGTTCATCGTATATTACGGCAAAGAAGAAGTGCCAAGCCAGTTATACGGCAGCAAAAATGCCGCGATTCTTTTTATCGCTGATTTTGCTCCTTCCGGGAAAAAGAAATTTGAAATCAAATATCTGACTGAAGGAAAAATATGCAAAAATTATCCGGCCAGAACTTACGCGGAACTGGCAATGAAATTTGACGCGGTATATAAGGATAAAAAATTCACTTCAGATCATTTCGAAAACTTTTCAAAAGTCGTGGTTCCTGAAATACATACAGATCACGACGCATTATTCAAATATGAGGGACCAGGCTGGGAATCGGAAAAGGTAGGATATCGTTTTTATCTTGACTGGCGAAATGCCACTGATATATTTGGTAAAAAAGTCAGTAAACTGGTTCTATCAGAAGTGGGAGTAAATGATGTAACCGCACAAGATGACTCATACCATGAGATGCAGGATTGGGGTATGGACGTTTTTAAGGTCGGGAACACTCTTGGCATCGGCTCGATAGGCATGGTGGATGATGGAAAAATAAGCCGTGTTGAAAAAACCGAAAAAGTTGTCTGTAAAATTACCGAAAAAGGTCCCCTTCTCGCAGAAGTTAAAACAACCTATAAAGGCTGGCTGATCGGAGATAAGAAACATGATATCTGTGTCAGGAACTCAATTTCGGCCGGAAGCAGAATAACTTCCACATTAGTAAAGACAAGTGATAATACGGAAAATATTACCACAGGTTTCGCGAAACATGAGGACACCGAATATATAACCAGTGATTATCCCTCCGGATGGCAGTATATCGCTCTCTACGGAAAACAAAGCCTGTCCGGGGATAATCTTGGTATTGTTCTATTTTATGAAAAATCAGCGCTGCTTGAAAAGGATGAAGATGAAATTAATTATTTTGTTTCACTGAAACCGGCCAATAATATCGTTGAGTACAAATATGCCGCTGCCTGGGAACAGGAAAAAGATGGTGTCAAATCAAAAGAAGAATTTAAAAAATATATTGAAGCTGAAATAGAAAAACTTAACAATCCACTGAATATTGAAGTTAAATAGGATTTGTAATGTCTGAATACATATTGCATGAAGACCGGTTCTTTGACCCTGACAATGCAATCAGAAAAATCGCCAGAGAACTATATCAGGAAGTAAAAAACTTTCCCATTATAAGTCCACATGGACATGTTGACCAGGGAATCTTTGTACGAAATGAACCTTTTCCCAATCCGGCAGAGTTGTTCATCGCTCCCGATCACTATATTTACAGGATGCTATACTCACAAGGCATACCTCTGGAAGATCTGGACATCCCGCAAAGGGGAAATAAACGGAATGGAAAAGATCCCAGGGAGATATGGCAGATTTTTGCCGAAAACTACTTCCTATTTAATGGGACGCCTTCCGGAGTCTGGCTCGATTATGAGCTTAATATAATAATGGGAATAAAAGAAAAACTAAACGGCGATAACGCTCAGAAGATTTATGATATTATTTCTGAAAAACTTCAGTCACCTGAATTTCGCCCGAGGCGCTTATTCCACGATTTAAATATTGAAGTTCTCTCGACAACTGACGCTGCTACCGATGATTTGGCTGAACATAAATTTTTAAAGGAATCTGACTGGGACGCCAGGATAGTCCCCTGTTTTCGTCCGGATGGTGTAACTGATTTATCCGCGCAAAACTGGCGTGAGAATATAAAAAAGCTTCAGGAGATAACCTCGATTGAAATAAGCAGCTATAAAAACTTTATAGAGGCGCTCAGGTTGAGAAGAGAATTTTTCAAATCGATGGGAGCCACATCAACTGATCACGGCATAAAATCTCCTTATACCCATAAGCTCTCATCAAAAGCGGCAGAAGAAATCTTCAGCCGCGCTCTTAATGGAAAAGCGACCGAAAATGACGCGTTTCTTTTCACTGCCAATATGCTTATGGAAATGGCAGAAATGAGCTGTGATGACGGACTTACCATGCAGTTACACCCTGGATCGGACCGGAATCATAACAAGGTGATTTTCGAAAAATATGGCCTCGATAAAGGATGCGACATTCCACAGGCGACTGAATATACCAATAATTTAAAAGAGCTCCTCAATGCCTGCGGAAACAATTCGGACCTGACTATTATTGTGTTCACATTGGATGAATCATGCTATTCGAGGGAGCTTGCTCCCCTGGCAGGCCATTACCCTGCTATGAAACTCGGACCCGCCTGGTGGTTCCATGACAGCATTGAGGGGATGACACGTTACCGTGCGATGGTTACTGAAACGGCAGGTTTCTATAATACGGTTGGATTTAATGATGACACCAGGGCATTTCTTTCAATTCCGGCCCGTCATGATGTCGCCAGACGCGTTGATTCAAATTTCCTCGCCGGTTTGGTTGCCCGGCATCTGATTTCAATCAACGAAGCAAGGACTATTATAAAAGACCTTACATATAATCTTGTTAAAAAGGCTTATAAACTTTAAACTTCCACTACAGGTACTCAAATGATTATTCAAGAAATAAAAAGGATTTCTGAATCCGGCGGGGATAACATATGCTCTGAACTGAATGTTGGAACCGGTCAGACAATACTGGTTTACCCCAAATCCATAACTGAATATAAATCCCATACTCTTTTTATTGGCCTCCTCAATGATGAAAAGTCATTATTTATCATCTCAAATGATGACGCGTCTGATTTTTTCCTCTCATTTGAGGGTGTGAAAATCAATACTGACGAAGATAATGTTTTTGTGAGGCAATGCAGACTCAGCCATAAAAATGTATTAATTCTTCAGGAAACATTTCCATTTCTGAAACCCCGGCTTCTCGGTCTGGCCAATTCTTTTGGTTTCGGAGACAGAATCGGATTGGCAAACCCCGCTCATCTGCGTTCGCTTAAAGGAAGCGGATTCAAACCTGTTTTGGCGCAGCAGTCGATCAGGGAGCTCACAAGAACAAAACGGACTCCCTCCGAGGTAATGGACGCCGCGGTATGGGCAGTAATGCAGGAAGGCTACAAAGAGGGATTTGGAGCAGATGCCGATCACCTCAAGACGACTGATGATATCGACCTGATGATTAAAGACGGATTCACTATGTTTACATTTGATCCCGGTGAATTCGTTATCAATGAAGCAGACTCAGTTTCAGTAGAAGAGCTTGAAAAGATAACTGCCGGTTTAAATTGGAATATCCTTAATGACAGTTTTGATGAACTTTCGAAAAGATATACCGATAAACATTTCGACCTGGGTGAAGGATTAAAGATCAATCCCCGTTACGAAAATGTTCTCCGCGCGGCCGTTAAATACTGTAATGCTGTTGCCCATATTAAAACTTTATATGATCATATAAGCAGTAATTATTCTGAGTTGCCCTGGGAGGTTGAAATTTCTGTTGATGAAACCGAATCGATAACTACTCCCTTCGAGCACTTTTTTATGGCTTCCGAGCTGAACAGACTCGAAGTAAAGATAATAAGCCTCGCCCCCCGGTTCATCGGTGAATTTGAAAAAGGTATTGACTATAAAGGGGATATAAATATTTTTTCAGAGGAATATCTAAAACATGTAAAAATTGCTGAATACTTTGGTTCCTACAAAATAAGTCTTCATTCGGGCAGTGATAAATTCGGAGTCTACAAAGCAATTGGTTCCTTAAAGCGGGGATTCACCCATGTTAAAACCGCCGGAACAAGTTACCTTGAAGCCCTTAAGGTTGTTGCCGTAGCGCAACCGGATGAATTCCGTAAAATTCTTGATTTTTCGAGAGACCTTTATTCAAAAGAAAAGAATACTTACCACGTATCAGCTCAACTGGAAAAAGTTAATTCCGCTTCAGAGTATTCCGATAAAGAACTCGAAGATCTTTTCACGAAGGATGACGCGCGGCAGGTACTTCACGTTACTTTTGGAAAAGTGCTTACCGAAACAGATGATGAAGGCAAATATCTATTTAAAGATATGATTCTTGACTGTCTGAAAAACAATGAAGAGCTGCATTATAAATTCATAACCAATCATTTTAATAACCATCTGAATCCATTTAAATAAAACTATGAGCAGAGAAAATATAAAAAAGGAAATATTGGCGCGGAAAGCGCTCGCTGTAGTCAGGATGAAAGATCCCTCAAATCTTTTAAAGGTAATAGAAGCTCTCCTTAAGGGAGGAATCGGCGGAATAGAATTAACTATGACAATTCCGGGCGCAATTCAGCTTCTCGATAAAACCGCTAAAGAATTCGGGGATGACATTACTCTCGGAGTAGGATCTGTAACTGACTCCGTAACCGCCCTGAAAGCGTTAGATTCAGGAGCTAAATTTGTTGTGAGCCCTATATTCAAACCGGAAATAGTAAACTCGGTCATCGATAGAGATTTTGTCGCTATCCCGGGTTGTTTCACTCCCACAGAAATTCAGACGGCTTATGAAACCGGAGCAGATTTTGTTAAAATATTTCCGGCTGATAATCTTGGAATGAGTTTTATTAAATCGATCAAAGCTCCTCTTCCCCACCTTCAGGTAATCCCTACCGGAGGAGTAAACCTCGATAACGCTATTGAATGGATAAACCATGGAGCCAGCGCGGTCGGCATTGGATCGGCTCTCGTCGATAAAAAGGCTATTGAAAACAACGATTTTCAGAAATTAACAGACAACGCGAAAAAATTATGTAAAAACCTTGGCATGTAAATGGAATTGAAATATTTCCGATTGACAGAATACCTATTACTAATGGCAGACAAGTATATAATGATATGGAGATAAATTGATGAGAATGATTCAGACATGGAGATGGTACGGACCTTCAGATCCGGTAACCCTTACCGATATCCGCCAGGCCGGAGCTACAGGCATTGTTTCCGCCCTTCATGAGATTCCCATCGGGGAGGTTTGGTCCGTTGAAGAGCTGGAAAAAAGAAAACGAATTATTGAATGGGATTTTTCAAAAAATCCTCCAAAGAAAAGAGGACTGAACTGGAGTGTTATAGAAAGTATTCCGGTTCATGAAGATATTAAACTTGGCAAATCTGAAAGAGACAAATGGATTGAGAATTATAAACAAAGTTTAAGAAATGTCGGCTGGGTCGGGGTTGATACTGTCTGCTATAATTTTATGCCTGTTGTCGACTGGACCAGAACGAATCTCGCCATGGAACTTGAGGATGGCGCGAAAGCTCTCGCGTTTGATATCGTTGAGTTTATTGTTTTTGATGTGTTTATGTTGCGGAGAAAGGAAGCTGATAAAGACTATTCGGTTCAACTTCTGGAGAGAGCCGGAGAAAAGTATGAATCGATGTCAGATGAAGAACGTTATATTCTTCAGAAAAATATAATCGCCGGACTTCCGGGCGGGCAGGAAGGATATTCAATTGATCAGTTCAGGGGAAAACTGGAAGAATATAGTCAGATCGATTTTGATAAATATCGTTCAAATCTTTCATATTTTCTGAAAGCGGTTATCCCTGTGGCTGAAGAAGCAGGTGTAAAAATGGCAATTCACCCTGATGATCCTCCTATTCCCCTTTTTGGTCTGCCCAGGATTGTCAGCACAGAGGAGGATATAGCGTGGCTGCTGAATCAATATGACTCGGTGTTTAACGGTTTTACATTGTGCACCGGTTCACTCGGTGTGCGTCCCGATAATGATCTTGTCGGAATTATTGACAGGTATGGTTCAAGATTAAACTTTGCACATCTTCGAAGCACGCAACGTGATGGAGAAGGTTCATTCCATGAAGCGGGCCATCTTCGTGGTGATGTGAATATGTATGAAGTAATTAAAGCGATACTGAAAGAACAGAAAAAGAGACATTCGGCGCACCGGCAGGATGAACAGATACCGATGCGCGCCGATCACGGGCATACAATTCTGGATGATCTTAAAAAGAAAACAAATCCCGGTTATTCCGCTATCGGCCTGCTGCGGGGTATGGCTGAATTAAGAGGTCTTGAACTGGGAATAGAAAAAAGCGGCCTGATCTGATAAATGAAAAATATGATATTATTATAAATTCATTAGGTGTTAATTATGTCAAAAAATGTTTTGGTGGCTCAATCAGGAGGCCCATCTCCTGTTATCAACAATTCACTCAGGGGAATTGTCGAAACATGCAAAAAATTCCCTGAAGTATTCGGTTCTGTCTATGGCGGATGGCACGGAATCGAAGGTGTGCTTAAAGAAGAACTTCTTGACCTTTCCGCTCAGAATGAAGAAGAGGTAGCTCTTCTCAGGACCACCCCGGCAGCCGGAAGCATAGGCACCTGCCGTTATAAACTGAAAGAACACCAGGATAAAGATTTTGCCCGGGTTATGGAAGTTATCAGAGCTCATAATATAGGCTATTTTTTCTACATTGGTGGTAATGATTCCCAGCATACAGCCTATAAAGTAAGTGAACTCGCGCGTGAAAACGGCCTTGAACTGGTGGCGGTTGGTGTACCGAAAACAATTGATAATGATGTGGGAGACAGTGAATTCAAACTGATCGATCACACACCCGGTTATGGCAGTGTGGCCAGGTACTGGTCTCATATTATCCAGAACGCTAATGAAGAAAATATGGGTTCCTCCCCCGCCGATCCTGTTATGGTTATCCAGGCAATGGGAAGAAAAATCGGGTATATCCCGGCGGCTGCGAGACTTGCTGATCCCAAAAGAGAAATGCCTCTCCAGATATATACTACAGAATCGGGGCTGTCGCTCGAAAACCTTGCCGACAATGTAAATGATCAGCTTAATAAAGATGGCAGATGCATCGTGGTTATCAGCGAAGGTTTTGATGTCGGCGGCGTCGGCGATGTAAAAGACTCATTCGGACACACTTCATTCGGCTCCAGCAAAATATCGGTTTTCCAGAAGGTTGTAAATTATCTCAATGAAAAAGGATTACCGGTCAAGGGGAAAGCGCGCGGGCAGGTTATGGGAACAGATCAGAGAAACGCGATCATTTACGCATCGTTAATCGATCTGGATGAAGCTTATAAAGTTGGTCAGAAAGCGGTAGATATTGCGATGAATGACGGCAACGGATGGATGGCCACTATTCTTCGTGAACCCGGGATGATCTATAACGTAAGATACGATAAAGTGCCTCTCGAAAAGGTCGCCCTTTCAGAAAGATTTTTCCCGAAAGAATGGCTTACTGATAACAAAATAGATGTGACAGATGATTTTCTCGATTACGTCAGACCATTAATCGGCGAGGACTGGGTTTCCGTGCCAATAATAAACGGCAGGCAGAGATTCACGCAATTTAAACAGATCTTCGCTGATAAAAAGCTCGATAATTACACTCCCCAGGCTGACTAACAATTATGGTGAACAACATGAATAATCCTCATGAAATATTAAAAAATATAAAACCGACAAAAGATTATTTTATTGGCATTGACTCCGACGGATGCGCCTTCGATACGATGGAAATAAAACATAAAGAATGTTTCTGTCCTAATACTATTTTATTTTGGAATCTGCAGACTATATCCAAATATGTCCGGGACGCGTGGGACTTTGTTAATCTTTATTCCAAAACCAGGGGAGTTAACCGTTTTCCGGCTTTGATAAGAGTTATTGAACTTCTTTCTGAAAGAAAAGAGGTTTTAGCCCGCAACGCGAAGCTGCCTGACCTCAGCTCTCTAATTGAATGGACAAAAAATGAGACAAGGCTTGGCAATAAAACCCTGGCCGAATACAAAGAAAAAACAAACGACCAGACAATTTCAAAAGCCCTGGAATGGTCAGAACAGATCAACAGGGATATCGCAAAAATGGTGCATGGAATTCCCCCCTTCCCTTTTATGAGAGAATCGCTCGAAAAACTCTCATCCAAAGCTGACGCGATGGTGATTTCCCAGACTCCGGTTGAAGCGTTAACACGGGAATGGGAAGAAAATGATATCAAAAAATATGTTTCCATTATCGCCGGTCAGGAATTCGGGACAAAGACCGAACATCTGAAATTTGGAGCAAAAGGAAAATATGAGGATAATAAAATTCTGATGATAGGGGACGCTCCCGGCGATATGAAAGCGGCGAAAGCAAACGGTGTGTTATTTTATCCCATCAATCCCGGCCATGAGGAAACATCCTGGGAAAGATTCCATAATGAGTCACTTGATAAATTTTTTAACGGTACTTATAAAGGCAGTTATGAAGAAGCTCTAATCAAAGAGTTTGAGAACTACCTGCCTGAATTCCCCTCCTGGTAAAAATAATTATTATATTTATTTTACCCGGTAGAAGATACACAGACTACTTCACAATAATATTGAGTAGAAATTGTAAATGAAAAATTTGATGAAATTGGCTTTGTTCCTCCTGATATTTTCGCTTTTATTTTCATGTCGGGAGGTAAGTAATGTAACAAAATTAAAAATCGGACACGGGCTTGATCAATCTCATCCTGTTCACCAGGCAATGGAATACCTGGCCGAAAAAGTAAAGGAAAAATCTGGCGGTCAGATGCAGATAACGGTTTACCCGAGTCAGCAGCTTGGAACAGAGCGGGAATGTCTTGAATTGCTTCAGATCGGCAGCCTCGCGATGACAAAAGTTTCTTCATCGGTGCTGGAAGGTTTTGTACCTGATTTTAAAGTGTTCAGCCTTCCTTATATTTTCAGGGATGAAACTCACAAATTCCATGTTTTTGAAGGGAAAGTCGGACTCGATCTGCTCCTCAGTCCACAGAAATTCAGGCTGCGCGGTTTATGTTTTTATGACGCCGGAAGCAGAAGCTTCTACGTTAAGGATAAGCCGATTAATACTCCGGCTGATCTTACCGGGCTGAAAATAAGAACCCAGGAAAGCGCGACATCTGTGAAACTTGTCAACTCCCTCGGTGCTTCGGCAACCCCGATCGCCTGGGGTGAACTTTATACAGCTTTACAGCAGGGTGTCGTTGATGGCGCTGAAAACAATCCCCCCAGTTTTTTCACTTCGAGACATTACGAAGTATGCAAATATTTTTCACTTGATGAACATACAGCGGTGCCCGATGTACTGATCATAAGCACTGTTGTCTGGGACAACCTTTCCGACCAGGAAAAGACCTGGATTAAGGAAGCAGTGCTCGAATCATATGAATATCAGAAAAAACTGTGGAAGGAATCGACCGCGAAATCCCTTAAAGCTGTGCAGGAGGCGGGCGTTACTGTCACCTATCCCGATAAGGCTCCTTTTCAGGAAAAGGTTAAAGAACTTCTCGAATCTTATAAGTCTGAAACAGAAATTTACAATCTCATAAAAAAAATCAAAGATGTGAAATGATTTTATCAACAATAAAATTAAAACTTGACTCTGTCATCAGATGGGCGCTTATTATTCTGATGGCGCTGATGACTTTAAATGTTTTGTGGCAGGTATTTACCCGGTTTATTTTACAGGACCCCAGCTCATATACTGAAGAACTCGCCCGGTACACTCTTATCTGGCTTGGCGTATTAGGAGCCGGATATGTCGCCGGACAAAAAATGCACCTCGCTATCGATCTGCTCTCATTAAAGTTAAAATCAGTAAACCGCTCATGGCTGGAAATAATCATTCAACTTTTCATTTTTCTTTTTTCACTTTTTGCCCTGGTGATTGGCGGTTTCAACCTGGTTAATATTACTCTCTCACTCAACCAGATCTCGGCCGCGCTCCAGATTCCACTTGGCTATGTTTATACGGTTCTTCCCCTCAGCGGCCTGATAATGATGTTTTATTCACTCTACTTTATTATCGAAGAAATTAATAAGATCAGATCTGCTTAAATAATACGGATACACAAATGGAATTATTTGAAGTTACAGTATTAGTAGTATCATTTTTAATTCTCCTGTCAATCGGAGTGCCCATTTCCTACAGCATCGGTATTTCGAGTCTTCTCACGATGCTTATAAGTATTTCTTCACTCCCCTCGGTTACAACCATTGCCCAGAGAACTGCCACAGGAATCGATAGTTTTGCTCTGCTCGCTATACCGTTTTTTATCCTTGCCGGGCAATTGATGAACAGCGGAGGAATAGCGCGCAGGCTGATTGATTTCGCCAAGGTGATTGTTGGCAGGCTGCCTGGCGGACTCGCTTTTGTAAATATTCTCGCGGCCATGTTCTTCGGAGCAATCTCGGGATCGGCAGTGGCTGCAGCCTCGGCAATAGGTGGTTTTATGACCCCGGTCATGGAAAAGGAAGGTTATGATAAAAATTTCTCTGCCGCGGTCAATATTACCTCCGCGACCACCGGCTTGATAATCCCCCCCAGTAATGTACTTATAGTATATTCACTCGCGAGCGGGGGTGTATCAATTGCCGCGCTTTTTATCGCCGGTTATATTCCCGGTATTATCCTCGGGCTTTCACTAATGCTGGTGGCCTTTATTCACGCGAAGAGGCAAAACTACAAGGTTAATGTTGAAATAACCTTCAGCGATTCTATCAAAAAACTTCTCGACGCTATCCCTAGTTTACTGCTTATTGTAATTGTAATCGGGGGTATTGTCGCCGGTTACTTCACCGCTACCGAAGCTTCGGCTGTCGCGGTTCTTTACGCATTTATTCTTTCGGTTTTTATTTATAAAGAGATAAAACTTAAAGACCTTCCGCAAATATTATTAAGCAGCGCCTCAACAACAGCTATTGTTATGCTGCTGGTGGGAACTTCAATGGCAATGAGCTGGGTTATGGCCTATGAAAATATTCCGCAGAATGTCGCCGAAGCATTACTCGCGCTTTCGAGTAATAAAATTGTAATTCTGATTATTATTAACATTATATTGCTTTTTATCGGCACATTCATGGATATGACCCCGGCAGTATTGATTTTCACCCCGATATTTCTGCCGGTTGTTATGCAGCTCGGTGTTGACCCGATTCATTTCGGAATAATAATGGTCATGAATCTTAGTGTGGGACTTTGTACACCGCCGGTTGGAAGTGTGCTTTTTGTCGGGTGTTCTGTCGCCAATCTGCCGATAACCAAAGTAATAAAGCCGCTTATCCCTATGTTTATCGCGATGTTTGTAGCCCTGCTGCTTGTAACATACATACCTGAACTGTCATTGTTCATACCAAAATTCTTTGGATATTAAAAAGGAGTTATTAAAATGGAAGTTAGATATTCACCAGATAAAGAAGGATTTATTAATCTGACCACGAAACAGCTTCGTGAAAAATTCCTGATAGAAAATTTATTTCAGGAGAATGCGGTTCCTATGGTTTATTCTGATATTGACCGGTCAATCACCGGTTCAGCGGTTCCCGTTGGAGAAAAACTAAGCCTGACAGCCAGTAAAAAAGAAATGGCCGCCGATTATTTCACCGAAAGAAGAGAACTCGGAATTATTAATATCGGCGCTAAAGGGAAAGTAAAAGTTGATAACACAGAATATGACTTAAATCATTACGATGCGCTTTATATTGGCAGAGGGAAAAAAGAAATAACCTTCGGAAGCGAAGATAAAAACTCCCCCGCCCTCTTCTATTTTGTCAGTTATCCTGCACATACCGAATATCCCGATAAATATATCAAACTTGAAGACGCTGAATCTGTTGACCTCGGTTCACTTGCCGATTCAAATAAACGCACGATACATAAATACATTCTTCCGGGTAAAGTTGAGAGCTGCCAGCTTGTAATGGGACTTACAATTCTTGATGAAGGAAGCGTATGGAATACCATGCCGGCGCATACACATCAGCGCAGATCAGAGGTTTATATGTATTTCAATCTCCGAAAAGAATCTTTCGTCGTCCATCTTATCGGGTCGCCGGAAGAAACAAGGCATATTTTGATCAGGGATAAACAAGCTGTGCTTTCACCAAGCTGGTCTCTCCATTCAGGCCCCGGAACTCAGAATTATTCTTTTATCTGGGCGATGGGAGGAGAAAACCAGGACTTTGATGATATGGACTGGATACCAATGGAAAATATGAAATAATTACAGAGGATAAAATGATACTTGACAAATTCAGCCTTGATGGTAAAACCGCGCTTGTTACCGGTTGCAATAAAGGCATAGGGCAGTTTTACGCTAAAGCCCTCGCGGAAGCGGGAGCTGATATTATCGGCGTTTCTTACGAAAGTGACTTCACCGAAACAGAAAAAATTATCACCGGACTTAGGAAAAAATTTAAATCATATATGGCCGATTTTTCAAATCGTGACTCTCTTTATGAATTCATCGGTAAAGTGAAAGAAGATTTCGAAAAGGTTGATATTCTTATCAACAACGCCGGCACAATATTAAGAAAACCTATAGCCGAACATCCTGATGAATACTGGGATAAAGTGATTGAGGTAAATCTAAATTCACAATTTATCCTTACAAGGGAATTTGGCAAGGATATGGTTGAAAGAGGATATGGCAAGGTTGTATTTATCGCTTCCCTGCTCTCCTTCCAGGGTGGAATAACGGTTCCCGGTTACGCCGCTTCAAAAGGGGGAATTAAACAGCTTACAATGGCCTTCGCGAATGAATGGGCTTCAAAAGGTGTTACCGTTAATGCCATCGCTCCGGGTTATATCGCTACAGATAATACAAAAGCCCTTCGTGAAGACGCTGTAAGAAATAAAGCGATATTAGACAGAATCCCTCATGGCCGCTGGGGAACTCCCGAGGATCTTATGGGAACAGTTGTATTTCTCTCCTCAGACGCCTCCGCCTATCTCAATGGCACCGTCATAACAGTCGATGGCGGCTGGATGGGCCGTTAAAAATCATAATCGTAATTATAATCGTAATCATAAACTGGCAAAGCCAGAAGTGAATAGTGGTTAGTGGAGAGATAAGAACCAGCAATTTTTCTCTAAGATAACTTCAAAATCCCAAAAAAGTCCCGTCAGGGACGATAGATAATAGCCCCACAATTCATTGTGGGGAAATAAGTTAAGAAGTTGATCAAAAGTCCCGCCAGGGACGACAGAATTCCCCGGTAAATTGATGGTCAAATAAAATTTTGCCATTTTGCGTAGAATTTGACTGCTTACGGAATAATCTGGCAAACCAGAAATAATGAGGAATGACGAATTACGAATTGGCTTTCCCGGGAATATTTTTTTGAATCGAATCTGCTTTGTAGAAGCAGCATTATTGCGGAACGTCCCTGTGGGGTAGTAAAGAACAAAAAAATATAGTAAGATCCCTAAATTTTCCCCAGGCAAAGCTGAGGAAAACGCCCTTATGGGGAAAAGTTCTCTGGCAAAACGGGCGGCGATTTATTCAATAAGAAGTTAAATTATACGCAAATTGGTAAGATATTCATCAGCAGTTAGAAAGTTTTATTGCCAGGCATAAGTTTCGTAGTTACTCGAGGTGTGTCCTCCCCCGTCCCCGACGAAAAACACATCGGGGCCACCCCCTCCGGCGGGGGACATTTTGATTGCTCAGGATTATCGATAAATATCCCCCGCCGGAGCACTGCTGTCAACTTAGGCCCAAAATCTTTTTTATGTTCCCGGGAATATTGGGGATTGTATATTTTTTCTATCCGTCCCCACGGGGAATTCCCTGCGGGAACACCCCGTGGCTATTCGGCTTCGACCCCTTCGGGGCCGGTAAAAAATAAAATCCCTTAAGTTGACAGCAGTGCCCGCCGGAGGGGGTGGATTCAAAGTGTTTTTCTTTGAAGACGGGGGAGGACTATCCTTGAGCTAACCGATAACTTTTCATTTTCTGACTCCATCAGCTTATGGATTTAGAATCGTAGCCTGTCAATCGGCAACATGTTATTGGCGGGCTTTTTGACAAATTTTGCTCCTTAGATTATTCTCAACATGTTGGCGTTAGTGTGGTGATAAGAGCCTGTAGGGGATCAACAGAGTTAAGCTAAAAAAAAGCTACAATCCAAATAGTCACCAAATATTTTGCCACTTTACGTAGAATTTAACTCCTTAAGGAATAATCCCCACGTGCAGATTTTCGATTTACTATATAAATCACCCGGGCAAAGGCTGCTCACCTTTTCCCATTTTTTTTACTCTCCTTAAATTAATTGGTATATAACTTCCTTGAAAAACCTCCTGCAAAGGAGGTTTTTTTATTTTAAAGAAGCCGATAATAATTATTGCTCATTCCTAAGTGAATCAACCGGGTTTGCCATTGCCGCCCTGACAGACTGTATCCCCGAAGCTGCGAGGGCGATTACTAATGTTATAAAACCTGCCGATACAAAATGAATGGGAGATAAATCAATCCGGTAGGCAAAATCTTCCAGCCAGCTGTTCATTATCCAGTATCCCAAAGGCCAGGCAATTATATTCGCGAACAAAGCCCACCTGCTGAACTTGCCGGTGAGCATAACAAACAAAGAAGGAACGGAGGCGCCCAAAACTTTTCTTATTCCGATTTCTTTTGTCTTCTGTTCCACTGTGTAAGATACCAGGCCATAAAGACCGAGACAGGCTATTAATACCGCGAGAATCGCTGTATAATCAAGCATCTCTCCCAAAATTTCTTCCGGAATATATCCCTGCTGAAGTCTCTCTTCGATAAAACTGTAGCTGAAAGGATGTTTAGGCGCGTACTCTTTAACTAATCCTTCTACATATTTAATTGTGGCGTTATCAGTTCCCGGAAGTAATCGTATAATTATCTGATTAAGACTTTGTTCCGAAAGTGTAAAAACAATCGGAGATATCGGGTTATGAAGTGACTCAAAATGAAAATCTTCCGTAACGCCGATAATTTGTCCTTCTACCCCGCCATAAACAAATCTTTTCCCGACTGCTTCATTTGGCGATTTCCAGCCGATAAGTTTCACAGCGGTTTCATTAAGAATAAATCCTCCGTTTATGTCTGTATTATATTCTCTTGAAAAAGCCCGCCCCGCCGTCAAAGGAATTTCAAAGGTCTTAAAGTAATCATAATCAGTCCTGACATAATAGATTGAAAATCCTGTTCCAACCCTTTCTCCATCCGAATATACCGACGCGCCATTCATATCTGCCAGTCTTCTCAAAATGTTCAAAAAAACCTTATTTTTGATTTTTTTAACCTTAGTAGCATAGGTAATCCCCGTAAAAATAAAACCTTATCGACCTTATTCGACAGCACAATATTTCCTTCGGAATTTGCGGATGGAGCCGGAAAACGAAGCAAGAAAAGGATTAAGTGTATTAAAAGACTAACAGGATAAAATGATACATGATAAAAAAACCGGTCTTTTTTTAATTATCCATTGTCAATTAAGCAACTATTCACCGACTGCTCTTCACTTCCGAATTCGCCGGTTTATTGATGATAAATTCAACTCATTTTGTACGATTTTCAACTATGTTGTCCGTTTCCGCACAATGCGTAATATTATTCTTTTTGATTACAAATGACACCCTGAATCCTTTTTTGAATAACTGAATCTAATTTTTCAGAACTAATTTTGAGGACCGAATGTCTAAAATAGTAATTGTCGGGGCCGGATTTGCCGGTCATACTTCCGCCTTGTACCTCGGAGACGCTCTGGGCAAAGATCATGAAATTACCGTAATCAACAAGAATGATTATTTCCTTTTTATTCCTTCCCTCGTATGGGTCGGTATTGACCACATGAAAGAGGAAAAAACAACATTTCCCCTCAAACCGGTATACAGGAAAAAGAACATCAATTTTTTCCAGGGCAAAGTCACGGCAGTACATCCGGAGGATCAATTTCTATTTGCTGAAGATGAAAGTGGAAATCAGAAACAATTCGATTATGATTATCTTGTACTGGCGTTTGGTCCGAAACTTGACTTTGACGCCACTCCCGGTCTGGGACCAAAACAGGGGAATACATATTCCATCTGCAACCTTGATCATGCCGTTCAAAGCCGCGATGCGTATAAAGAGATCATAAAAAAAATGGAATCGGACGAAAAACAAAAAATAGTTATTGGCACGGGTCATCCGGGCGCAACCTGCCAGGGCGCTGCCCTTGAGTATATTACGAATATCCACAAAGACCTTGTGCAAAGGAACCTGAGAAATAATGCTGAAATTGTTTATCTTTCCAATGAATCGGAACCGGGAGATTTCGGGGTTCGCGGTGTAAGAGCAAAAACCAAAGATGGATTTGTTTCGAGCAGGGAATTCATTTCGGCGATATTTGATGATTACGGTATAATTTCAGAAACAGGCAAAGCGGTTCACAAAGTTGATAAGGACAAAATTTACTGGGAAAATCTTGATGGTGAATATGGTGAATGCGGCTATGATTTCGCGATGCTTATCCCCCGTTTTACCGGACAGGATATTAAATATATTGGCAGGAATGGTGAAGATATTTCACAGAAAGTTGTTAACAAGGCCGGGTTTGTAACCGTTGACGCCATTTACGGCCTCGATTATGAGACTTTATCTGAAAATCCCGATGCCTGGCCGGCAGTTTACCAGAACAGGAATTTCAGAAACATCTTCGCGGGGGGAATAGCGTTCGCTCCTCCGGGACCGATCTCAGTTCCTCATAAAACAAAAAACGGAACTCTGATATCAGCGGCTCCCCCAAGGACAGGAATGGTTTCCGGTATAATAGGACGTATTATCGCTCTTAATATCATCGACCTGATTAAAAGAGGAAGAATGACTCACCATGAAAGGATGTCCGAAATGTTCGCGGCTTGTATTGCCTCTATGGGCGATTCACTCTGGGATGGCTCAGCCGCTACAATTGTGATGTACCCTGTTGTGCCCGATATTCGCAGATTCCCCAATGAAGAGGGGCGGGATCTTTTTGTTACACACATGGAAATGGGACTTGCCGGAGCCTGGATGAAAAGAATGATTCATACAACATTTATGCATAAATTCCGGGCGAAAGCCGGCTGGAAAGTTATACCGGAATAAACAGGAGTAAAAATGAAAATTTCAGCGCGCGATAAAAGTCTGATGAATAATAAGATTGTTCAGTTCTGGAGATTTATAGTTCTTAACCTTAAGATCCTTAAAGCAGTCGACAGAAGCAAACGATCATAAAATTCCCGGGGAACACTTATCACGGCAGCTTTTCACCTGTGATCAGAGGTTCCCACCACCTTTCTGTATTCAGTGAATCACCTATTGTTATAGTCTGACCGGCTACAGGAGTCGCCAGCTTAACGCCAAGACTGTCGGCGGCTTTTGCCACCCTTACCATAGGGTCATACCAGGGGTGTAGAGCGAGGTTAAACGTCCCCCAGTGCATCGGCTGAAGTATCTTACCTTTAACATCTATATGCGCCTGAACCGTCTCCTCGGGCATCATGTGAATGTGACGCCAGCGCTGGTTATAAGCTCCGCATTCCATCATTGTTAAATCAAATGGACCATATTTTTCCCCAATTTTCGCGAAACCGTCGAAGTAGCCTGAATCGCCGCTGAAGTAGACAGAATGAACCGGTCCTTTCACAACAAACGATCCCCACAATGTTTTATCCCTGTCAAATAATCCCCTGCCTGAGAAATGCTGCGTAGGTGTAAAAGCAACCAGGAAATCATCAAAGAGAGTGATTTCTTCCCACCAGTCCATTTCAGTAATTTTTTCTGTCGGGACGCCCGCCTTTTCAAGTTCAGCCCCTACCATAAGGGGAACAATAAAATGTTTAACTTTTTTATGTATACTCTTTATAGTTTTTATATTCATATGATCATAGTGATTGTGTGATATCAAAACAAGGTCTATTTCAGGCAGCGCGTTTATATCAAAAGGAAGGTCGCCGTTATATCTCGAGGGTCCCATAAAAACGGTGGATCTATAATAGACCGGATCGGTAAGAATAAGTTTTCCATCTATATTGATGATCTGCGAAGAATGGCCGGCCCAGGTAACGCTCAGCTCATTTTCCCTCTTCTCTTTTATCAGGCTCAGGTCATTATTTACTATAGGTATTTTTATATCCGGCGTTCTCTGGTTATCCGAGACTAAAAACTCCCAAAACAAAGGAATACTTTTAATAAAATTCAATTCAAGAGCTCCATGATAATTGTGGAATTTGCCATCCCGGTATTGTTCCGACTTTTTTATTTTATTCATTCTTTTATCTCCGCTGCTGTATTGTGCCGATGAACATGATTGCGCGATAAATAATCCCGCGATTAAAACTGCCAGCAAACTAATAGCGCCAACCTTTATCAGCTTTTTTATTCTTTTTCTCATAATTTATCTCTTGATTGAGTCCCAGGCCATCTCGTAGGAGAGCTCTGTTATTTTTTCATTTACTTCAATGGTTCTGCACATTTTTTTATTCGAAATAAACATCATCGGGAAAAAAGTAAATGCGGTGATCAACTCAAATGGAGCTTCTTTAATTATTTTTTTATCAATCGCCTCATCAATCATTTTTTTTAAAGGCGCAAAAAATTGGTCAAGCTCGCTGTGATCCACCAGTTCGGAATATGCTGAATTAGAAAACTGCTCGGCATATAAAAATGCCTCTCTGTTCCTGCTGATAAAACTCAGCCCCGATTTCCAGATGTTTTTAAGATTTTCTTTGATTGATATTGCATCATCAATATTTCGGCAGATTTCTTCCCCCATTCTCCTTTTAATCTCAATATAGGTTGATTTAAGAAGCTCTTCTTTATTTTCATAGTAGATATATAAT
>CAXXGF010000072.1:0-5853 GCA_963677445.2 Melioribacteraceae bacterium | reverse complement strand
GGAAGTCACCGTTATATCGAGTATAAACCCGGCATTGAACTGTTAAACCTTTATGGATTTTTTTTTTTCTTATGGTTATTCATTTCGCGAGGAATCTGTTCCTGTCGGCGGGCTAATGAGAAAACAGTCTGAAGCGTTGACCAGCGAATATAATCTCGAATACCAGGGAATCAGGGAAATCCGATCCAGTTTCAGTTTAATTACAAGAGAAAAAAAATATACACAGTTATTTAAGGATGAAGGTTACAGCAATAATGAAACTGTATTGATCAAATCGCGGACGAAAAACCAATTTGCTAAAAAGAGCGGTGGAAGGAGAAATATTTTATGAAGCGGCTACTCAAAGAAGCTCGAGATTCGAGAAAGTATTTGTCAGGGTACCGGTAGGAACCGGGAACTATATTTATCTTGGCGACCTGAACGAGAATGGTGTCGCCGATGAGGATGAATTTCAGCTTTCAGCTTATGATGCTGATTTTATCCAGACTGTCATCCCGACAGATGAGCTTTTTCCTGTAATCGATTTGAAATTGAACGGAAGACTGAAATTACAACCTGATAATTATATCAGGAGCAGCGGATTTATTAATACTGTCGTAAAATCTCTTTCATCGGAATCGGTTATCAGAATACAGGAAAACAGCAAAGAAGAGGATACAAAAAAGATTTACCTGCTCAATTTCAACAGCTTTTTAAATGACTCCACCACAATCAGAGGCTCCATT
Source organism: Melioribacteraceae bacterium (assembly GCA_963677445.2). GTDB lineage: Bacteria > Bacteroidota > Ignavibacteria > Ignavibacteriales > Melioribacteraceae. Next base: position 5,128 of record CAXXGF010000072.1, on the reverse strand, counting down.
TTTTATCAGCAGGATATAAATCTGTTCAAAAACAACAGGGATATATCTTTCCGGTTCAGATATACCAGGAAAAAAAGCCTCAACCAGTATAGCTCGGGAAATGAGAGAGGTTTTTACAATGAAAGAAGTTTCAGAATAAATTTCCGCCTCGTAAAAGAAATTTCCAACCAGACTGATATCACATTTTCTAATGACAATCTGGAAGCGCCCGAAATAACCAACCGGGCGCGGACTATTGAAAGCAGTGAATTTTCAACCGATTTTTCTTACCGCCCTCTTAATAATCTTGAGGTCGGTTTTAAAATTAAAGCGGGAAGAAACACAGACAGTTATCCTGAAAATCCCACAATTATTGATGTAAACAGCCAGACATTAAGATTTAACCTTTCCTTTTCAGGACGTGGAAGGCTCAGAATGGAAGCAGAAAGAACCGAGCTGACAACCAACAATTCCGAGAACAGTATTCCTTTCGAAATTACAAGAGGAAATTTTCCCGGGAAAAATTATTACTGGAGAGTTAACTTTGATTACAGGATTACAGGAAATTTGCAAACTACAGCTTCATATGATGGTAGATTCCAGGGCAGCGGCCGGGTAATCCATACGATGAGAGCCGAAGCCCGCGCTTATTTTTAATCAGGAGATATTGAAGATGAAACAAAAAAAAGGTATGATCGAAGCGCATTTGTTCAGGGAAACACCGGAAGGAATTGAATTCCTGGTATTGAAACGTTCTAAAGAGGAAATTTTCCCCGATATCTGGCAGATGGTCACCGGGAGTATTAATGAAGGTGAAAAAGCTTATGAAACAGCTATGAGAGAAATAGTGGAAGAAACCATGCTTAAACCTCTCCGTTTGTGGGTGGTCCCCAATATTAACTCATTTTACTCAACAAAAACCGACTCAGTATTATTGATTCCGGTATTCGCGGCCCTGGTTCGTAACGACATGAACCCGGTTATCTCAAATGAACATTCTGAATTCAAATGGGTAACAAAACAGGAAGCGGCCTCTCTTTTCGCCTGGCCCGGCCAGGTGAAATCGCTTGATATTATTGAGGAATATTTTACCGGTAAACAACACTTTTTTGAACTTGTGGAGATAAATCTGACCTGATAATATCTTAATATTATTATGCCTGAAGAAGGATTGATTCATTGAGTTTTATTGCCCGCTTCCTTTCTTTTGGCGTCACGTTATATCAAACACAATATTTTCTTTATACTCAGAACGTCAATATAGTTTGGAGGGGATGATAACCGGACCTTTTGTATGTTTTGTTTTGAAAATTAACATACGGCTCTTGAATTCCAAAACTCCTAAGCTGACAGAGCCAGTACCAATAGGAATTGAATAGAAATCGTCATAATCATAAACTGGCAAGCCAGAAATAATGAGGAATTACGTCCTCTGCGGCGGATAAAAATGACGAAATACGAATTGGCTTTCACAAAGTATTACCAATTGATTGTCATTCCGGTTTTTGCGTCCTTTGTAAAAAGACCGGAATCTAATGCCGATTTTTACTGCCAACCGGCAATAATTTTGCCATTTTGCGTAGAATTTAACTCCTAACGGCAAAACTTTCCTCTGCGCGACACCGATTGATTACCAATTTATAAAATATGGAGGAATAAGTAAAAGCATACTAAGAATAATAAAAATAACCTGAAGGGGCAGAATCCATAAAGCCCATTTTTCCCAGGGTATTTTCGCGAGCGATAGAACCCCCATAGTTACCGCTGAGGTAGGAATGATCATATTGGAAAATCCATCGCCAAACTGGAACGCAAGCACCGCTGTCTGCCTGCTTACTCCGACCAGATCAGCCAAAGGCGCCATAACAGGCATAGTAAGCGCCGCCTGCCCGCTTCCCGAGGGGACGAAGAAATTCAGAAACGACTGAACGAAGAACATTACCTGCCCCGAAATAACCGGATGAATCCCCGAAACTCCCGATGAAAGAAAGCTTAAAATAGTATCTATTATTCTTCCTTCATCGGCCACAATTTTGATACCTTTTGCCAGCGCGATGATCAGCGCGGTGCCGATCAAATCTTTTGCTCCCGTAATAAACGCTTCGGTAATTTCTTTACTGTTCAGTTTGCCAATGATCCCAACAATTATTCCTGTTATAAGAAATACAGCGCAAATTTCTTCAATGAACCACCCATAGTTTAATACTCCGAAAACCATAACAATTAATCCGGTAAAAAAAGCTGCGAGAACAAACTTATGCCTCGATTCAAGTTTGTGCTGATTATCATCATTATCATTAAGGTTTTTCTTCCTCCACTCATTATCAATTTCCGGAATGGGACTTTTATTTTTATCTTTTCTAATTTTTGCCGCATAACGCATAACATATATTATCGCCGCCGCTGTAATTACAAACCAAACAATAATTCTGTAACCCATTCCCGAAAGAATTTCAAGTCCCGCAATCCCCTGCGCTATTCCCAGGGTAAAAGGATTAATAAAAGCGCCGGCAAAACCTGCCCCCGCTCCAATAAATGGAATGGCTACTCCGGTAATAGTGTCATAACCAAGTAAAATCGCCATTGGCACAAAAAAGAGAATAAATGGAATAACCTCTTCGCTCATCCCGAATATCGCTCCCCCGAGAGAAAATATCGTCATGAATATTGGAATCAGCAGAAGACGTATAAGATTATATTTTTTATGCGCCGCCGCGATTGAGTGAATGGCAGAATCCACCGCTTTGGTCCTTTGAAAAACTCCGAAAGCCCCCCCGACGATAAGCACAAAACCAATAATTGACGCCGAATCAATAAAACCTTTTATCGGCGCTGTAAGAATTCCCCCTATACCCTGCGGATTTTTTTCAACGGATTGATATGATTCATTTTCAACCAGTATCCGGCCATCTACTTCAATTCTTTCAAATTCTCCTGAAGGTATTATCCAGGTCAGTAAAGCAGAAAAAATAATCAGAACAAACATTATTGTGTGTGTATTGGGCAGCTTAAAATTTGTAATCTTCATTCAGACATAATCCTTCCCTTTTCGCGTGGAGGTATTTTTACTTGTTATTTGAATTATTTAAATCTTTGAAGTGTAAAATAAAAAGTCGTTCCCTTATCCGGTTCACTTTCAACCCAGATTTTACCGCCATTATGCTCAACAAATTCTTTACATATAATTAAACCAAGTCCGGTTCCCTTTTCACTGGCAGTTCCCTCCCTCGAAATCGATTCATCAATTCTGAAGAGTTTCTTTATAGTCTCTTCACTCATACCTATCCCGTCATCTTTAACCGATACTTCGACCATATTCCCCCTTGGTTCGGAAGAAACAATAATGCTGCCACCTTTCCTCGTGAATTTAACCGCATTCGATATCAGGTTTCGAACGATTGTGTTGAGTGAATTATAATCGGCGTTAACTAATGTATTCGCCTCAATTTCCGACTCAATCTTTATACTTTTTTTAGAGGCATTCATCTCCATTAGTGTAATATTATCATTTACAATCTGATAAAGATCGTACTTTTCTTTTTTGTATTTTATCTTCCCTCTCTGGCTTCTGCTCCACTGCAGCAGGTTTTCGAGCAATCTGAATGTCGTATTTGCCGCGAGATTTATATTTTCAATATATTGTTTTTTCTCCTTCTCCTTCAATAATTCATAGTCATCGGCAAGAATTTCTGAAAAACCAATTATTGTCATAAAAGGGTTTTTAAGGTCATGAGCGATAATGGAGAAAAATTTATCTTTTGTCGCGTTGGCTTCCTTAAGTTTCTGCTCCGAAACTTTCAGAGCGCTTTCTGTTCGTTTCAGTTTTGTAATATCTGCCGCCACAACCACAACTCCCGAAATATCATCATTTTTATCCAGGTATGGTGTGTAAAGTCCGTAAGTATAGAGCGGCATTCCTGAAGAGGGCAGATAAACATCATTAAAAGGAACTGTTTTTCCTTTTATACTTTCCCCGAGAAGCATAAGGTGTTTTGGATAAAAGGAGGAAGGAAGAATATTCTTCATATTATTTCCCTCAATTTCACCAATACTCCTTGTATGAAATTCGGCAAACTTTTTATTAGTTATTATATATCTCCCTTCCGAATCAATGCATGCAATCAGGAATGGTGAAGTGTCAATAATTGTTCTCAAGAGCAGCCTGTTTTCTTTTAACTCCTCTTCCATTCTTTTTCTTTCGGTTATTTCATCCTTAACCGCGACATAATGTGTTATTTTTCCGGTTTTGTCAAATACCGGCGAGATAGATACCAGCTCCCAGAAATAGGTGCCATCTTTCCTTATATTATGAAATTCACCATTCCAGACATTTCCCGCGGTAATTGTTTCCCATAAGTCCTTATAGTCGAGCGAAGGTTTAAATGGCGGCTTAAGAATATTCGGATTTTTGCCCAATACTTCCTCTTTTGTATAACCTGTGATTTCAGTGAACCGGCTGTTAACATACTCAATTTCCGCCAGGTCATTTGTTATAATAATTGAAGCTGAACTGCAATCCACCGCTCTGCCAAGTTTTCTCAACTGATCTTCCGCTGTTCGCTTCTCGGTAATATCAATCAATATTCCTATAGCTGTTTCCGGCAAGCCGTGAATATCAAATTCAGGAGCCAGGTTCCAGCTCAGGTGTATCCTTCCTTTTCTCGCCGCGAATGACACCTCGGAAGAAAATGGTTTGCCTGTCTGAATTACGCGCTGAATATTTCTTTCCCAAAAGCGGGGGTTATCCTGAAAATATTTTATTTCAGATGGTTTTTTTGATAATATCTCCTGTTCACCGATTCCTGTTATCTGCTTCAGGTTCGGACTGATATAAATTATGCCGGCACTTGACTGTCATATCTTACGATCAATACCGGAGAATTCTCCACAAGAGTTCTGAATCTTTCTTCACTAACCCTGAGAGCTTCCAGGCTCTCTTCAAGTTTCTGACTCTGGTCATTAATTTCAATATTCTGCCGGAAGATTTTTGTAGTCCGTTCTTTAAGAATACGATTTTTTTTCTTCAATTTCATTTTTTTTCTCAGTCAGTATTCTCCGGCTTTCACTATGTTTTTTGTTCATTCTTATAAGGAAAATAGTGAAGATAACAAGCGCGATTATCATTACTACAGAAGCGACTGCCAGAAGG